>CAYGWM010000103.1:0-14762 GCA_964353555.1 uncultured Spirochaetales bacterium
TGGGTCGCGATGTGGCGGCCGCTCGAAATCTTCTTGTACGGCTGGTGGCCGATTCGTGTGGAGGCTCGCCTCTGCGACCGTCTGAGTGGCGCCTTCGTGCATGTCGTACACGGGACCGACGTCGCACCCAACGCGGCGACCGCGGGACTTCTTTCGGAGACGCGTTCGTGAACATCCCCCGCACCGGCGCGAGGGCGGTTGTGCCGCGGGGTGCCCTCCCGCGTGCGTCCGTGTTCCTGGGGTTCTGGCTGATGCTCTCCGGCGCCGCCCCCGCTGCTCTCCCGGCCGGGGCGATCGCAGTCGCCGCGGCGACTTGGACGAGCCTGCACCTTCTCCCGGCTGGCGATTGGCAGCTGCGACCGTTCGCGCTGCTGGGATTCGTGCTGCGCTTCCTGCGCCAGTCCGTCGTCGCGGGAGTCGATGTCGCCTGGCGCGCGCTCGATCCGCGCATGCCGCTGCAGCCGGGCTTCGTGCGCTGCCCGCTGCGATTCCCGCCGGGTGCGGCGTGCAACACGTTCTGCACGATCACGAGCCTGCTGCCGGGCACGGTACCGTCCGGTGTAGATGAGAGTGGGAACCTCGTCGTGCATTGCCTCGATCTTCGTCAACCCGTGGTGGCGCTGCTCGAGGAGGAGGAAGCGCGGCTGGCGCGCGTGTTGGGATGGGGCTCGAGCGATGGCTGAGTTCCTGTTGGGCGCGGCCGCATTCGTCGTGGCGATGGTGGCCGTCGGCTTGCTCCGACTGCTGCGCGGGCCGGCCAATACGGATCGCATGATGGCGGGGCAGCTGCTCGGCACGGGCGGCATTGCAGCGCTGCTGCTACTCGCCGCGGCGACGAACATTTCCGGGGTGGTGGATGTTGCCTTGGCGCTGGCGCTGCTCGCCGCCTTCTCCTCGGTCGCGTTCGTGATGAGCGCCTCGCGATGACCCTCGCGCTCGACGTCTTCACCATCGTCGCGGTCTCGGCCGGTGCCTTCTTCTTTCTGGCGGGAACCGTCGGGCTGCTCCGCTTCCCCGACTCGCTCTCCCGTCTGCACGCGCTCACCAAAGCGGACAACCTCGGGCTCGGTCTCGTGGTGCTGGGCTTGCTGCCGCGGGCGGGCGGACCGCTCGGCGCACTGAAACTGATCGCGGTATGGCTACTCGCCCAGTTGGCGGCAGCGACGGTCACCCAGCTGCTGGCGCGCGCCGCGCGGACGGCCGAGCCGCCCGTATGACGCTCGAGCTGATTTTCGACTTCGGCCTCGCCGCGCTGGTGCTGGCCGTGGCAACCTGGACCTTGGTGGCGCGCGAAACCACGGCGGCGGTGATCGGCTTCGTCGCGTATGGCCTGCTGCTGACGCTCGTGTGGGTGCGCCTCGCGGCGGTGGATGTGGCGCTCACCGAGGCCGCGATCGGCAGCGGCATGACGGGGGTTCTGCTGCTCACCGCAGCCGCGCGTCTGCGTGCTACCGAAGCCGTAGCAAACGCCGAGCAGCCCGGGGCAACGCTGCGTGTGGTCGCCGCGCTCCTTTGCGTGTCGGTGTTCGCTGGACTCGCGGGAATCGTGCTGTTGCTCCCCGAACCGGCGCCTACGCTCGCTCCGCAGGCTGCAGCGAACCTTCCGGCGACGGGTCTCGGCAATCCAGTCACCGCCGTTCTGCTCGCCTACCGCGCGATCGATACGCTGCTGGAGACGGTCGTGCTGTTGCTTGCACTACTCGGTGTGTGGTCACTGGCGCCCGACCGGGTTTGGGGTGGTCGCCCCGGCCCGCGCAGCAGCGTACACCGCGATGGCGTGCTGACCTTCCTTGCACAGCTACTGCCGCCGGTGGGGATCGTCGTGGCAATCCATTTGTTCTGGGTCGGGGCGGATGCTCCCGGCGGCAAGTTCCAGGCCGCGACGATCCTGGCCGCCATGTGGATTCTTGCCCAGCAGGCGGGGCTGACGGATGCCCCTCCGGTGGACAGGCGGTGGCTGCGGCTCGTGCTGGTCGCCGGGCCTGCCGCGTTTCTTGCCGTCGGGTTTCTCGGCTTCGCCGCGGCAGGCGCCTTCCTCGCTTACCCGGCGGGCTACGCCAAGCCGCTGATCCTCTTCATCGAGGCGGCGCTGATGCCTTCCATCGCTGCGACGCTTGCGCTGCTGGTGGCAGGCCCGCCCGCACGGACAGAGCCACCGTGAACACAGCAACGCTTTTCGGAGTCGTTGCGGCGGCGCTGGTGGCGCTCGGCTTGTACGGGCTGATCGTGCATCCGCAGCCGCTCCGCAAGATTCTCGCCTTCAATCTGCTCGGTGGCGGCATGTTCGTGATCTTCGGGGTTGTCGCGCGCAGGGGTGCGGCGGCCGGGATGGGCGGGGATCCGGTGCCGCAGGCGCTGGTGATCACGGGGCTCGTGGTCGCCTTTTCGGCCACCGCGCTGGCCGTGGCACTGGTGGTTCGGCTCTTCGAGGAGACGGGACGGGCGACTTTACGCTCCGATGTGTCGGAAGCGGCGCGCGAAGCGGACAGCGAGTCTTGATGCTGCAGCCGGGGGCCTCCTTCGATGCGACGACGGCGGGTGGCTTCCTGCTGGTACTCGCAGTCGTCCTGCCGTTCGTGGGTGTGCTGCTGTCGCTGGCGCTCGGTGGTCGGCTTGCCGAACGCATCGCGCTGATGCTGATGCCGGTGGGACTCGGTGTCGCGGTGGCGATCGCGATCGGCGTCTGGCGCGCGGGCGATGCGCTGCTCTATCTGCTGGGCGGCTGGAAGCCGCCGCTCGGCGTCGCGCTGCGCGCCGATGGGCTGTCCGCGGTGATGCTGGTGACCACCGCGATCGTGATCGGCGCGGCCGGGCTCTTCGGACGCGCGGAGTTCCATCAGCCACGCGGGGCGCCCGAAGAGCGCGCACCGCTGATGTTCTGGACGCTGCTGCTGGCGGTCTGGGGAGCGCTGAACGCCGTCTTCCTCGGCAGCGATCTCTTCAATCTCTATGTCGCGCTGGAGCTGTTGACCTTCGCCGCGGTGCCGATCGTCTGCATGAGTGGCCGGGCCGAGACGCTGGCGGCCGCGCTGCGCTACCTGCTCTTCGCGCTGGTCGGTTCCGCGTTCTATCTGCTCGGGGCAGCGCTGTTCTACGGCGCCTACGGCACGCTCGACATCTCGTTGTTGTCGGGCCGCATCCAGCCGCAGAGCGTCACATGGCTCGCCGCAGCGCTGATGACGGCAGGCCTGCTGGCCAAGACCGCGCTCTTTCCGCTGCACCTCTGGTTACCGCCCGCGCACGCCGGCGCGCCGCCGGCGGCGAGCGCCGTGCTGTCGGCTCTGGTCGTGAAGGGATCCTTCTTCCTGATCGTTCGGCTGTGGTTCGACGTGATGCCCGGGCTGCTGCCTCAGCAGGCGGCGCAGCTGCTCGGCGCGCTGGGCGCGGCGGCCATCTTGTTCGGCAGCGTGCTCGCGTTGCGGCAGACGCGATTGAAGCTGCTGATCGCGTACTCGACGGTCGCGCAGATCGGGTACCTGTTCTTCGTCTTCCCGCTCGCGATCGGTCCGGACGCGGCAGTGGCAGCGAGTGGAGCGGCGTGGACCGGCGGCTGGATGCAACTCGTCTCCCACGCTTTCGCCAAGGCCGCGATGTTCCTGGCAGCCGGGCTGATCGCGGAGGCGGCCGGGCACGACCGGATCGCCGAACTCGGCGGCATCGGCCGGGCGCTGCCGATCTCTGTCATCGCGTTCGCGTTGGGCGGGCTCTCGCTGATGGGCGTGCCGCCGAGCGGCGGATTCGTCGCGAAGTGGTTGTTGCTCACGGCTGCCATCGACGCCGGACAGTGGTGGTGGGCGGTCGTGATGCTCGCGGGCGGGCTGCTAGCTGGCGCCTACGTATTCCGTGTGCTCGGCCAGCTGTGGGGCGACGCGAGCGGATCTCTCGCTAGTCTCAGAAAAGTGTCGATTCGCCGAGAGGCGATCGCGCTCGCTCTCGCGCTGGGCGCGGTTTCGCTGGGCTTCCTTTCGCTCGAGCCCGCCAAGTTGCTGCAGATCGGACGCACGCATGTAGCGGAGGTCGTGCTGCGATGATGGATCCGCGCATGCTGCTGGCTGCCACGCTGCTGCTGCCGCTCGCGCTGTTGCTGGCCTGTGTGTCACCGCGGCTCCGGGCCCGCATGCCGGCGCTGCTGGCGCTCGCACCGGTGCCGGCGCTGGCGGCTGCGTCATTGGCGATCGGCGATCCGGCGCTCTCGCTGTCCGCGACACTGCTCCGCGTGACGCTTCGCCTCGATCTGCCCGGCGCGATGCTGCTCGGCGCTGCAGCGCTGCTGTGGATCGCAGCGGGCGCCTTTGCGGCGGTCGCGCTGCGCGAAAAACCCAATCGCGAGCGCTTCGCCGTATGGTGGCTGCTCACGCTCACGGGCAACATCGGCGTCTTCCTCGCCGCGGATCTGGCGAGCTTCTACCTGTTCTTCGCGCTCGTCAGTCTGTCGGCCTATGGACTCGTCGTGCATGACGGCACGTCGCAAGCGAAACGGGCAGGGGGGATCTACGTCGGCCTCGCGCTGCTGGGCGAGGCTGCGCTGCTGATGGGCTTCGTGCTGCTGGCGATCGCCACGCCCGGCGACAGCCTGCTGATCCGAGACGCGGTCGCGGCGCTGCCGACCTCGCCCTGGCGCGATGCGACGTTGGCGCTGCTGATCGCGGGATTCGGGCTGAAGATCGGACTCGTGCCACTGCACGTCTGGATGCCGCTCGCGTATTCGGCGGCCCCGTTTCCGGCTGCGGCGGTCATGAGCGGCGCAGCGGTCAAGGCCGGCGTGATCGGGATGATCCGCTTCCTGCCGCTCGACGCTCCGCAACCGGGCTGGGGCACGGCGCTCGCAGCCGCAGGACTCTTCTCGGCTTTCTACGGGGTTGCGGTCGGAATCACGCAGCGAAACCCGAAGGCGGTGCTCGCGTACTCCAGCGTGAGCCAGATGGGGCTACTTGCTGCCGTGTTCGGCATGGGGCTGGCCGCCGGCGATGCCAGCACGGCTTCCGCCGCGAGCTTCTACGCGGCGCACCATGTCCTCGTCAAGGGTGGCCTGTTCCTTGCTCTGGGTGTGGCAGCAACGACTTCGGCGCGCCGCACCTGGCTCGTGCTGCTGCCGGCGACCGTGTTGTCGCTGAGTCTGGCGGGGCTGCCGCTCACCGGCGGCATGCTCGCGAAGTGGGTGGTGAAGGCGCCGCTCGGAGAAGGTACGGTCGGAACGCTCGCGACACTGGCATCCGCCGGCAGCACGCTTCTGATGTTGCACTTCCTACACAGGCTCGTCGTCACGTCGCCGCGCGACGCGGAGCAGCGCGTGCCACGCGCACTCTCGATGCCGTGGCTTGCGACGGCGTTCGCTGCGGTCGCGTTGCCCTGGGCGCTGTTTCGGACCGTCTCGAGCAGCAGCATCCTCGAGGTGCTCGGTCCGGCGTCGCTCTGGAAGGCGTCGTGGCCGATCGTGATCGGCGCCGCGCTCGCCGTCGCGCTGCGGCGCATCGGGCACCGATTGCCGCGCATTCCCGAGGGCGACTGGGTGGTCGCTGTCGAACCCGCGACGCGTGCATTCCGACGCTGCGGCGAGGCGATGGAACACGCGGACCAGTTCCTGCGGCGATGGCCCGTAGCAGGTGTTTCGCTGCTCGCCGTGGCGCTGCTGCTGGGAACGCTGGTGCTGGCCAGCCCTTGAGAGGGGCGTTGCCCGAGTCGCAGTCTCGACCGCGATCGGCTGCGACCCGGCCGGTCGTCCGCAGCTACGGCGTCTTCGCCGGCTCCGCAGCCGGCTCTGCCGCCGGCTCGGCCTTTTCGGCCGCTTCTTCTTCGGCCGCAGCCTGCGCGTAGAAGGGCGTGAGCTGATCGAGCAGAATCTTCGAGGCCACGATCTGCTCCATCGTCGGCGTCGGGATATTGGCCCGGCGCCCGAAGCGCTCCGCGTCGCGGCGTAGCATCTGCAGCCGTCGATAGGTCGGCAGCGTCGCGTCGAGGTCCTCGCCTGCGCGGAGCTGAGACGACAGCCGCCGCGAGGAGCTCACGAGAAGCCCCAGCGTCTCACGCGCCTGGAACTGGGCACGCCGGATCGGCGATCCCTTGGTCGCTTGCGGATTCCGCCGGACCGTGACGCGCAGGTCGCGGAGCGATCGCTCCAACTTCACAGCGATCGCGGTCACCGCCTTCTGATCCCAGGGCGTGGTCTGCGCGAGAGCGCTGGTCGCGAACATGGAGAGCAAGAGCGCTAGGCCGACACCCTTGGCCAGCCACGAGATTCGTCCCGATCGCATCAGAGTCCCCCTCCTCTTTGTGGCGCGAGCCGCGGCCCACGCGTGCACCGGCGCTTTCGTACCACATTCAGCAGCGTCTGCGCGCGAAAACGCGCCCGATCCTCCACGAAGCTCCGAGATGCACGCGCCTCGGGCAGCGACCCGGGACACGCCGCTTCATTCGCGGTCGCTGCCGGCTGCGCTCTCGGCGGAAGCCACCCGTGTACGAAACAGCAACCAGAGGCTGAAGAGCAGCACGACCAGTTCCGCCCAGAGGCTGAGAATCAGCGCCATCAAGCTCATGATGTCGGCGGCGGAGACCCAACTCGATGGCCCGCCCCCCGTCGTCTGGATCACCGGAACGCCCGCTTGCGGCGCCCGCAGGAAATAGAACAACAGGTGCGACACCTCGACGAGCATCACCAGCATCGAGAACACGATGCCGAGCGTGCTGGCCACCACGCCCGTCCATGCCGCTCGATTCAGCGCCACTTCCGACGTGCGCTGCTGCGGGTCGGCGATCCGCTTGGCAAGCCGCGTGTACCGGTAAGACCAGATCGTGGTGAAGGCCAGCACCAGTAGGCTGAAGACCGTCAGATACTCGACCAGCGGCAGCCCACCGCGCGTGCCAGTACCGGTGTCGCGGGCGAATGCGAAGACGTAGATCATCAGCATGGCGGGGACCGACCCCACCACGACCTGCACCCAGAAGCCGATCCAGCCCAGGCGCGAGAACAATCTGGCAAGGCTGCTACGCCTCAGGGCGTGGGCGCCTTCACGACCTTGATCAAGGTCAACAGCTTGCGGGTACCGTCGTCGTGGCCGTTGATCGCCACGCTCCAGCCCTTCTGGAGGTCGGCTAGCGCCAGCTTCGTCGCGCCCTTCATGATCGAGGCCGACTCGGCGACCACGTAGACGACGCCCTCATCGTTCGTGCTCTTGACCGTCAGGCTCTTCGTCGCGGCGTCGATGGCCGTGATTTCGCCGGTGGCGACGACGTTTACCTTCTCGGTGACCCGCACCTGGGCGATTACGGCGCTCCCCAGCACGAGCCCCAACATCAGAACGGTTGCCACGGTCCAGATTCGAGTACGCATTCCGTCGGTCCCTCCATGCGTAGCCTCGGTGTGCGAGGCCAGCGGACGGGCCGCATGGTGCTTGCTTCAAGACCCGTTCGTCAAGGCTCGATCGAATTCGATCAATTCGCGTGCGGGACGCATCGCGCTTCTCCCGTTCACGTAATCGGCAGGGTAGTCTTGGCCTCCCCTTTTATCGGAGACGCAAGGTCATGCTGAGAACGAGTGCTGCGGCCCTCATTGCGCTGGTGACTGCGCTCCCTGCGGTCGCCGAGGAGCCCTCGCTGATCTGCTTTGGCAACGAGCCTTCGTGGAGTCTCGAGCTGCCGGAGCCGGGAACTGCGCGACTCGCGTTCCCGGACGCACCGCCAGTCGAGTACCGGGGCCGTGAAACGCGGATCGACGTGATCGCCGAGCGCGTCTGGCGTGGCAAGCCGGCAGCGGGGGAGGGCGGTGACGTCGTCGCGTTCCTGCGCGACTCCGTCTGCAGCGACGGCATGTCTGACACGCAGCACCCGGTGACGGCGCGCGTCTCGCTCGCCGACGGAAGATTTCTCGCGGGATGTTGCCGCGTCGCGAAGAACACGACCGAAGCACCGACTGGAGCGCATACGCGTTCGGCGATCGAAGGACCCGTATGGCGGCTCGAGAGCCTGCCGGGAACCGACGCGAAGGCACTCGCATCGGCACAGCGCGGTGTCAACGTTCGCTTCGCAGAAGGCCGGGTCGACGGCTTCTCCGGCTGCAACCAGTTGATGGGCTCATACACCATCGACGGGGACAACTTGACGTTCGGGCCACTGGCCGGATCGATGATGGCGTGCCCGGAGCCCGCGATGGCGCTCGAGACGTCCGTGCGGACGGCGCTCGCGGGGACGCTCCGCTTCGCGGTCCACGGCGAGCAGCTCCGCTTGACGGCGCAGTCCGGCGCCGAGCTCGTCTTCCAGGCGGAACCGCCGCCGCGCCTCGAAGGCGTCTCGTGGGAGGTGACGGGCTTCAACAACGGCCGGAGCGCGGTCGTGAGCCCGGTGGTCGGAACCGCGCCGACGCTGTCCTTCGAGGCGGGCGTGGTGACGGGTCACACCGGCTGCAATGGATTCCGCGCATCGTACACCGTAAGCGGTGATCAGGTCGCGATCGGCCCGGCGGCGCTGACGCGCAAGGCATGTCCCGGGGAAGGCGTCATGCAGCAGGAGCGGGAACTCGTGGCCGCGATCGAGTCGGCGAGGACCTGGACCGTTCGCGACGGCATGCTCGACGTGCATCGCGCCGACGGTGAGCGCGTGCTGACGGCCCACGCAGCGACGCGGTAGGCCGACGGATCGAACGCAGTGCCGGGCGTCAAGTTATTTTCTGTCAGGTTATTCGAACAACTTGACGCCGCGATAACTTGACGCCCGGCACCGCAGGAGCGCTTAGAGCGAGATTGGCGTGACGACGCCTGTGGCGAGGTCGTAGACTCCGCCCGCGACCTGCAGCTTGCCTTGCTTTACGAGTTCGGCGATCACCGGCGATGCTTGCGCGAGGGTCGCGGCCTGGAAGCGCACGTTGTCGGCGGTCGTCTTCGCGAGATCGCCGCCGCCGCTGTTTACCGCGGGGCGGATGTGCTGGTAGAGCACGCTGATCTGGCCGGGCACCGGTTCGCCGGCGATCGAGGCCTTGACGGCGCCGCAGCTCGAATGTCCGAGCACCAGCAGGACCTTGGCGCCGAGCACCAACGTGCCGAACTCGAGGCTCGCGAACTCTTCGGTCGTCGCGACGTTGCCCGCGTTGCGCACCACGAAGAGGTCGCCGAAGCCCTGGTCGAACAGGATCTCCACCGGCACGCGCGAGTCGGCGCACGACAGGATCGCCGCGAACGGACTCTGATTCCCAGCGAGTTCGTGCACCCGCGCGAGCGAGCGGTGCGGTCCCTTCGGCTTGCCCGAAGCGAAGCGTTTGTTGCCGTCGAGCAGCCGTTGCAGCGCTTGGGCCGGTGTCAGATCAGCGGGCACGTCGTCGCGCGCGACGCCCTTCGCGATCGCGGCCTTTGCGCCGCCCAGCCACAGCGCACCTGCACCGGCCGCGCTGGCAAGAAGCCACTCGCGCCGCGACCATCCGGTTCGTTGCTCTTCCTCGCTCATCGCTTGCTCCCCCTTCGCATTGCGAGTTCCCAATCGCGTCACGACCGTCCGGTACACCGCATCCAGACCGTCCTAGATGAGCGTGTAGCGTGCTTCACGATGCCCGGTCGCCCACGCTTGTTTGCACTAGCAGCCTTAGTGCGCCGGACGCCGACCGCGAGCCCATCGCGTTTCACGCTTGCCCGGTCTGCCGCGTTCCGCGAGCGCGGTGAGCGCGGCCACGGCCGCGAGCGCGAGCGCCGCGGCGCCTGGCTCGGGCGCCGGCAGCGGCGACTCGAGCACCGCGCGGTCGAGCACGAAGCGCCAGCCCTCGTCCTGTGCCCCGCGCGGCGCCGCGTCGTACCAGTCCCAGCCCAGGTAGATCACCTTGCCGGCGCCGTAGGGAATCAGCGCCACGCCGATGTCGTCGGCGGGCGACGCGTAGATACTGCGCGCCGAGGCGGGGAGTCCCGTGATCGCGAGCGTGGCGTCGTTCCCGTACAGATTCGTCACGCCGCCCTCGAAGCGTGTGGCGGTGAGCATCGGCCCGAGCGCGAGCTGCCCCGGGTACAGTTCGGCACCCAAAAGTGTCGAGAAGCCGAACACCCCGTTCAGCAGGGTCGCGACGTATCCCTGGGGGTCGCCGTGAACGATCAGCACCCCGCCGGCCGCAACGAAGCTCTCGATCGCGTCCTCGACGTCCGTCCCGAGCGCGGCCGCGAGGTCGTCCACCTCGAGTTCCGGGATGAGGAGCGTTCGGGCGCTCGCCAGCGCCGCCTGGAACCTGCCGAGCGACGTCCCGCTAAAGGGCGTCACCTCGTGCCCTAGCGAGGCGAGGCTCGCCTGCACGTTGGGGACCTCCGCCTCGGCCACGCCAGGATCTTCGCTGTCGATGAGGTCGACGAAGTCGCCGTCCGCGAAGACGGCCACCGGGCGCGTCGAGATCGCGCGCTCCTCGCCGAGCACGGCGCGGTTCAGCACGTCGAGCCAGCCGCCGTCCGCGACGCCGCGCGGCGCCGCGTCGTACCAGTCCCAGCCGAGGTGGACCACGGTGCCCGAGCCGAACGGGATCCAGGTGACGATGGAGTCGCTGCTCTCGGAGAATCCGTACACGCGGCGCGCGCCGACCGGCAGTCCCGTCAGTGCCCCCGTCGCGCTGACATCGGGCAGGCGGCCTGGCCCTTGTTGGAAACGCGTGCCGATCGCGCCGGGCCGCAGCTCCAAGGGCTCCACCGGCACGGTCGTGGCCAGCGCGTAGCCGAAGACCTCGTTCAGGAAGCTGATGTCCCTGTCGCGGGGTCCCATCTTGACGAGCGTGCCGCCCCCGGCCACGAACGCGGCGATCACGCCCTCGGCGCTCTCGTCGAGCGCGGCGCCGAGGTCGCCGATCTCCAGCTCGGGGACCACCAGCACCTGCTTGCCGGCGAGGCCGGTCGTGAAGCGCGCCGCGCTGGTGCCGTCGAAGCGCGAGATCTGGTGGCCGAGCGATGCGAGGCTCGCCTGCACGTTGGTCGATTCCGCGTCGGCGGGCCCGTCGTCGTCGACGGTATCGACGTAGGCCCCGTCGTCGTACACGGCGACAGCGACGGGCGGGCCGGCTAGACCCGAGGAAATCGCGACGTTCCACAGCAGCAGGTCGGTCCCATCGTCCGCGCTCCCATACTTGTTGCGGATCCGCAGCTCCCAGGCGCCCGAGGCCTCGCGCCCGATGAAGCTGGCGAGGCTGCCCGGGCTGGGCGCGACCGAGCCGAGCACCGAGCCGGGTGTCGGGTACGCGCCGCCGGCGTCGTCGGCGAAGCCCGCATTGATCTCGGCGCCCGACGTATCGCCGCCGTTCCCGTCGTAGAGTGTCACCGTGACGCCCGCGTGGACGAGCTGGATCTCGAGATTGTCGGAGTACTTGGCGGAGGTCTGGACGCGGACGGTCACGCGCTCGATGGGTCCGGCCTCGGTCGCGAACAGCGTCACGACGGTGGCGGGGTTGGTGTCGACGTCTTCGCGCGGCGCCCCGTCGTAGGAGGCGTAATCAGCTCGCGCGGCCGCGCCTCCGGTCGCGAGGAGCAGGATTGCGGTGAGCACGCTTCCGACGCAGCAGCGAAAGGCCGTCATCTAACACCTCCAGCGCGTTCTCGCGCGACCGTTCCGTACCAATGCGTACCAATGCCCCGACTCCTTCACCTTACGCGCTGGCAGGCGTCGAAGTCGAGAGCATAAGCGCACGCAATAGGCGGGATCTCGGTCCAAGAAGGGGCGCTGCTTCCGCGAGACGAACCCCAAGAGCTGCTCGACGCGGCCCTCTAACGCCCCTGGCTTCCGGACCCGACACAGTGTCGCTCTGGGACGGCGAGCGTTTGCCGCTACCGGCCGAGCGCGGCGAGCGCTTCGCGGCGAACCGAGGGGCGGGGATCCTCCGCGAGCGCGCCGAGCCAGCTGCGCAGCTCCGGGTCGTCGCTCGCGCCGGCCACCCGGATCATCTGCGAGAGGCCGGATCCCTGGGCGCCGGCCTCGTGGGCGAGCGCGCGCAGCCGCGGCGGCGCGTCGAAGCCGGGCGCGCCTTCGAGCAGGCGGACGAGCGCGAGCCGATGCGTGAGACCGAGCTCCGGCGCGTCGGCGAGCGCCGCGAACGCCACCACGCCGTCCGCGTCGAGCACGCCCGGAAGCGCTCGCACCCCGACGAGCTCGGCGATCGCGTCGTCCTGCAGGCGCGCGACGCCCGAGCCGAGCGCGTCGAGCAGGATCGCACGCACCGCGCCCGCGGGATCCGCGACCGAGGTCTCGCGCAGACTGCACCAGCGCCGTGCCACGGCGAGGATCCGCTCGCCGCCCGCGCCCGCGAGCGTCCATTCCGACCCGGCGCTCTGCGCGGAGAACCACGGGAAGCGCGCCGCGAGCGTCGTGAATTCGACGCGCTTCGACGTGGGCTCGAGGAACAGCAGCGCGCGGTCGCCTGCATGGAACCCGGGGAAGCCCTCGGCGTGCGGGAAGAACTCGAACGAGCCCGACGGAGCCTCGCCGCGCAGCGTCTCGAGCGCGCGCACGCGGAAGTATTCCTGCCGGTCCGAGGCGTCGTCGGCCCGCCACATCTGTACGTCGCTCTCGAACTCGACTACCACCACGACCGGCGATTGCACGATCCACTGGCGCAGCGTGGTGCGCCCGTAGAGCACGTGCGCCGGCGCGGGCGCCGCGAGCCACAGCGCGCAGAGCAGGACGACACTCCGCAGCGTCATGCCTCGCGCGCGCGCGTCCGTCCGCGCCGCGCGAGCGCCAGGATCGCCCCGGCGCAGGCGAGCCCCGCGACGGAGGCGCCGGGTTCGGGCGCGTTGATCACCGCGATCGCGGCCTCCATCTCGCCAGCGAGCAGCGGGTCGGCGTTCGGCCCGAGGTTGTTCTGGAAGACCGTGCTGCAGTCCACGACATCCGGACCGAGCTCGACGTAGATGGGGCACGACTCGAGGTTGTCGTACAGGATGTAGATCGCGCACTCGACGCAGGAGGGGTTGTACTTCTCTTGCGGCATCTGATAGCCGATCTCGTCGTTGCCGAGACCGAGTACCCAGCGGTGGCTCGCCTGGCTCATCAGATCGCGATAGCGGTTGCCGATCTGGGGATCGAGCTCGTTCGGCGTGACCGCGAGCTGTGCCGGCCCGATGCGGATCGCGTTCACCTCGCTCTCGACATACTGCTTGCCGTCGATCTTGACCGGTGTGCGCCGCCCGAACACGTTGAACGACGCCAGCACCTTGAAGAACGTGTTCTGGACTTCGACCAGCAGCGGACCGCTGCTGGCCACTTCGAGCGCCGGGTTGCGATCCCAGTTCGGCACGGCGTCGAGCGCCGCGGCGGCCCGGTCGGCGAGCAGCTGGCCCATCACCTCGGCGAAGCGGAACGAGCGCCGCGTGGCGGGTTGGTTCGTCAGCGGATCGGTCACGTCGACGTCGAGCGGGCCCTGCAGCACGCCGAGGTCGGCGCTCACGTAGATGGCGGTGCCGCCGTAGCGCGCCTCGAGGGCCTCGCGCATGAAGTGCGGAAAGTCCGCCGTGAGCAGCGTGTTGTCGGAGCCGAGCGACTCGGGATGACTGGCGTAGTTCACGACCGTGGCGATCGTGTCCTCGCTCTGGGCTTCGCGGATCTGGAGCACGGGCACGCTCGGATTCACGATCTCGCCCGCGTCTCCTTCTACGACGTACGGGCCGTCGAGCGGCGGGTTGAAGAGATTGCCCGGGATCACGTAGGGCTGCAGCACGTGACCGTCGGCGACGAGGTCCGGGTGCGGCGGGAGCGACGTGCCGACGGTGCTGCCGGTCGCGAAGCGCATCACGGCCGGCGCGAGCGCGGCTTCGGCGTCGAGGATGCACTGCACGACTTGTTGGTTGACGAAGTCGAGGTACCCGAGGTCGGTGCCGCTGGTCATCTGGTCGGGTCCCCAGAGGCCCATCGTGTCCGGTCCCTCATGCTGGTGCGTGCTCGTGACCATCACGGCGTCGAGCCCGAGACCGGCCAGCGCCGGTTGCGAGCGGATCGTCTGGACCTCGTTGTTGAAGTAGCCGATCAGGTCGAGCGTCACGATGGCGATCTTGCGCGACGCGTTCTGCAGCACGAAGCCGCGCGCCCACAGTTCGTCGTGGACGCCGGTGGCCTGGCGGTCGTTGTCGAAGCCGGCCATGTAGATCGGGTTGCTGTGGTTCACGTCGGCCACCGGCGTGATGACCCGCTCGCACGCTGCCGCGCGCAGCGGATCCCAGCGGAAGTCCGAGGAGGCGAGATCGTCGGGCTGGCCGTCGCCGTCCGGGTCGGTGCCCGCGTAGAGTGTGTTGCGTCCGGCGGACAGGTCGGCGGCCGTGAGCGTCGCGGTCGCCTGCGTACCGACCACCTGGACGCGCTCGCTGACGTCGAGGCTCGACACGTTTCCGGTGTCGAGGCCGCGCAGCACGGTGACCAGCAGACGCCCGCCGGGCGGCAGCTCGCTCGCGAGCACGATCTCGACCTCGACGGTGCCGTCGAGCGGGGCCGCGCTCGCCGCGGCGGGCGAGACGATCGTCGGCGGCGCGGCGCCACAGCCCAGCACGACGAATCCCATCCCAAGTAGCGCCGCTGCCGCGGCGTGCGTCGCACGCAACTGAGAAGCCATCGCGCTTCCTCCCCGTGCGGTGGGCGCGAAGTTGCCCACGCGCGCCGCACGCTAGAACAGAAGCAGGGCCGGTGCCGGGCGTCAGGTTATTGGTTTGTCAGGTTGTTTGAATGACTTGACGCCGCAATCAGCTGACGCCCGGCGCTGGTGCCCGGAACCCGGAAATTTTTCAAATGTCTGATAAGATAGATTATGTCAAATTACCGAGGTCCGACTCGTGCGG
>CAYGWM010000104.1:0-14692 GCA_964353555.1 uncultured Spirochaetales bacterium
GTAGCGGGGGTGGGATTTGAACCCACGACCTCCGGGTTATGAGCCCGACGAGCTACCAGGCTGCTCTACCCCGCAACAAAGCGCCGGCAGGGTAGGGCGGGGCGTCGGGCTGTCAACGGCGTCGCTTTTGTCGAAACGAGCGCGGCGCGCTGCTTTGCTAGCGCGACTGCTCGTGCATTGCGCAGTGCTTGCGCTCCGCGTGCGCGGCGCGCGGTGACGCAATTCGTCACCAGGTGCCAAAATTCGTCACTCCCAAGTCAGAGAACCCTGATGTGGAGGACGGATGATGTCGCGGAAGTTCACGCTGTTGCTGTCTTCGGTCTTCGCGTTCGGCGCTGCGAGCGCGCCGGTGCAGGCCGAGCAGCTCTATCGCTGGGAGTCTGCCGACGGGACGGTGTCGTTCACCGACGACGCCAAGCGCGTTCCCGAGCGCTATCGCGGTGCGACCGAGCAGATCGACACGAACGCGCTCGCGGGCTATGGCCGCTACACGCCGACCGACGCCGCTGCGAGTCAGGAGTACACAAAGCGCCTCGCCGAGCGACTCGACATGCTGCGCGAAGCGAATCGAGCGGACGAAGAACGCGCTGCGCTCACGGAGCGCGAGACGGTGGACGCGCCGAGGCGGATCGTGCGAGCAACGAAGCCACACTACATCGAAAGGCGACGTGCCTACCTGCAGCCGGACGGCTCGATCCGCTATCGCTACACCCGCCATCAAGACTCTTCTTCTTCGGGGAATGCCTACGATGGGCAGTCGCTGCCGGTCGATCCGAACGACCCGAACCCGGTCGTGACGGAGCAGAAGAAGGTGCGTGTACCGGGCCAACCGATCACGCAGACGATCACCGTGACGCGCCAGGGCGACCGCGTGCTGAGCGTGGAGAAGCCGGCCAGCAACTATCACACGCTCGACTTCGGCGAGATGTCGGACTACGACAACTAGCCAGTGGTCGTTCGGTCGAGTCGACGGAAGGGAGCGGGCGCGGCCCCCCTCAGAAACGCGCCCGCCCCGCTCCCGTCTCCCCCCAGCCCCGATCTCGAGCTAGTCCGACGCGCGTTCTGCGTCCGACGCGCCCTCGATCTCGACCTCGTCGTTCGCGCCGTCGTCGGCGCTCGCCGCCGGCACGGCTGCCTCGGCGGCCGCCTCGTACGGTTCGAGCAGGCCGGGCGCGATACCCGCGCGCCGTGCGTCCTCGAGAACGTCGGGCAGCGCCCGTAGCGCCGCTTCGTACTCGGTGCGCGTGTTCTTCAGGTCATCGAGGTACTTCGCCTTGGCGTCGCCACGCGGGTAGCGCCGCGCGGCACCGCGGCCCTTTGCGTTCTCGAGTTCGTCGAGTTGTCGCTGGGCGACTTCGAGTCGCAGCTTCGCGTCGTCGAGCTTCTTCACCCAGCCGGAGATCTCGGCGTCGGTTTCCTTGCTTTCGCTGGCTGCGGCCGTTGCCGGAGCGTCGGTCGTCCCGGCGACCGCGCGGGAGGGCAGCGTGAGCGCGGCGAGCGCGCAGAACGAGAACGTCAGAAGCAGCGACTTCATCGGGCAGATTCCTCCATCTTCGAGCGTCGATGCGGTGTGCGTTCCTCGATCCACTCGGTGAGCGCACGCGCCGTGAAGCCGTCGAGCGCGAGGAATCGCAATCCCATGCCGGGCAGCTCTCCGTGCGGACGCTCGCGGGTCCACATCACCTGTGCGGTGGAGGCGACGAGCGCCTCGCTCTCGGGCAGGCGCATCGTCAGCTCCACTTCGACCGGAGGCGCGACGATGCGGCGCGATTGAACGAAGATCCCGCCGCGGGAGAGATTGCGAGCGAAGCCGTTCCACGCTTCGCGACGGTGGCGCATCTGGATCGGCACCGAGATCGCGATGCGTGGCAAACCGCGGGGTGCTTCGGAGAGAAGCCGGCGTGCGCAGTCGAGCAGCGCGACGCGATCGATCGGTTTGGGCAACACGTCGTCGGCGCCGGCGCGCACGGCACGTTCGCGCTCATCCGCGTCGCCAGTGGCGGCGAGCAACACGATGCGCGGGGCGCCGAGCAGCGGGTCCTGCTTCAGCAGCCGGCAAAGCGTGGCGCCATCGATGCCGGGCATGTTTGCGTCCGCAACGATCAGGTCCGGCTGTTCGAGACGCGCGACGGCGAGCGCCTCCTCGCCGCTCGCAGCGGTGATCACGCGACCTGCGCGCGCCAGGAAGAGCGCGCCGAGTTCGCGCAGCAGCGGGGCGTCGTCGACGATCAGAATGGTGCGGCGCGGCCGGACGAGCGCCTCGCTCTCGATGGCGAGGCCTGCACTCACGGCGCGTGTTCCTGCAGCGTCGGGCGGACCGTCCAGGCGTTCTCCGCGAGTTCCCAGCGCTGTTCCTCGGAGAAGCTGATGACGACCGGCGACGAGGAGCGGTAGCCCGTGTATTCCACGAGCACGGTTGCGCTCGTCTTGGTGTTGTCGATCTGCTGGATCGCGTAGTCGGTGAAGTGGATGTCGCGCAGCGCAACGGTGCGGTCGCGGAACGCATCGCGGGCGTCCGCTGCGACGAAGTTGCGGGCGCGGTTGAAGTCGGTGAATCGCATCAGATTCGTGTACCGCTTCTGGGATTCGTGGAACATCGTGTTCTGATCGGACAGGCTGGCGCAGCCCCATGAGCTGGCGGCGACGGCGCCTCCGAGAACGAGCATCGCAAAGCGACGGATCTGCATGCGGCCACCTCCAGGCGGAAGGACGTTTCCACCGTCCGCGCTATCGGTGCCCCCGCGTCTCGGGTTGAGCGCGGGCGCGAGGTCAGACCCGAGAGCTGCCGGCGAAGCGCGCTAGGGTTGCGCGCCGCTGGAGGATTTTGGTGGGCTTGCTGCTCGGAATCGACGTCGGCGGGACGAAGGTGGCCTTCGCGATCGGCGATCCAGCCGGCAATCTGCTCGCTTCGCAGCGGCGCCCGACGTCGCCGTCCGGGCGCGGCGCAATCGACGTCGCGGCGATGATCGAGGATCTGCGCCGTCTCGTCCGCGAGACGGGTGCGTCGCTGCGCGACGTCGACGCGATCGGCGTCTCGGTGCCGAGCCCGCTCGATCCCGCCCGCGGCGTCGTGCTGAACCCGCCGAATCTGCCCGGATGGCACGAGGTGCCGGTGCGCGACCTGCTGCAGCGGGCATTCGGCGTGCCCGTGTTCGTCGAGAACGACGCCAACGCGGCAGCGCTCGCCGAATGGCATTTCGGTGCCGCGCGCGGCTTCGATCACGTCGTCTACCTGACGATGTCCACCGGTGTCGGCGGCGGACTGATCCTCGGCGGCCGCCTCTACCGTGGCGTCCTCGCGAGCGCGGGCGAATTCGGGCACGCACCGGTCGAATGGGACGGCGAGCCGTGTTCGTGCGGGCAGCGCGGTTGTCTCGAGGCGTACGTCGGGGGCGGGGCATGGACACGACGCCTGCGACAGATCGCGCCGCCGGGCAGCCATGCGACGCAACTCGCCGGGTCGCGCGACGCGCTGAAGCCCGAGCACGTCGTCGAAGCCGCACGCGCAGGCGACGCGTTCGCGCTCGCGGAACTCGCGCGCTGGAATCACTACGTCGCGCGCGGGATCGTCTGGATCGTGATGGGACTCGCGCCGCAGGCCGTGGTGCTCGGTACGATCGCCGTGGCGGCAGGCGAGGAACTCGCGCTCGGACCGATTCGCGAGCAGGTGCGTGCCCGTGTGTGGCCTTTCCTCAGCGAGAGTCTGCAGATCCTGCCCGCGGCGCTCGGCGCGACGCTTCCGTACCGCGCCGCACTCGGTGTCGCGCTCGAAGGTCTGCGCGTCGGCTAACTCTGCTTCACGTAACTGAGGGTCGCGGCCAGTTCGCCCGCTTCGCGGCGCAGTTCGGCGACCAGCGTGTGCAGCGCAGGCAGGCACGCGGTCGTCTTGCGGTTGACGTCGAGAATGTGCGATGCCGTCGTCGAGACCTGATCGCTCGCGCGGCTGTGGGCGGCGGTGTTCTCCTGGAAGGCACGGATCATCTCGGTGATCGAGGCGATGTTGTCGCGCACGAAGCGGCCGCTCTGGCGCTGCTCTTCGGTGGAGCGATGCACCTGACGGCAGAGTTCGAGCGCCGCTTCGGCATTGCGTTGCAGGTTCTCGCCCGCACGGCGCTGTTCGCCGAGTGCGCCCGACATCTGCTGCACCATCGCCGACGTCCGCTGGGCCGCCTCGGCGACGTGCGCCGAATTGCGCGACTGCTCGGTGGCCGCGCGCGCAATCTCCGCCACGCGCTCGCTCGCTTCGTGGGCCGAAGTGCGAATCGCCGATAGCGCCGATCCCGCGCGACGCGAGCGCTCGACGCCACTCTCGACCGCGTGGATCCCGCTCCCCATCGCCTGCACCGCGTTGCGCGATTCGTCCTGCACCGCGTTGATCAAGCGGCCGATTTCCTGCGTGGCGCCCTTGGTGCGCTGCGCGAGCGTCTTTACGTGGTTCGCCACCACGGCGAATGCCTTGCCCTGCTCGCCGGCCTGCGCGGCGATGATCGCAGCGTTCAGCGACAGCAGATTCGTCTCTTCGTTGATGCCGCCGATCACCGTCAGGATCTCGCCAATCTCGGCGATCCGCTCGGCAAGCTTCTCGAGCACGTCGCGCGCGTCGCGCGTCAACGAGCGAATCGTCTCGATGCCGTCGATCGTCGCGGACACCGCCGAGGAGCCATCCTCGGCTTCCTGGCTGACGCGGTCGGTCAGCACGGCTGCCTCGCGCACATGCTCGCCCACCTGCTGGATCGCGCGGTCCATCTGCGTGATCGCCGCGGCCGACTCTTCTGCCATCGCCTCGACGGCGTCGGCGCTCTCGGAGATCTGCCGCATGCTCGCGCTGATCTGGTGGATCGACGCGGTGGAGGAATCCACCGAGCCGTGCAGTTCGCCGACGCTGCGCGCCACTTCATCGATCGACGAGCCCATCTGCAGGATCGACGAGGAAGCCTCTTCCGTGACGGTCGAAAGACTCTCGACCTCGCGGTTGATGCCGCGGATCGACGAGTTGATGTCGGCCATCAGCGACGCGGTTTCCTCGACCGCCGCCTCCTGCGTGTCCGACGCCTGCTCGATCTGTGCGATCCCGTGTTGGAAGCGCTCGGGCAACTGCGACATCCGCTCACTGGTCTCGCCGAGGCGGCTTGCGACTCCGCCGAAGGACTCCGCGATGCGATTGGCGAGCGTGCCCACCGGCGCGAGCGCGCCCATGCGGGCGGTATCGACGCGCGCCGCGACGTCGCCGTCGGCGAGTCGTGCGAGCGTACGCAGCGCCGCGTTGAGCGGGGCGAGCGCGCGTTGCAGCAGCAGCATCAGTCCGGCCGCACCGAACAGCGCAGCCGCGGCGGCAAAGCCGCCCGCGAGCGCCGCATCGCCGGTCGCGCGCGCGATCGCAACGGCGCCGCCCCCGGCGGCTCCGAGTACGGCCGCAGCCGCGAGCGCAACGCGCCAGCGGAAGAAGCCGAACAAGTTCCAATCGAGCGGGCCGGGCTGCGACACGCGTCCCCCTTCCGGAATGGGTCCGCTGTGCAATCGGCGCCGATGCCGCGCGGCTTTAGCCGGGCAACCCGCTCATGCGGTGCGCGCGGCTGTTTCGGCGACGGACCGCGCGAAGGGCGCGAAGGCGCCGGTCTCGATCGCCGCGCGCGCCTCTTCGAGCAGTCGGAGGTAGAAGCGCAGGTTGTGGATCGACGCGAGCCGCGCGCCCAGGATCTCGTTCTGCTGGATCAGGTGGCGCAGGTAGGCGCGGCTGTGTTCGCCGCAGACGGGACAATCGCAGCGCGGATCGATGGGCTCGGGATCGGAGCGGAAGCGCGCATTGCGGATGCGGAGCAAACCCTGCGATGTGAAGAGGACGCCGTGGCGACCGTTGCGCGTGGGCAGCACGCAGTCGAAGAGGTCGATGCCGGCGGCGATACCGGCGACGAGGTCCTGCGGGCGTCCGATGCCCATCAGATAGCGAGGCCGCGCGTCGGGCAGCATTTCGTTCGCGACGCCGACCAGTTCCTCGCGGTGCGCGGCCTCTTCGCCGAGGCCGAGGCCGCCATGCGCGTAGCCGTCGAAGTCCTGCGCCGCCGTCGCTTCGGCGCTGCGGCGGCGCAAATCCGAGAACACGCCGCCCTGCACGATGCCGAACAGCGCCTGGTCGGGGCGTTTGCGTGCGCGCTGGCAGCGCGCAGCCCAGCGCAGCGTGCGTTCGAGTGTCGCTTCGGTGCTTCGCCGCGCCTCCGGATCGGCTACGTCCGTGCCGAGCCAGCCGTGCGGACGGCACTCATCGAGCACCATCGCGATGTCCGCGCCGAGCGCCTCCTGGATCGCGACGGCGCGCTCCGGCGTGAGTTCGCGGCGCGATCCATCGCGTGTAGACGCAAAGACGACGCCTTCTTCGGTCACCACCGCGCGATCCGACAGCGACGTCACCTGGAAGCCGCCGCTGTCGGTCAGCCACGGCCCGCGCCAGCCGCTGAAACCGTGCAGGCCACCGACGCTGGCGACGACTTCCTCGCCTGGTCGCTCGTGCAGGTGATAGGTGTTTGCGAGCACGATGCGGGCGCCGATCGCGCGCAGCGAGGCGGCCTCGATGCCACGCACCGCGCCGTAGGTCGCGACCGGCATGAAGGCCGGCGTCGGGACGTCACCATGAGGCGTCGTCAACGTCCCGGCGCGGGCTGCGCCGTCGCGGGCGTGGATCGCGAACCCGAAACCGCCGCGCATGGCAGAGCTCACTCGATCCACATCGCGTCGCCGTAGGAATAGAAGCGGTAGCCGGCCTTCACCGCTTCGGCGTACGCATCGAGAACCGTCTCGCGCCCGGCAAAGCCGGCAACCAGCAGCAGCAACGACGAGCGCGGGAGATGGAAGTTGGTCAGCAGCACGTCGACGACCTGGAACACGCTGCCGGGTCGCAGCAAGATGTCCGTTTCGCCGCAGCCTGCGCACACGCCGCGATCTGCGGTCGCACAGCTCTCGAGCACGCGCGTCGTGGTGGTGCCCACGGCCACCACGCGACCGCCGCGGGCGCGCGCGCGCGCAACCGCCGCGGCAGTCGCTTCGGGCAGCTCGTAGGCCTCGCTGTGCAAACGGTCTGCTGCGAGATCGGCTTCGCGAAGCGGCCGGAAGGTGCCGGGACCGACGTGCAGCACGACTTCGGCGCGCTCGACGCCGGCAGCTTCGATCGCGTGCAGCAGCGCGTTGCCGAGATGCAGACCGGCGGTGGGCGCGGCAACCGCGCCCGGCACGCGCGCGAAGACCGTCTGGTAGCGCTCGAGATCTGCGGAGCGCGCGGCGGCGCGCCGGATGTAGGGCGGCAGCGGCGCTTCGCCGACGCGGTACGGCGACACATCGGGCGCCATCGCGAGCACCACCTCGCCGTCGTCTCCGATCGCGGCGATCTCGGCAGCGAAGGCGTCGTCGCCGCTGCCAAAGCGAAGCGCGAGGCCGACGCGCTGGCGCCCTCGGCAGCGCAGCAGCGCGCGCCACTGACCAGGCGTTTCGGTGGGGCCGAGCAGCAGCGCTTCGGCGCGCCCGCCGCTCGCCTTCTCGCCGCGCAAGCGTGCCGGCAGCACCCGCGTGGCGTTCACGACCAGCAGATCGCCCGCGCGCAGCAGACGCGGCAGATCTCCGATCCGCAGATGGCTGCGGGCGCCGGTCGAGCGGTCGAGCACGAAGAGTCGAGCCGCTTCGCGCTCGGCTGCCGGCGCCTGCGCGATGCACGACGGTGGCAGCGTGTAGTCGAAATCGTCGAGCGAGAGATTCAACGCGTGGCGACGCTCTGCGAGAGCGCTGCGCCCAGCGCGGGCGCGTCGGCGATCGCGTCGTACGAGAAGAGCGCGATGCCGGCGGGGCGCACGGCGAGCGCCAGTTCGCGTTGGGTGCGGGCACGCGCGGGATCGCTTGCGAAGAGCCAGGAGCCGAGGCCGAGCCAGACGCGATCGCCGCCTACACCGCCGATGCTCGCCGCGGCGAGATAGCGCAACAGTCGGTCGTCGGTCGTGTATGCCATCGGCACCGCGAAATCGAGCAGGCGCGCTTCGAGCCAGCCGCGCCAGTCCTGGAAGATCGACAGATAGGCGCGGTCTGCGTAGGCCCAGACGGCGGCCGACACTTCGATCGACGGCTTCGCGTTGCGCGCGGCGACACCGACGCGGCGCACGACGTCGGTCACGCGATCGCGACGCCAGTCGTCGAAGCGATCGGCGTTGGCGAGCGCGTCGCCGATTGGCGCTGCGAGTCCCGTCTCGCGCTCGAAGCGCGCGCGCGAGGCTGCGCCGTAGCCGAAGTCGAGTCCCACGCCGAAGCGCGAACCCGGCGAGAACGGCAGCACGTCGGGATGGCGGATGTAGTCGAGGTGGATGCCGTCGAGCGTCGGATAGCGGGTGACGAGTTCGGCAACGATTGCCGCGAGCATGTCGGGGACGCTCGGCGCCGCCGGGTCGAGCCAGACCTGGCGCGTTCCCATTCGATAGTACGCGCGATCCGGCGGGGGCACTTCGAGGTCCGGATACGTGAGCACCGAGCGGCCGCGCCGATCGACTTGCACCGCATCGGGGCCGAGTCGCGCGAGAATCGCCGCGTTGCGGTTCTCGGACAGCGACAGCGCGTTCATCCAGGCGTGTACGCGCAGGCCGTTCGCATGGGCGGCATCGAGCAGTCGCGCGAGCGCGTCGGTCCCGGTGCGATCGCGCGTGCTGCGATGCGGTGACGCGTCGGCGAGTTCCGAGTCGAACCAGGAGCGACCGCCGCGATAGACCTGCACGAAGAGATCGGTCGTGCCGAGTGCGCGCGCGTCGGCGATCAGCTTGGGGATGCGTGCGGGATCATCGAGCACGCGCACGGAGCCTTCGCACGGAACCCAGAGTCCCTGTCGCACGGCGACGGGAGCTTGTTGAACGGCGACGGGAGCGGGCAGGACCGGAGCGGGGGAGGGCGCCTCGGCGCGCGCAACGAGCGCGATCGCTGCCAGCGCGAGCGCCAAGCACGGCATCAACGAGCTGGCGTGGGCGCGACGCGGCTGCAAGGCGCGCGGAAGCTATCCGACAGCCCCGACCTCGACAACGCGTGTGCCTCGCGTGCGTTGACAGCGCCGGGCACTCGCCCACACTCGCGCGCGATGGGAGGGCTTCGGAAGCGCAACGGATCGTTCCGGGTGCTGGGCGTATGCGCGCTCGCCGCCGCCGCGACGATTGCACGCAGCGCGCCCGGCGAGACGAAGCCTGCCGACGACCTCGAACCGCGCGCCATTGCCGCGCTGCGGGCGGCAGCGGATGCGCTTGCGCGCGGCGAGAATCCCGTCGCCGCGCAGCGCTTCGACGCGGCGGCTGCGGCGTTTCCCGAGCTTGCCGATCACGCGGGTGCGCTCGCCGCGGAAGCGTGGCTCGCCGCCGAGCGCGCTCCGGACGCGGAATCGTCGGTGCGTCGGGCGCTAGAGCGGGTGCCCGAATCGACGATCGCCGCAGCGCTCTTCGATGCGCTGGGGCGCGCTCGGGCGCAACAGGGCGACGGTGCGGGCGCGCGTGCCGCGTGGCGCGAAGCGCTGGCGCGGGCCAAGGCCGACGGCAGCGATGCGCCGCGGCTGGCGCTCGCCGACTCGCTCGCAGCCGCGGGCGAGATCGACGCCGCCGCGCGCGAACTTCGAACGCTGTGGATCGATGCAGCCGAACGCGCGGAAGGCGACGAAGCCGGACGCCGACTCGATGCGCTGGAATCGCGCGTGGGTCACCCGCTGCGAACCGCGACGGATCGCGTCCGCCGTGGCGATCGACTCTTCGAGCGCCAGCACAGCGAAGCCGCGCTCGCGGCGTACGATTCCGCACTCGCGGCGGGGATCGAAGCCGCGGACCGAAACCGAGCACAGCGACGTCGCGCGGAGAGCCTGTTCCGCTTGCGCCGCTACCGCGAGGCCGAGGCCGGCTTTGCAGCGCTCGGCGCGGATCCCGAAGCGCGCGTATGGCGGGCACGCTCGCTCGCTCGCGCGGGTCGCGTCGACGAGGCGATTCTGCAGCTCGAGGCGATCGGCAACGAATCGCAGAGCGCGACATCCGCCTGGGCTCGCTACCTCGCCGGCTTGTTGCACGAGGGTCGCGGACAGCACGAGCGTGCGCGCGTTCTGTTCGCGGCGTCGCTCGAGGGTGCGGACGAGAAGATCGCGACGCAGGCGCTCTGGCGCCTCGGCTGGAGCGCCTACACGAACGGCGACCGCGAGACCGCGCGACGCCGTTTCCGCGCGCTGGTCGCGCGCTACGCCGATCCACTCGATCGACTCGCGGCGCGCTACTGGGCGGCGCGGTCGCTCGATGCAGAAGACGCCGCGGAAGCGGGGCGCGAGCTGGCCGAGATCGCCGCGGAGTATCCGTTCTCTTACTACGGCTGGCGCGCAGCTGCGCGCACCGAGGTCGCGCCGCGTGCACGCGCGCCGATCGCGGATGGCAACGCAACGTTGCGTGAGCGCGATCTGTTTGCGCCGCGCGTGCTGGTCGGGGCCGGGCTGCGCGAGGCCGGCCTGCGCGCGCTGCATCCTCTTGCCGCCCGTGCGACGAACGTGGACGATCGCATCGCAGTCGGGCGTCTCTACGTCGCCGCGGGCGACTACCACCGCGCGCAGACGTTGGTCGTCGTCGCGTACGCGGAGCCGCTGGCACGCGGCGTCGCGCCGGGGCAGCGGGAGCTATGGCAGCTCGCCTGGCCCGATGCGTTCGCGGCCGAGCGCCGCCGCGCGCTACCGAAGGATCTGCAGCTCGACCCCTGGTTCGTCGCGTCGATCTTGCGCGAAGAGAGCGGCTATCGGCCCGATGCAGTCTCGGTGAGCGGCGCGCTCGGACTGTTGCAGCTGATGCCCGACACGGCAGCGCGTCTCGCGCGCGATGCCGGCATCGATGGCTTCGCCCCGTCGCAGCTGGTGCGCCCGGAGCTGAACTTGCGGCTCGGCGCGCTCTATCTCGATCGACTCACGCGGCGCTTCGACGGGGCACTCGAAGCGGTCGCGGCCAGTTACAACGCGGGACCCGAAGCGGTCAGCGGCTGGCGGCGCGAGCCGGCGCGTCCGGCGGATGAGTGGGTCGAAGCGATCCCGTACGACGAGACGCGTGGCTATGCGAAGCGTGTGCTGCGCAGTCTCCACGTCTACCAGACGCTGTATCCGTGAACCCCGATCCCGACGCGCGCGACGACTTCGACCTGGTTGGGATCGGGCAGTGCTCGATCGACCACGTCTGCCGGGTCGATGGGATTCCCGCCGTTGGCGGCAAGGCCGCGATGCTCGGCTACGAGCTGCTTCCGGGCGGGCAGATTGCGACGGCGCTGCTCGCCGCCGCACGGCTCGGTCTGCGAACGGCCTACGTCGGTTCGGTCGGCAGCGATGCGATCGCGGAGTTCGTGCTCGCACCGCTCGCGGCGGCAGGCGTCGACCTCGCGGGCGTACGGCGCGTTCCCGCTGCCACGACGCGACTCGCGGTGATCCTCGTCGATCGCGCGAGTGGGGAACGCACCGTGCTCGGTCATCGCGATCTGCGTCTGTGTCTGACGGCCGCGGACGTACCCGAAGCCCGCATCGCGCGCGCGCGCTGCCTGCTGGTCGACGCGGAATATCCAGAGGTATCGCGCGCGGCCGCGATCTTCGCGCGCAGCCGGGGCGTTCCGGTCGTCGCCGACGTGGACGCGCCCGGCCCCGGCGTCGAGGCGCTGCTGGCGGCCGTCGATTTCCCTCTCGTGTCGCGCTCGTTCGCCGAAACGCTTGCGCTAGATGGAACGATTCGGGGCGGCCTCGACCGTCTCGTGCAGCTCGGTGCCCGGATGGCCGTCGCAACGCTCGGGGATCGCGGCTGCCTTGCGCGGGTCGGCGATCGCGAGATCGCGAGCCCCGCGTTCGTGATCGCGCCGCGCGACACGACCGGCGCGGGCGATGTCTTCCACGCGGCGTTCGCGTGGGGCGTCCTCGAAGGGTTGTCGGGCGAACGACTGCTGCGCACCGCGAATGCAGCGGCAGCCCTTGCGTGTCGCGGCTTCGGAGCGCAGGGCGAACTCCCGACGCGCAGCGAACTCGAAGCGTTCTTGCGCGAACGAGAGCCCGGTCCCTGGCGTGATCCCGAGCTGCGAAGTTGAGGAGTCGGTGCGCCGGGGCGGGCGCGGAGGCGAAATGATGGATCGCAGGCGAAGGCAGGCGGGCGGCGTGCTCGTGCTGGTGCTGATCGCGGTCGCCGCGCTCGCGGCGGCGGGCTTCTGGAACTACCAGCGCAACCTCGCGGCGGAGCAGCGGGCTGCGTCGGCGCGACCGATGCACGGTTATTCGACGAGTGATCTCGAGGCGCTTGCCGACGCGTATCGCCAAGAGGTCGCCGCGCACTCCGCAACGTACGCGTCGCAGAAGACGAAGCGCGCGGAAGCGCGCGATCGAGCCTACTTCGACGAGCAGGTGCAAGAGTTCGAGGCCGTGCAGAAACACAGCGGTCGCGTGCGCGAAGCAGGTGCGAAACTGTCGGTGCGCGAAGCCGATCTGGCTCGGATCGAGGACGAACTGCGCGCGCGGAGCAGCGCCGAGACCGATCTCGAACGCCATCTGCGGTTGCTGATCACGTTCTGAGTTGGAGCGCTCGCGATCACTCTTCTTCGGGCCCGCTGAACGGCTCGTCCTCTTCGAACTCGCCGGGCGGGAAGAGTTCCTCGTCGGGCTCGTCGGTCTCGGTGCGAACACCGAGGTCGATGTCTTCCTCGTAGCGGACCGTGCCGTCGTCCTCGTCCTCGAGCAGCGGTGCCATCGGACGCGGCTGCTTGCGGGGCGCCGGCGCCGGCGGGGTCGGCGCGACCTTGGGTCGCTCGCGCTGATCGGCGCTGCAGCGCGGGCATAGCGGCAGCGGCTTGTTCAAGTCGTAGAACTTCGCCGCGCAGCGGAAGCAGGTCCACTTCGTCCCGAGCTTCGTTGCTGCAGCGGTGCCGGCCTTCACCACGATGGCGCGCGCCGGCTTCTTCGATCTCGGCTTTGCGCTCTTCGTCGCGATGGGGCGGGCGGGCGGCGGGGCCGGCGTAACTTTCTCCTTGATCGCCGACTTGGTCGGCGGAGGCAACGGCTTCGCAGCCTTGGTAACAGCTTTGGCAACAGCCTTCAGGAAAGCCCTCGGCGTCGACACGGGTTTCGCGGGCGCCGCCTTCTTGGTGGCGACGGGCTTCTTCGAGGGGGCGGGCTTTTTCGAGGGGGCGGGCTTCTTCGCAACGCTCGCCGACTTCTTCGATCCGCCTCGCTTGGCGCTCGATTTCTTTGCGGTCGCCATCATTTCGTCCTCGACGCGAGTACCAAACCCGCGTCCTGGGCGCGCCGGACGCCTGCGCGCATGTCTTCTTCTCCGTCGACCTGTGCGTGGTCGACTTCGACCCACTGATCCGTCGGCACCTCGATGGCGCCGACGGCGAGCCAACGTCGCGCGAGCGCATCGAGCGCCTCGCGCGCAGTCTGCGGTGAATCACCGCCTTCTGCATTCTTTACCGGCGCGTACTCGTCCTCGCGCGCAACCTCGACGAGCGCGACGTGCTGCGCAGCCGGAAGCGCGTCGAAGAGAAAACGCTCGAGCTTGTGTCCGTTGGGCGCGGCCGGCTTCACCGCGCGGCCGTCGGCGTCGATGAACGGGATCTTCTTGGCCGACGCGTGATAGGGCAGGTAGCGCTCGGCATCCGCCGCGATGCGCCGCGCGAACGCGACGTCGAGCGCATGGATCGCAATGCTGCCGGCCCAATAGACGAGTTCGCCCGAGGCGTCCTTCAGGTAGCGATGTTCGTCGTCGATCTCGGTGTACTCGACGATTCCGATGTGACCGTCGACGCGGGCCAGCACGCCGACCTTCTCGAGCGGGTCGAGCTTGCGCACCACCTTCGCCGACATTTCGGCGCCAGCGAGGTCGTGGAGCCCGAGGAACACCGGGTCGGCGAGTTGAATCAGCGGATTGTCCACCTGGTAGTAGGAGATCGTCGTGATGCCGCGTGCGCTCATGTCGTCGAGCGCGCCCGAGTCGGCGAGAGCCTCGAAGGAGCCACCATGCCCGTTGGGGCTCTCCGCAATGCGGCCGCGCGACTCGAGCAGCAATCGCCCTTCGAAGTCGAGCGCGGGCGCCATGCTCTGGCAAAGGAAGTAGACGTCTTCGCGCGGCAGCCCGAAGTATTCGCGTTCGGCGAGATAGGCACGGGTCGGCGCATCCGTCGCAGGGCTCGTCATCACGTACCACGGGATCCGCGCGGCAAAGCGACGGCGCGCACCCCGGATCTTCTGCGCCTGGAGTTCGAAGAGCGTGCGACCCGAGACGGGACCGAGCGGAAAGACTCCCTTGGGACCTTCGAAGCCGAGCCGCGTTCCCTGGCCGCCAGCCACCACCATGACAGCGACGCGACCCGCACGGAGCAGCGCCTCGCCACGTTCGCGCGCCTCCGCCCGGCGAGCCGAACTGCCGCCGTAGGCAGGCAGGCATTCGATCGGTGCGGGCTCGAGATTCCGAGTCCCGGGGCTCGCCAGAGAACGTGTGTGCTCGTGGACGCGGCGCAGCTCCGCCAGATCGATGGCAGCCGCTTGCAGCGCCAGCGCTTGACGCGCAGCCTCATCGAGCTGGTTCCAGAAGCGGAATACGTGCCCCTGGCCGAACTCGTCGTAGTGCTTCTTCAGTGGATCGATCGGCTGTTGCATCTCGCAGATTCGCCGGGGGGTTCGATCGGCGCCCGCGAATAGCACAGCGAG
>CAYGWM010000105.1:0-14562 GCA_964353555.1 uncultured Spirochaetales bacterium
GTGCTTCGGGTCGCGCGCCATCGGCGCCGACTCTACACGCTCGGCCGCTCGCGCAAGCAGCCCTCGATCTGCGGGCGGGCGAGCAGCTCGAGTGTCCGGTCGGCGAGCGCGGCGGGATGGTGTTCGCGCTCGAGCACGCGGCGCGCGGCGGTTCCGAGTTGAGCCGAGCGCGCATCCCGGCACGAGCGGATCGCCGTGAGCCTCGATCCGCGCGCGCGACGCACCGCAGACGGCATCGAGATCCTACCCGCGCGCGTCTTCGCCGAACGGCTCTGGGCGGACGATCTGCTCGGCAGCTGAATCGCGGCTCGCTTACGGTCTCGACTGGTCCTGCCGCCGCGCGAGCGCTCCGCGCAGAAACGGAATCTCGGCGCCGAGACCGCAGCGCAGGCTCGGCGACACTTCCCAGAATGACCAGCCGCTCGAGCAGTTGGGATCCTCGAAGCCGGTAGGGCCGTCACACGAATGACTCACGCGAGCTCATCCCGGACTTCGAGCTCGCGCAGCACGCCTTCGTCGTACTCGGCGACCCCACCGTCGCCGACGCCATCTGCGATCGCCTCCTCCACAACGCCCACCCGCTCGTGCTACAAGGGCCTTCGCGAAGGAAGGGATCGCTCGAAAAGGACTAAAACCAACCAGCGTCGCTCCGCTCCGTTCACGATCCCCGATCGGAGTGTTCACGATGAGCGAAATGCGCACTGGATCATCGCCACGTCGAGCCGGCCGTTCCCAGTCTTCTTGCCCGCTCCGATCTGCCCGATCTCCTTCTGCTCGATCCCCAGAAACAGCGACAACTGCGCCAGCCACTGGTCGAGAAGCGGGCGACGGTGGACCAGGACCAGCGTGCTGCAGTCGCGCTCGGCTACGAGGTAGGTGCCGACGACCGTCTTGCCTACACCGGGAGGCGACACGAACACGCCGATGTCATGTTCGAGCAGCGCGCTCACGGCCTTCTGCTGTACCGCCGTCAGCTTTCCGCGGAATCGGAAGCCGAGCGGCTCGCCGCTGACGCGCTCGTCTTCGACTTCGAGGGAGACACCGTACTCGCGCAGGAGCGTCGCGAGCGCGGTCTGCCGGCCTCGCGGCAGGCCCACGTGCTCGGGGAGATCCTCGGCGCACGCGATCACGCGCGGGGTCGTCGCTGTCGAAAGGCGCATGCTCTGCTTCTTGTAGAACTCCGGGTTCTGGAATGCCGCGAGCCGCTTGATTTGGTTTATCAGCGGTGACGGGAGGCCTGACTTCTCGACGAAGAGCTTCTGCGCGAGGACCGCGTGCACCTTCGGCGGGAGTGGTTCGGTGAGGATCACCGGCTTCCGCGTTCGGGAGGGCAACCGCGCCCACGGCGCCGCGTCATCTTCATCCAGCGTTTCCGCGAGTGGTACGCCGACGACGGAGCCCTTCCGTGTCGCCTCGCGCGCGATCAGATCCACGGTGCCAGGATCGATGCGCGACACGGAGGCGAGATAGGCCCACTGCTGGTCATCGGGGTACGGTTTCAGCTGGTCGTCGAGGAAGACCGAGTTCCCCTGCTGCCTCGGCTCGTGCTGGAGTGGCAGCGCGATCAGGTTCCCGAAGCCACCTCGCGGCATCGTGTCCTGGCTGGGGAACAGGCGGTCGTACGAATCCATGCTCAGCTGGTGCCGCCGCGCCATGGTCTCGGTGATGAGGTAGCAGCCCATCTTGCGCGCGCTGCTCGCTTGCACCGGCGAGGAGAAGAAGAACCAGACGTGAGCGCCATTGCCCGAACGCGATCTCTCCACCGCTGCGGGCAGACCGACGCGCCGGCACGTCTCGACGAACGCACTCACGTCTTCCGTCCATGTGCTCTCGTCGAAGTCGGCGGCGAGAAACCAGCAAGTGTCGTCTTCGAGGAGCGGATAGACGCCCATCACGTGCCGGCCGGTGAGGTGCAGAGCGACGGCCGCGTCGTCGAACGGGATGAACGCCTGGTTCGGGCACTCACCGCATTTGACCTTCGGCAGCTCGCAGACACCCCTTACGAACTTGTTCCGGCATGCAGGCGCGTAGCCAGGCTTCCCGGTCTTCTTGCTCACGAACCGCGTGGGAAAGACTCCCTCGCGTCCGCGAAACAGCGAGCGAAACAGCGCCACCTTCTCGGCGGGTGTCTTTGGAACCGGCGCCTCGAGCAGCTTCTCGCGTCGAGACGGCTGCTCGGTTTGCTGGTTCTCTGCAGACATCGCGCACACCCATTCTATCCGGGCAGCCTCGTCGAGGCGCTTCTCAATGACGCCCCTCAGGGTCGCTTGCGTTCCTTCCTCTGCTTCGATGCGCTCTCGGGAAGGCGCGAGAGGAAGGCGTCTCTCACCCTTCCGAGGGCCACCGCTGGATCAAAGGAAGCGCCGAGCGCGAGAAGGGGCGGCACGTCGCTGAGGAAGACCTTGTCATCGATCTTCGCGGCGAGATTCGCTTCGAACTCCGTGCGCGTGACGCGGCTGCCGTCATTCTCCAGGTAGCGCGTGAAGCAGGCGACGACCTTCTCGGCATCGAGGCCCGCAATTCGGGTGAGCGCCTCTGAGAGATCGAAGAGGTCTCGCCCCTTCTTTCTCTGGTAGAGCGCTCGCAGCTTCGTACCCAGCAGTTCCTCTGGCTCGTAGGTGAGCACGTCCGCTGCTCCGCTGTGCCAGGGGCTGTCGACTTGGAAGCGGGCTCGACACGGGCCGAGCACGCAGAAGTGTTCGCGCGTGTTGGTCTCGACCTTGAGCTTGAGCGGGGTGACAGGCTTGGTTTCCGATTCAAAGCGGTAGACGAAGGTCACACGGCCCTGGCCCTGCTTCCACTGCGGCTTTCCGAGCCACGGATCCAGCCGGGCACGCACGGCATCCATGACGGGCCCGATCGGCCCCGCGTTGACCTGCACCAGATCGATGTCTTCCGAGTAGCGGCTCGGTTGGCTGAACTGAAGCTTGTGCAGGGCCGTGCCCCCACGGAACGCGACCTCGCGCGCAAGGAACTCGTCCCCGAAGAGCTCGACGACCGCCCTGCAGATGACGAGGTCCTGCTCGACCTGTGCATCCGTAGACCACGGCGCTCTCGATCTCCACGCAGTGATGTGTGCTCGCGGGATCACGTTTCAGCTTCGATCTGCTCGTTGACGAGTACGCGCCAGCGAGCGTCCTTCGCCGCACGGCGCGCGGGGCGATCGGAGCGGAGTGGCACGAACCGGGGGCGCAGCGAAGCGATCCACGCCGCGAGAGCGGCCCCGACCTTGCCGGCGCCGACCTGCTCGAGCAGGTAGCCAAGACGCTGCGCGGTGTAGATATCACCTTCGGCCTTCGCGATGTCGGCGAGCCGCTCTGCGTCCATTTTCTCGGCGAGCTCGGCGAGCACAGTTGCTGCGTTGCCAAGGTGGCCGGCGGCCTCCAGATACCGGAGCAGGTCGAGAGCCGTCGCTTCCGGCGTGGAGACACGAATGGTGCCCGTCTCTGTCCTCATCTCCATCGTCGGCGTGCGTTCGATGTCGCGCTTTCGGAAGAAGCGCAGGCGGGCGCGACCCACGACCGCAGGACGAAGTTGTTCGTTGGTGACGATTTGGAATTCCTGCGGTTGCTGGTGCGCCGCCCCGTGTAGGGCCGCCGCACTGAGGAGGCCCACGTAGTACGGCTGGCCGAAGAACTTCATCAGGTCGTCAATGAACCAAGCGGGCGGCGGCGCCCCGGCTTCGCGGTACTCCACGGGCACGATGACGAAGAAGCCACGGCGGACAGCAGCGAGCCGGCGCTTCGCCACCAGCCTCTGCACGGCCTTCTTCAGGGCCTCGCCCGATACTGCCAAGGCTGCAAGCGCCTGCTCGCGCGTCAGCACGTAACGCCCGCTCGCCTGGTACGAATCGACCAGCTCCGAGAGGGTCCCGCGACCGATCTGCTGATCAGTACGCATGACGGGACGAGCTTTGGCCCTTCTCGAGTCCATGAGTGCAACAGGCAGAATGCCTGGGCTAGCCCGAATTCGCAATAAGTATTCTAATCGGGACTATTATAGTCCCTTTCTAAATACTTTAAACACATCGCGGAGGGGGACAAATAGGCTTTTCAAGCGGAACTCGTCTCCGAATAACGAGTGTTCCGCGTATCCGGATGACTCACCTAGGGCCAGCGTCGCTCCGTTCACGATGGCCGATCGGAGCGTTCACGATGAGCGAAATGCGCGGTCGAGCGCGGGTTCCTCCACTTCGGCCACGTGTGTCAACGATCATCGAAATTGGCCCCTCCCCGATCACTTGAAACGCCCCCCACGGTTCAGGTGTTGTCGTTCTCGTCGCCGGGGTCCGACACGATCTTGGGCCTGAGCAGCCCGGCCTTGAGCTTCTCGCGCAGGCGGTAGCTGTCGCCGCGGATGTTGACGGTGATCGAGTGGTGGAGGAGGCGATCGAGGACCGCCGTCGCGATGACGGGATCGCCGAAGACCTCGCCCCACGCGCCGAGGCTCTGGTTGCTGGTCAGGATGATGGCGCCGCGCTCGTAGCGACGGGAGATGAGCTGGAAGAAGAGGTTGGCGCCGTGCCGATCGCGATCGCCTTCGGTGTGTACACTGGCGCGATCGGGAAGTTCTTCTCGTTCGCGAGCGCGATCCACACGGCGGACGTCTTCGTCGCGAAGGTCGTGCGCAGCTCGCGGTTGCCGCGCGCATGGTCGGCGAACTTCGAGCCGGGCCAGCGCTCGAATAGGTCATGGCGGCCGACTGCGTCGCAGAAGTTCTTTCAGAATCCCTGCTCGCTGGCCATGAACAGCACGAAGCCATCGCTCGATTGATAGATCTGATAGCGGACGTCTTCCTTCATGCCGGCCGTGCCGGGTGCGCGACGCTTGCAGTTGTCGGACTTGTTGCCCGTCACGTCGGAGCCCGGGCGCCCGCGCTGGATGGAACCTCGCGGTACGCTCCCGGTATGAAATCCAATACCAAGTCGAGCATCACGCTTCCGGCGGCGGAGCTCCGCCTCGTTCGCTCCCTCAAGGCGAAGCTGAAGGTCCGGACGAACGTCGAGGTCGTGCGGCGAGGCCTGCGTCTGCTTCAGGCGACCACCGACCGGGCGGAGCTACAGGAGGCCTATCGCCGCGCGTCCAAGGCCGTCCGTGCCGCCACGCGCAAGGAGATCGCGGAGCTCGACCATCTGTCGGGCGAGGGCCTTGGTTGACCCTCCGGATCGATCACGGGGCGCTCCTCATGGCCGACCCGAATCCCCGGCGCGGGACGGAGGCCGGAAAGCTGCGCCCGGTGGTCGTCCTGCAGACCGATTTCCTGAACCGGACCGGCCATCCATCGACCTGGGTCGTTCCGTGCACCACTCGGCTCACCGGCGAGAGCCTGCTGCGCGTCTGCCTCCCGGCGGGAGCAGCCGGAAACGATCGCGAATGCGAGGTGATGATCGACCAGAGCCGAACCATCGACAATTGTCGCCTCCGCAGGCGGCTGGGGCGGCTTCCGCCGACGCTACTCGGGGAGGTGAAGGAGAAGATCCGGCGGCTCGGCGATCTCTAATCCGTTGGAGACGAGCCCCAACCTGGGAGCGAAGCCTCGGAGGGAACGTCCTACTCGCGCTCGGCAGCATGCGCTCCCGGGTTCCTCGGCCTCGAATGCGCGATCGATCGCGCGCTTCCGCTTCGCGCCCGACACGATCGAGGAGCCGGCCGAGATCGGCGAGCTGCGTGGTGATCGCGTCGGGCGCTGCGGCAAGCACTCGATCTCTGCCGAGCCATCGGCGCGACGGGGCACGCGGAGCGGCTGGCTGGAGCGTCAAGGAAGATGGGAAGGCGGATGTCTTCTTGTACGTGGTCAAAATAGCCGGTGTTATCCCCACGTATTCGAACGACTATTGATGCCACGCCTGCAGGCCACGCCACGCAGCGTGCCTCATGCGCAAGATCCTGATCTGCATGACGGATCGGCGCGCTCGATTGGGCGACGTCGAAGTGCTCCCGATTCGGGAGTTCCTCGCGGAGTTACCGTCCCGAGGACCGCCCTCGCCTCACGACGACCGCGATGCGCTCGCTGCCCTCATTCGCTGCCGAGCGCGCCGCTCGCCTTGAGCTGCGCGATCCGCGCAGCGTCGTAGCCGAGCACCTTGGCGAGCACCGCTTCGCTGTGCTCCCCGACGGTTGGCGCTTTGGTCGGTTCGGGCAGCGTCTCGCGCGCGAAGCGCACCGGGAAGGGCAGCATGTCGGCGCCGTGTCGCTCGTGTGCGTACCACGGGAAACGATCCTGGAACTGCGGGTCGTCGACGATCGTCTTCGGTGTGTTCACCGGCGCGATCGGGAAGTTCTTCTCGCTGGCGAGCGCGATCCACGCGGCCGACGTCTTCGTCGCGAAGATCGTCCGCAGCTCGCGCTGCAGCTCGCGGTTGCCGCGCGCGTGGTCGGCGAACTTCGAGCCGGGCCAGCGCTCGAACAAGTCCTGGCGGCCGACCGCTTCGCAGAAGTTCTTCCAGAACGCCTGCTCGCTGGCCATGAACAGCACGAAGCCGTCGCTCGATTCGTAGATCTGGTAGCGGACGCCTTCCTTCATGCCTGCGGTGCCGGGCGCGCGACGCTCGTAGTTGTCGGACTTGTTGCCGGTGACGACATCGGCGGGCCGCTCGTACGCCTTCCAGCTTTCGATCCGATACCAGTCCATGTACGCGGCGGCGTCGCTCTGGCCGATTTCGAGTTGGCTGCCTTCGCCGGTTGCGCGTGCGCGGAGTACCGCGGCGAGGATGCCGAGCGCGCCCAACAGCGGTCCGGCGTGCATGCCCATCGACGCATGTTCGGGGATGTAGGAGAAGCCCTCGTCGTCTTTCGCGACACCGACGATGCCGGCCCAGGTGTCGAACGCGATGCCGTGCGCGGGCAGATCCTTGTACGGACCGGTCATGCCGTAGCCCGAGATGTTGCAGAAGACGATCTTCGGATTGACGGCGCGCAGCTGCTCGAAACCGAGACCGCGCTTCGCGAGCGAGCCGGGACGCATCGCTTCGACGACGACGTCGGCGCCGCGCACCAGGTCGAGATACACCGCGAGGGCTTCGGGCTTGCGCAGATCGAGCACGATCGACTGCTTGCCGCGGTTGACGTGCAGGTGCAGCAGCGACACGCCTTCGACGATCGGCCAGGTCATCTCGCGGATGTAGTCGCCGCCGGGCGACTCGACCTTGATCACGTCGGCGCCGAGATCGGCGAGGTGCGTGGTGATCGCGGCGGGGCCGAGCAGCGAAGACTCGACGACGCGCAGGCCGGCGAGGGGAGGGCGCGGCGCCATCGCGGGCGTCACCAACTCGCGACGCGCACGGGGCCGTCGCCGTCGAGCACGTCGGCCGCGACGAGTTCCTCCAGATACGGCGTGTCCCACCAGGTGATCTGTAGCTGCTTCGCGCGGCGGAAGTAGAGCTGGATGTCGTACTCGATGGTGAAGCCGACGCCGCCCCAGACCTGCTGGCACATCGCGGTGACGTCGCGATACGTCTGGCACGCAAACAGTTTGGCCATCGGCGCGAGCCGCGCGATCTTGCGTCCCGTCGCGCGTGCCCAGGCCGCTTCGTAGACGAGCGTCTTGCCGCCATCCACGGCGGTAGCTGCGTCGGCCAGGTAGTGCGAGATCGACTGGAACGCGCCGAGGGGCTTGTCGAACTGCTTGCGGTCCTTCGCGTACTGCACGGTGATCTCGAGCCCGCGCTCGGCGCCGCCCATCGCCCAGGCGGCGAGCAGGATGATCGCATCGTGCATGACCGCGTCCCAGGTGTTCCAACCCGAGCCCGCGGCGCCGATGCGATCGCTGGCGGCGACGCGCACGTTCGCAAACTCCACTTTGTACTGCGCGTCGGCGGCGAGGCTGCGCTGCTGCGTCAGCGTGACGCCCTGCGCGCGCGGATCGACCAGAAACAGATCGACGTCGCGCATGCCGGCGCCGGTGCGCGCGAGCACGACCAGGCGCGTCGCGGCGCTCGCGAACGCGACGTGTCGCTTCACCCCGCGCAGCACGAAGCCGGAGCCTTCGGCCTTCGCCTCGAGCTGCACGCCCTTCGGGCCGAAGCCGCCATCGGGTTCGAGCCACGCGGGTGTCAAGATCGCCTCGCCCGACGCGATCTTCGGCAGCCACGTCTTCCTCTGCTCGTCGCTGCCTGCGGCGAGCAGCGCGCTGGCGGCGACGACCGCAGAGACGAAATGCGGCGACGGCGCCAGCGCGCGTCCCAACTCTTCGTAGACGATCGCCGCGTCCACCATCGACTGCGCGGAGCCGCCAAATTCTTCCGGTATCAGCAATCCGTTGACGCCGACTTCGCCGAGCTGCTTCCACAACTCCGCGGGGTAGCCGGTCGCATCGTCTTCCATCGCGCGCACTGCGGAGATCGGCGCGTACTCGGCGCAGAGCCGTCGCACCGTTTCGCGCAGCAGTTGCTGTTCTTCGCTGAAATCGAGATCCATGGTCTCATCTCCTCACGGAAGCGGTTTCCGCTTCCTGCTCCGGCTTCCAGCGCTCGCCACGGCGCGTCCAGGGGTTGTCGCCCGCGGCGGCGGGCAGCGCGATGCGCGCGTTGCATTCGGTGCAGAGCTTGTCGCCTACGCTGAGCTTCAAGGTCACGTCCGCCCAGCCGCAGCCCGCGTCGTCGGTGTGCACGCTCTCGACGCGACCGCGAAACACCATGCGGTCGCCCGGGAACACCGAATCGCGCATCCTGAACTTCATCCGGCCGAGGCGACCGTACGGGCCCGACCAGTCGGTGAGGTAGCGCTCGAACCACGCGGCCTGGTTCGGCGTGTTCAGGAAGATGTCGCGCGTGCCGTTGCGATTCTGCGCGAAGTCCTTGTCGTGGTGCATCGGCCGCCAGTCGCGACTCGCGAGCGCGCCGAGCACGACAGTGGTGGCCGTCACGTCGTAGCCGAGTTCGGGAAGATCCGCGCCCGCCTTCACTTGATCGATCGTGAGCAGTCTCTCCGTCATGCTTGCCTCTTGTAGCCGAAGCCGGTGTACGACTCGGTGCCGACCGACTCGCCCTTCTGGTTGACGTACTCGACGTCGATCACCCAGAAGCGGCCCGTACCCAGCTTCGTCGTCTTCGGCTCCGACACCGAACGCAGCACCTGCCAGGTGCGCAGCCGGTCGCCGGGCCGCACTGGATCGCGAAAGACGATGGTGTTGTCGGTCATCACCGCTTCCGGAAGTCCCAGCTTCTCCTTCAGATCGAAGTGAACCTGCAACGGCTGGGCGGTACCGGGGCGATTGGGCGCATAGGCGTGCGGGCGGAACCAGACCGAGATCATCGTCGGCGGCGCGATGAAGCCGCTGGTGATCTCGGTCGCGGCCTTCTCGTCCCAGAACAGTGGGTTGCCGTTCTCGACCGACGCGCAGCTGGTGAAGACGTAGCCGCGCTCGACATCGAATTCGCCTTCCTGCTCGTAGCGCTTCTTCTCGATCCAGCCGCGAACCTCGTCGGGCAGCGTGTCGACTGCTTGACTCATCGTGCTCCCTCGTTCATCGCTGGCCGGCCAGCACCTTTGCGACCTGACCGTTCGCGAACGCGCCGCGCGCGGCGAAATGCGGATCGCGCAGCAGCTCGGCCACTTCGTAGACCGGCGCGACGCAGGTGTCGGCGGCCGCCAGCGCGGCGACCCACGCGTCGCGATCGCGTGTCGCGAACTTGGCGCGCAGGTCCGCGCGCACGGCATCCTGCACGGCGTCGTCGGTCTGGTGCGCGATCCAGCGCTCGCAGCCGAGCAAGTTGCAGAGGTTCGCCCAGAACTGCGGCTCGATCGCACCGACCGCGAGCCACTTGCCGTCGCGCGCGCGATAGACGTCGTAGCAGGCGTAGCGACCGGTCAGCAGATCGCCGCCCGGCGCCATCTCCGCACCTGTTGCGACGTGCTGGTCGATCGCGAGCGACATCAACGAGAGCACCCCGTCCACGACCGCGACGTCGAGATACTCGCCAACTCCCGTCTTCGCGCGCCGCAACAGCGCGGCGAGGATCGCGAGCGCAGCGTGCATGCCGCCTGCGGCCGCGTCTGCGATCGTCGCGCCCGGTAGCGCGGGGCCGCCGTCGGCGCGCTTTCCGCTCATCGCGAGGTAACCGCCCATCGCGAGGTAGTTGATGTCGTGGCCGGCCCACTTCGACGCGGGTCCGCTCTGCCCGTAGCCCGACGTCGAGCAGTAGACGATGCCGGGATTCACCGCGCGCACGGCGTCGTAGTCGATGCCGAGCCGCGTGACGACGCCTGGTCGATAGCTCTCGAGCACGACGTCGGCGCCGCGCGCGAGCGCCAGGAATTCAGCCTTGCCGTCGGTCGATTTCAGGTCGATGCGCGTGTGCGTCCAGCCGCGACCGCCGCCGTAGGCCCACTTCGCAGGCTCGATCTGCACGCCGGCCTTCACTGCGCCGATCTTTACGACCTTCGCGCCGTAGTCCGCGAGGATGCGCGTGCAGCGCGGGCCCGGCCCGACCGTCGAAAGGTCGAGCACGGTGACACCGTCGAGCGCGGGGGAGAGTGAGGCCATGCGCGCGCGCGTTCCTAGAAGTTCTTCGGCAAGCCGAGCTTGCGGCGCGCGATGATGTTTTTCTGGATCTCCGAGGCGCCGCCGCCGATCGTGTCGATCACCGAGTAGCGGTACGACATCTCGGAGCGGCCGCGCATCGGCGCTTCCTTGATGTGTACGCGGAGCTGCGCGCCGGGACCGGCGAGATCCATCATCGAGTCGGCGACGCGCTGCGAGAGCTGCGTCGCGAACAGCTTGTACTCGGACGCTTCGACGGTGGGCGGCTTGCCGCCGACTTCGCGCGCGGCAGCGACGAAGCGCAGCCCGAGTACGCGCGCGACTTCGAGCCGTGTCGCGAGTTGCGCGACGCGCTCGCGCACGTGCGGGGCGCTGCGCAGCGGCTCGCCGTCGCGCTTCGCGGCGCAGATCCACTCGACGAGTTCTTCGAAGCGCTGTTCGGTCGGCGAGAAGGTGAACATCGTGAAGCGCTCGAGATCGAGTGCTTCGGAGATGTAGCCGAAGCCCGCGCCGAGTTGGCCGACGCGGTAGTCGTCGTGCACCCAGACGTTATCGAAGAAGACCGTGTTGGTGATCTCATCGCCGATCGTCGGCATCGGCTGGATCGTCAGGCCCGGGTGGTTCATCGGGATCAGGAAGACCGTGATGCCGTCGTGCTTTTTCGTGGCGTCGGTGCGCGCGCCGACCCAGTACCAATCGGCGAAATGCGCCGACGTGGTCCAGACCTTCTGACCGTTGAAGCGCCAGCCTTCGCCATCGCGCTCGGCACGCAGCTGCATGTTGGCGGCGTCCGAGCCGGCCTGCGGTTCGCTGTAGCCGACCGCGAACTCGACCTCGCCGCGGATGATCTGCGGCAGGAACTCCTGCTTCAGCTTCTCCGAGCCGTGGCGGATCAGCGTCTTGCCGATGATGCCGACGCCCTTGCCAATCTGTGGGCAGCCGCGCCGCGCAAGCGCTTCATTCAGGATGTACTCGTAGACGCCGGGCTTCTCCTGGCCGCCGCAGGCCTTCGGCCACGTCATGCCGAGCCAGCCGCGCTGCGAGAGCTTCTTCATGAAGCCGCGGCGCGCCGGCGTGTCGACGATCTGCGCCATGTTCTCGCGCGTCACGTCGGCCACGTCCGGTGTCGCATGCTCGTCGAGGAAGCGCTCGACCTCGGCGGCGAACGCCTTTTCCTCGACACTGAACTCGAAGTCCATGGGCAGCTCCTCGCTGGGTGGCTCGACGTGGCCGGAACATATACGATACGGAGCGTATCGCAAATCGCGAGCACGAAGCGCAACGCAACTTCGAAGCGCCGACGCCCGTTTCCCGCGTAGCGAGCCGCAGGCGAGCGGCGAGGTCCATCAAGATGAGAATCCTGGTCACGGGCGCGGGCGGGCAGGTCGCTTTTCCGCTGGCGCGCAGCCTGGTCGCGGCCGGGCACGAGGTCTGGGGGCTCGGGCGCCTGAAGAGACAGGAAGAGCGCGAGCGACTCGACGCCACCGGAATCCGCCCGTTCGCCGCCGATCTCGGCGCCGGCAACTTCGAAGGCCTCCCGCGCGACTTCGACCAGGTGCTGCACTTCGCGGTGGCGAAGAGCGGCAACTGGGATCGCGATCTCGCGGCGAACGCCGAAGGACCCGGCCTGCTGATGGCGCACTGCCGCGAGAGCGGCGCGCTGCTGCACTGCTCCTCGACGGCGGTCTACGAACCGGCGGGACACGCGCTGCTGACGGAGAAGCACGCGCTCGGCGACAACCACCGCGCTTTCATGCCGACCTACAGCATCTGCAAGATCGCTGCGGAGGTGGTCGCGCGCACCGCCGCGCGCATCTTCGCGATCCCGACGACGATCGCGCGCTTGAATGTTCCCTATGGCGACGGCGGCGGCTGGCCTGCGATCCATCTCGAGCAGGTGCTCGCTGGAACACCGATCGCGGTGAGCCCCGAGGCGCCGAACCTCTACAACCCGATCCATGAGGACGACATCATCGCGATGGTGCCGCGTCTACTCGATGTGGCGTCGGTTCCGGCGACGGTCGTCAATTGGGGCGGCTCCGAGGCGAGTAGCATTGAAGAGTGGAGTGCGTACCTCGGCGCGCTCACTGGCCGGGAGCCGCATTTCGTCACGACCGAGCGCACGATCGGGCCGGTTGCGATCGACGTCACGCTCATGCACGAACTGGTCGGCGCGACGCGGGTTCATTGGCGCGACGGCATGCGCCGCATGGTCGCGGCGCGGCATCCGGAGATTGCGCTGCGGAGCTGATCCGTCGGCAGGATGGCGTGGCGTTGTGCCCGTACCGCACTGGGCAGTAGCCGCCGATGGTCGTCTCGTCTTTCGTGACCGCGCCCTTCGAGCGCTGCGCCGGCTTTGCTGCGAGGTGGTGGCTTCCCCGCGCCGCCGGGTCGATCGTTGCCACGACGCTCCGCGCCGGCTACTCGTGGTCGACTCGCGGAGGGAATGATCATGCGTCCCCGCCTGGCACTTGCCTTGCTGACATGGTCGATCGTATTGCTGGGCTGCGTGCACAGGATCGCGTTCAACGAAGCCGATCCCAAGTGGCACTACGCAATCGACGGTCCGCGCCACGACGGCGCGGCGCTGGTTGCGGTCATCGACCAAAAGACGCTAGCCAACACCTATTCGTTTCGCGCCTTCTCGACCGGCATCGCACAGAAGTGGGTGGCCGAGTACGGGAAGATGCTCGCCCAGGTGTCCGACGTCGAGTTCCCGCAGCTGGTCGGGGTCTATGCGCGCAGCCTGAGTTACGAAGAGCCATCGACGGGAAACCCGAGGCTCACCCTCGACCTGAGTGTGCCGTCCTACACGTTCGCCGACTACCACGCGACGATCACCGTCCACGTCGACGCCTACGGAACCAACAAGACGCTTCTCTTCTCCAGTAGCTACACGGGCAACGGCGCGAACGAGTCGGGCAAGATGGTCGGACTTGGCGCATTCGGGCAGCTGTCAGCCGTGCGCCAATCGTCGCTCGGCGCCTTGAAGGACGCGTTCGCAAAGATGCGGCCCGACATCCTCGCGGTGTTGGAGGGCGGTCGCGCCTCATCAGCGGCACGCGCCAGGGAAACCGCGCCCGTCGCACGCACCGGGTCCGAGTAGTGCAAGCGCCTCACGTCGATGCGGCCGAGATCTCGACGTTCTTCCGCGCGGGACGGCCGCCTGCGCGAGCCATGGTGTCGACGAACCCCCCGGGCGCGACCTGAGCGATCGTCGCAGCACCGGCTACTGGCCTCGCCGACGGCGTCTACTAGCGGCCGTACTGCAGCGGTGGGCAAGTCGTCTACCCGATCGTCGTGAACCCGTCCTGAATGGCGGTCGCCTGTGATCTCGCCGCTGCAGATCCCGCACTTCGAGGAGGAAACAATGCTCACGATCCGCAAGTCCTGGTGCGTCGTCGCGCTCAGCGCGCTGCTCGCCTGTTCGACCGGCACTCCCTACGCGCAGGTGGCTGCACAGTTGCCCACGCTTCCGCCCGGCTACGGTCGCATCATGGTGTACATAACGACGAACACCGAGGCGCCACCTTCCATCCCGACATCGCGATCGACGGGAAGGAGGTGGGAAAGATCGGGAGCGGCACGTTCTTCCACGTGGACGTGCCCGTCGGGTTGCACCAGGTCGGCATCTTCACCGACGAACACCTCGCGGGCTTCGGCAACCAGGGAGTGACGGACCCGGTCTCGCTCGAGGTGATGTCCGGTACCACGTCCTACGTTCAGGTCGGCGTGATCGTCACGGTGGGGATGGTGAAGGTGGTGCTGACGCCCGAAGCCACGGCCGACGCACAGCGCGATCTGTCGAATCTCTAACTAACCGTGCCGGTGCCTCAGTAGCGCGTCAGCGCGGCGGCAATCCTGCGATCCGCTCGGCGATCTCGCGGCTCAGTGCGCCGAGTGCGGCGCTCTCCGCCGCTACGAGATCCTCGTAGGAAGCGGACGCGGTCGGCTGCTCGAACACCGATTCCGCGACGACCAACGCGCGACCGTCCTTGACCGCCGCGATCGTCCAGCGCACACGCAGTGTGACCTTCGCGCCCAGCACGCCCTCGAACTCGTGCACGTCGAGCAGCACGCGGT
>CAYGWM010000106.1:0-5666 GCA_964353555.1 uncultured Spirochaetales bacterium
CTGCACTGCAACGAGTCGGAAGGGCCTCGGGCGAAAGCCCGGGGCCTTTCTCTTTGGTGAACGCGGCCGGCAACGCTCCCAGCGCGTCATCGCGCAGCGCCACCTGCCTTCACGACGATTGCTTCGAGCGCACCCCGCTGTCGCTCGAAGTCCTCGAGCAGCGCGAGCTGCGTGCGCGCGAGATCGAGGTTCTGCCCCGGACGGCGGATCCGGAAGTAGCGGTCGCCGGCCAGGTGATCGGCCAGAAATCGCATGCCCAGCAGCAGCGTCATCAGCTCGCTCGCAAACACCAGCTGGGCGCGCTCGTCCGCGAGCAGCGTCGTGCCGGCGCCGCGCAGATAGCCGTTCGCCAGCGCGTCGAAGAGCCGCGGATCGACGCGCACCTTCGCGAGATCGCATTCGTCCTCGGCGACTGGACTCGCCGCGCGCCGCGCGAGGTCCCCGAAGTCGTAGAGCGAGAGCCCCGGCATCACCGTGTCGAGGTCGATCACGCACACGCCGGCGCTGGTCGTGTCGTCGAGCAGCACGTTGTTGATCTTGGTGTCGTTGTGGGTGACGCGTTCGGGGAGCGCCGCGCGCAGCGTTTCGCTGCGCACGATCATTTGCTGGCGCGCCAGCACGAACTCGAAGTCGCGCTGGCACGCGGCCAGTCTCCCGTGCTCGTCGGCGCGCGCCGCGGCGACGAGCTGCTCGAAGCGCGCGCGCGCATCGTGGAAACGCGGGATCGTCTCGTGCAGACGGGGTCCGGGCAGATCGGCGAGCTGCGCGAGGAAGCGCCCGAATGCCTCGGCGGCCGCGCCCGCCTCGGTGACTGAGCTCACTGCGTCGCGACTGCTTGCGCCCTCGATGAAGTGGAAGGTGCGCCACCACTCGCCGTCCGCATCCACGAACGCTTCGCGTCCGTCGCGCGCGGGCACCAGCCGCAGCGCCCGCCGATCGGCGTCGCGCGCCTCCTCACGCGCGAGCACCGCGCGCTGGTGCGCCGTCACGCGCGCGACGTTCTCCATCACCAACGCCGGCTCGCGGAAAACCTGCGCGTTGATGCGCTGCTGGATCCAGCGCGTCCTGCGACCGGCGTCGTCGCGCTCGACCAGCAAGGTCTCGTTGATCCAGCCGCTGCCGTACGGACGCGACGAAAGCCAGCGCCCCGGCAAGTCGAAGGCCTCCGCCACCTCGCGCCAGCGCGCCTGCGTCGCGGCATCGGGCTGCGCGAGCGACGGCTCGCCGCTACCCATGCACCGCGGTTCCGAAACCTTCGAAAGTCTTGAAAGAGTGCTGCGTGCCCACGTCGTCGCTTCCCATGCTGTCGGTTCCGCGCGTGGCGCACAGCATCCGCGTCGACGGCGACCTGCACAAGGCCCCGTGGACGCAGCTCGCGCCGATCGCGCTCGGGCCATCGAATGGTCGCGGCGCGCCACGCGGATTCCAATCGACCGCGCTGCGCGTTTGCCACGATGGCGAGCGCCTCTACGTCGCCTTCGATTGTGAGGACAGCGCGATCGTCGCTTCGCACGCGGGGCGCAACGCGCCGCTCTACGAAGAGGACGTCGTCGAGGCGTTTCTCGCGCCGGACGCCGAGCCGCGCCACTACTTCGAGTTGGAGACGAGCCCGCGCAACGCGTGGTTCGAGGCGCGTATCGAGTCTCCGGACGGACGGCGCGACACGATGCGCGTCGACCGCGACTGGGTCTGCGCAGATTTCGCGCACGCGGTGCGCGTCACCGGACGCCACGGCGATGGCGACGAATCCTGGAGCGCCGAATGGTCGATCCCGTTCGCGTCGCTCGGCGTCGCCGCGCCGCGAGCCGGCGATCGATGGCGCGCCAACTTCTTTCGCATCGACCAGGCCGGCGGCGGCGAGTACTCGGCATGGTCGCCGACGCTCGCGGACCCGCCCGACTTCCATCTGCCGCACCGCTTCGGCGTGCTCGTGTTCGGATAGCGGACGGCGCTAACCTCGCTCGATGCTCGAAAGCTCGCCGCGGCGTCGCGCCTTCTCGATTTCCGGATTCGCGCTGCTCGCGATGCTGATCACCCCCGGCGCGGCGCGCGCGGCCGGGGGCGCTGATGGCCACTTCGAGCAGCGCCGCTCGACTCACTTCCTGCTGCGCGAGGACGTGGCGATCGATCGACGCACGGGCCCGCAAGGCGCAAAGCGCTTCGAACACGACGTCCTCGAGGTGCTCGAACGCGGCTACGACCTGCTCGACGATGCGCTCGGCCTGCGCCCGCGCCGACGCATCGAAGTGGAGATTTACGACCCGGCGATCTTCGATGAGCGCTTCGCCGGGCTGTTCCCGTTTCCGGCCGCCGGCTTCTACGGCGGTGTGATCCGCGTGCGCGGCGACGTGCAGGTGACGGCGCATCTCGCCAACACGCTTCACCACGAACTCGTGCACGCGGCGCTCGATGCGGCGGCGCCGTCGCTCGCGCTTCCGGTCTGGTTGAACGAAGGACTCGCGGAATGGTTCGCCGCGCGCGCCGCCGGCCGACCCGCGCTCGACGGGCGTCGCCAGGCGCTGCTCGCGGACGGCGCACGCCGCGGCATGTTGCTACCGCTCGCAGCGATCTCGGAGCCGAGCCTGCTGCACCTGGCGGCGGAGGACGCTCCGCTCGCGTATCTGCAGGCGACCGCACTCGTCGATCAGGTGGCGCGCCGCGGCGGCGAACCGGCGTTGCGCGTGCTGCTGGTGCAGCTGTTCCGCACCGGAGATCTCGACCGCGCGCTGTTGCGCGCGACCGGCCTCGACGCGAGCGGGCTCGAGGCGTCGACCTTCGCCGAGTCGGGGCCGCGGCGCTGAGTGCGGGGTCGCGCTCGGCGCTGTTCGACGCCCGCACCGAGCCTGCTGCGAGATGAGCGCGAGCACTCGCACGTCGGGCCGCCGCGCCGACCTCGATGCGTTGCGCGTCTTCGCAGTGTACCTGCTGTTCGCGTTCCACAGCGCCAAGGTCTACGACCCGTATCCGTGGTACCACGTGTGGAGCCCGGACCTGATTCCCGGCATCGAGCGATTCACGGGCTTCGTGCACCTCTGGCACATGCCGCTGCTGTTCCTGCTGGCGGGCTGGTCGCTGGCGGCGTCGGTGCAGACGCGGGGCGGCACGGCCTTCGCGCGCGAACGCTGGCAGCGCCTCGGGATCCCGCTGCTCTTCGGCTGCGTGGTGCTCTGTCCGGTTCTCAAGTACGTCGAGCTGCGCAGCGGCGTGTCGATCGGGCTCCGCGGCGTCGGAGCGAGCGCGGCGCTGCAGGCGGCGCACGGCTCGCTGCAGTCACAGCCGTTGCCGCTGGCCGCGCCCTTCGACGAGTCGTTCCTCGCGTTCCTTCCGAGCTTCTACACGTCGCTGGATCGCTTCACGTGGTCGCACCTCTGGTTCGTGGTCTACCTGCTGGTCTTCACGCTGCTCTATTGGCCGCTGCTCCGGCGCGTGCTCGCGCGCGATGCGGGCCCACGCGCAGTGGCCGGCGGCGCTCGGCATCGGACTCGGGCTCATCGCGGGACTTCAGTGGATGCAAACGCTAGGCACCGGCACGCTGCCGGCGCTCGCGGGCCGGATCGCGCGCTACGGCATTCCGACCGCGGCGGGCTGGTGCCTCGTCGTCGCGCTTCTCGGCGCGGCCGCGCGCTGGGTGCATCGCGGGGGTCCGCTACTCGAGTTCTTGTCGGAGTCGGCGATGCCCATCTACATCCTCCACCAGCTCGGCGTGGTGCTGGCGGCCTTCTTCCTCGATCCGTTGCCGCTGCCGGTTGGCGTTCGGCTCGCGCTCGTGTTCGGCGCCTCGCTCGGGGGAACCCTCGCCTTCTACGCGGCGATCGTCCGACCCTTCGCTCCGCTGCGCGCAGCCTTCGGACTGAAGCCGCGCGGCGCGCCTCAGCTCCGCATCCCCGGCGCTTCGTGACCGCTCGCCGCCACGTACTCGGTGTAGCCACCGGCGTAGACGCGTGGATCGCCGGGCACCAGCTCGAGCACGCGGTTCGTCAGCGCGGCGAGGAAGTGGCGATCATGCGACACCAGCAGCATCGTGCCCTCGAAGCCGCCGAGCGCACGGATCAGCATTTCCTTCGTCATCAGATCGAGATGGTTGGTGGGCTCGTCGAGCACCAAAAAATTGGGCGGGTCGTAGAGCATGCGCGCCAGCACGAGACGCGCTTTCTCGCCGCCCGATAGCAACCGGCAGCGCTTCTCGATCTCGTCGCCCGAGAAGCCGAAGCAGCCGGCGAGCGAGCGCAGCGAGCCGATCGACGCATTCGGAAACGCGCTCTGCAGCGTCTCCCAGACGGAGTCGTCGCCGTCGAGCACTTCCATCGAATGCTGCGCGAAGTAGCCGAGCTTCACCGCGGCGCCGATCGTGACACTGCCGGAATCGGGCGCGCCGTCGCCAGCCGCCAGCTTCAGCAGCGTCGACTTGCCCGCACCGTTCGCGCCCATCACGCACCAGCGCTCGCGGCGGCGGATCCACAGATCGAGCCCGTTGAAGACGACGCGCTCGCCGTACGCCTTGTGTACGCCCGCGAACTTGACGACGTCGTCGCCCGAGCGCGGCGCAGGCCGGAACTCGAACTCGACGCTCTGGCGTCGCTTCGGCGGCTCGACCTTCTCGATCTTGTCGAGCTTCTTCACGCGACTCTGTACCTGCGCCGCGTGGCTGGCGCGCGCCTTGAAGCGGGCGATGAACGCCTCTTCTTTCGCCAGCATCGCCTGCTGGCGCGCGTACTGCGCCTCCTGCTCGCGCTCGCCGATCGCGCGCTGGCGCTCGTAGAACTCGTAGTCGCCCGAATAGGTGATCAATTCGCCGCTGTCGATCTCGACGATCTTCGAGACCGTCCGATTCAGGAATTCGCGGTCGTGCGACGTCATCATCAGCGCGCCGGAGAAGTTGGCTAGGAATCCCTCGAGCCACAGGATCGACTCGAGGTCGAGATGGTTGGTGGGTTCGTCGAGCAGCAGCGCATCGGCTTGCATCACCAGGATGCGCGCGAGACCGACGCGCATCTTCCAGCCGCCCGACAGCGCGCCGACGTCGCCGTCCACCTGCGCCGCTTCGAAGCCGAGGCCGGCCAGCACTTCGCGCGCGCGCGCTTCGAGGCTGTAGCCGCCGAGTTCGTCGAAGCGCGCCTGCGCCTCGCCGTAGCGATCGACCAGCGAATCCATCTCGTCCGCGCGCGCGGGATCGGCGAGCGCGTGCTCGAGTTCGTGCAGCGTGCGGGCCGCGTCGGAGACCGGGCCGGCGCCGTCGAGTGTCGCCTCGACGACCGTCTTGCCCTTCATCTCGCCGATGTCTTGCGAGAAGTAGCCGACCGTCATGCCACGATCGATCGAGATCCTGCCGTCGTCGGGTTCCTCTTCGCGCGTGATCATGCGGAAGATCGTCGTCTTGCCGGCGCCGTTCGGGCCGACGAGGCCGACCTTCTCGCCGCGGTTCACCACCGCGGACGCCTCCAGAAAGAGGATCTGCCGGCCGTGGCGCTTGGATACGGAGTCGATGCGAATCACGGGCGGGGGTGTAACGAACCGCGCGATTCGCGGCATGATGCGCCCCGAAATCGCAATCGTGACGCCGCGGGGATACCGTTTGCGCCCGGAGGCTCCATGACGACGACCCGCCGCATCCAGGTAAAACCGCTCGCGGGTGCGCTCGGCGCGCAGGTGAGCGGCGCCGATCTGCG
>CAYGWM010000106.1:5766-14501 GCA_964353555.1 uncultured Spirochaetales bacterium
GGCGGCGACACGATGTGGGCGAGCTGTCGCGCCGCCTACGACGGCCTTTCCACCAAGATGAAGGGTCTGCTCGCAGGCCTCACCGCGATCCACGACACCTCGAAGACCTTCTCGCGCGCCGCGTACCCGAGCAAGAACCATCCCGACGCGGGCAAGATGCCGAGCGCCGAACACCCGGTCGTGCGCACGCATCCCGAGACGGGGCGGAAGGCGCTGTTCGTGAACCCCGGCTTCACGCTGCGCATCCGCGGCATGCGAACCGCGGAGAGCAACGCGCTGCTCGGTTTCCTGTACGAGCACATCGTGACGCCCGAGTTCACGTGCCGTTTCCACTGGGAGAAGAACTCGCTGGCGATCTGGGACAACCGCTGCACGCAGCACCGCGTGGTGGCGGACAACTTGAATGCGCACCGGCGCATGGAGCGCGTGACGGTGGACGGCGATCGGCCGGTTTGAACGGGTAGGGTTAGGCTCCGCGATCCACGATCCAACGCGCCCAAAGGAGTGAAGCCGTGAAGCTCTACGACGCCGCCCTCTCGCCGTTCGCCGCCCGCATTCGTGTGCAGCTCTACGCGAAGTCGCTCGACATCGCGCTCATCGCACCGCCCGGCGGCGCCGGCAGCGACGAGTACAAGAAGATCAGCCCGCTCGGCAAGGTTCCCGCGCTGCTGCTCGATGACGGCAGCGTTGTGCCGGAGTCGATCGTGATCGGCGAGTACCTCGAAGATCGCTTCCCCACGCCGTCGCTGCGCCCGGCCGATGCCGCCGCTTGTGCGCGGATGCGGCTCATCACGCATTTCACCGACACCTATATCGAGCCGCCGCTGCACGCGCTGTTCCCGCAGGTGATGGACCCGGCCGCGCGCGATCCGAAAGTGATTGCCGAGAAGACGGCCGAACTCGCTCCGCGCTACGACCAGCTCGCCAGCTTCTTCGTGCCGGGCGGCCCGTACGCGATGGGCAGCGCCCTCTCGCTCGCCGACTGCGTGCTCTTCCCGCTCTTCTTCTTCGCGACCAAGGTGCACCCGATGCTCGGCGACAAGGATCCGACCGCGTCGCGGCCGGCGCTCGCAACGTGGTGGGACGCGGTGCAGAAGCATCCCGCCGTCGCCAAGGTGAATGCGGAACTCGGCAAGGCGCTCGCGGAAGAGATGGGCGCGCGGAAGTAGCAGGACGTCGCGAGAGCGCGCTCGCCGCTTCAGAAATTCGCGGCGAGCGCCTTCTTGACGATCCGCGTGCTCTGCTCGGACGATCGGGACGTCTCGAGGCTCCAGGTCACGGGATCGGCGACACGCGATGCGGTCACGACGCCGTTCGCGCGCATCACGAGACTCGACGCGTGACGCAGCGGCTGTCCGCTCGGACCTGTTGCGACCTGGATCTCGCCTTCGACATGGCCATCCGAAGCGGCCGTCAGGCTGTTGGGATGCACGGCATCCGGCTGCCAGCGGCCGACGGCGATCCGGTAGCGGATCACCAGCGCAGGTTCGCCTTCGTCGTTGGTGTAGTGCCCGAGCGTCGCCGTGGCAGGCCCGTCGAAATCGACGACGCGCACGCCACGCTCGCGTAGGAACTGGCGAGCGAGCGATCGGTTGAGCTCCCACGATTCGCCGATCGCGACCGGGTGACCCGGGTCGAAGAGTGCGGGTCCGAGCGAGTACTCGAACTGCGTTCCGAGCAGATCGACGACGATCTTCTCGACCCGGCGCTCGATACGCTTCTGGTTCGCAAAGATCTGCACCTCGCCGTCGCCGTCACGGCGCACTTCGAAAGCTGCGTGTTCCTTGAACAGCGAGCCCGATTCGCCGGGGCGAACGAACGCGAAGCGGACTTCCTGGTGGCGCTCGCGGATCGGCTGCCCACTCGCGTCGACCTCGAGCACCACCACGCGCGCGCCGTACTCGAGCTGGACATTCTCATCGAGCGGCGCGCGCCGCGCGCCCTTCGAACGAACCGCCGTCTGCGTCGTGGTTTGGAGCGACAGCAGGTAGGAGTCGCCGGGCTGGTAGCGGGGCTTCAGCGCGATCTCTTCGGCTGAGGCCCGAGAGGCGACCGAGCAGAGGAGGATGGCGGCAAACGCGGCGACCGATCGGCGATTGATTTCCATGGCGTCACAGATCGGTCACCGGAACGCCCTGGTTTTGTGAAGTTTGGGGGAATCCGCACGATCTGCCGCCGCTAGACGCTCGCGCGCGGCAGCAAGACCTCTACCTCGAAGCCCCCTTCCGGCGCGTTGCAGCCGGTAACCGCCCCGCCCATCCGCTCGACGAGGCCCTTCACCAGCGCGAGTCCGAGGCCGGTTCCCTGCGTCTCGCGGATGAGTTCGTCCTCGCCGCGATGGAACGGCTCGAAGATGCGCGCCAGCTGCCGGCTCGCAACGCCCGGACCGCGATCGCGCACGCTGAGTACGACGCCGTCGCCGTGGCGGCGACACTCGATCGCAATCTCGCGCAGCGTCGCGCGCGCCGCGTACTTGAGCGCGTTGTCGACCAGGTTCACGAGCACCTGGAGCAGCGCGTCGCGCTCGAAGCGCACCGGCGGCAGATCCGGCTCGACTTCGGTGCGCAACGTGAAGCCACTCCGTTCGGTGTGTGGCCGCAGCAGTTCAGCCACTTGCTGGACGACCGGACCCAGTGCGCCGACCGTCAGCTGCATGTTGCGCGTGCCCTTCTCGAGCCGTGAGAACTCGAGCACGTTGTCGATCAGCCGGGACAGCCGCTCGGACTCGGCAGTGATCGTGCGGTAGTACTCACGACGCTTGTCTTCGCTCGGCACCAGGTCATCGCGCAGCATCTCGCCGTACATGCGGATCGCCGTCAGCGGCGTCTTCAGCTCGTGGGTCACGGCTGCGACGAAATTGCTGCGCCGCTCGGCGAAGCCGATCGCCACCGTCACCATCCGGTGCACCGCGAAGAGCCCCACGCCTCCCGTCAACACGAGCAGCACCGCCAGTCCGTAGACCACGCCTTCGCCGCCTCCGCCTTCGAGCGGGGCGAGTGCAGCCGACGCGATCACCGCATCGAACGGCTCGGCGAAGCGATGGCGGTACAGATGCGCGCCGTCCGGAGCGACCAACGGCTCGGCGCCTTCCGCGTCGTTCGCGAACGAGAGCGTTGCGCCCCGGATTCGGTTCGCGCCGAGCGCGCGTTCGCGCAGATGCGCGGCGAGGCCCTGGGCGTCGAGCACGAGTCCCTGGCGCAGCGCTTCGGCGTCAGCAAAGACACTTCGGTAGAGCAGCAGATGCCGCGCGTCGGCGAGGCGCCCGACCAGCGGATCGACCGCGACGGCCATCGCGTCACGGCGGCCTCCAGCCGCTTCGGACGGAGCGACGGGGGCCAGCGAAGCCCCGGCCGTCGCGGGTGCGCGCCCCAGCTGCGTGTCGAGCGACTGTTCGCGCGTAGCCGCCGGCGCTCGGGAAGCTGCTGCGAAAGCGTCCGCTTCGGCTCGCTTCTCGACCATCTTGCGCTGTCGCGACGAACGCTCCTCGGCGCCGCGATTGAGCGATTGCAGCGCGTCGTAGGCATTCTTCGACGGCGGAGCCTGAGCCGGCTGGTCCTTCATCGTGTACCCGAGCGCCCGGAGCTGCTCGGACTCCGCCGCTTCGACCGACACCGTGGTGCCAGGCGCCTGCTCGAGCTTCGGAGGGCTCTGTGCCTTCGCGTCCGCGGCTTCGCCTTCGCGCAATGCGAACCACTTCGTCGCCACGCGCAGCGCCTCGGCGTCGCGCGGCGGAAGCGGCGCCGTCACGCGCCCGTCGGGCCCGACCTGGAAGTAGCCGAGCACGAAGCGCTCCGGTGGTAACTCGGTGATGCGCGCGGCGCCCGTAGCGCGCCAGGCCTCTACAGGGCGCGCCTCCTCGCGTGCCACCAGATCGGAGAGGGCGCGCTCCATCTCGTCGAAGAGGCGCTCCGCCACGGCTCGGTGACGCGCCGCCTGCTCCGCCGCAGCGCCGCGCAGCGCGCGATCAACCAGCAACGCCGCCGGCACCAGCACGGCGAGCGCAAGCAGCACCAGCACGAGTCGCAACCGTCGTGTGCTCACGACAGCCGGTAGCCTTCGCCGCGTACCGTCTCGATCCCGTCGCGGCCATCGCGACGGAGTTTCTTGCGGAGCTTCGCGATGTGCATGTCGACGGTGCGCGTCTCGATGCGTTCGGGCGAACCCATGCCCCAGACGTCGGCGAGCAGCCGGCGGCGGCTGACGATCCGCCCGCGCTCGCGAACGAGCAGCGCCAGGATCGAAAGCTCGCGACGCGACAGCAGGACCGCGACCCCGTCGCACTCCGCGGCGAGCCGCTCCGGGTCGATGTGCCACGCCCCGAACGCGAACGGCTCGGCAGCAACGGCGTTCTCCGCGCGCGCGCCGCGTCGCAGCAACGCCTCGACCCGCGCCATCAGCTCCGCGACCGAGAACGGCTTCGTCACGTAGTCGTCGCTGCCGCAGCGGAAGCCTTGCAACACGTCCTCTTCGGCGCCGCGCGCAGTGAGCATCAGGATCGGGAGCTTCGCGTCGTGGCTGCGCAGCTCGCGGCAGACGTCGAAGCCGCTGCGACCGGGCAGCATCACGTCGAGCACCACAAGGTCGAAGCCTCCGTGCAGGCCCTCGCGCAAGCCATCCTCGCCGCTCGCGACGCCGGTTGGTGCATAGCCGCGATAGGCGAGCACGTCGCAGAGCCCGCGCTGGATCGCGGGTTCGTCTTCGACGACGAGAATGCGCAGGGGGGGCGTAGTCATCGCGGCGCTAGAGGGTACGCGATCCATGCGGCGACTTCGTAAACACCGTGTAAATCGAACGGGTGCGGTCTTTACGCGGCTTTTGCCAACCAAGTGGCTGATTGCGGGTACTTCTCTCACGGGCGCATCGGAGCGCCCCGGAAACCGCTTGAAGGAGACGACCCATGACTCGCATCACGACGAATCTGCGCATCGCGGCGATGCTGCTGATCGCCACGCTGGCGATCGGCGCCGGCGCCAGGCTCGGCGCCAAAGGGGGCGCCGTGCCCCTGGACCCGAGCACGCCCCTGGCACGCGAATTCCGCGCGCAGCCCGCTCTGCCCGTGCACTTCTCGGGCGCACTCGAAGGCACGGCCGTGCTTCCGAACACCGATCGCCACGTGCGGATGGAACTCTCGATCGGCGCCGACGCCGCGCAATCCGGCGTCGCCGCGCGGATGCCGACCGATCTCATCGTCGTGCTCGACCGCTCCGGCTCGATGGCCGGCGAGAAAATCGTGCAGGCTCGCGCCGCCGTGCGCGCGCTGATCGAAGCACTCGGCGAGGGCGATCGCTTCGCGCTCGTCACCTACTCGGACGGCGCGCAGGCTGCGATCCCGCTTGGTGCGGCGGCGAACCGGCGCAACTGGCTCGCGATCGTCGATTCGATCGGGACCGACGGCGGCACCAACATGGCGAGCGGTCTCGACCTCGGCCTCGCGATGATCGACGGCGCCCGCAGCGCCGGTCGCGCGCCGCGCATCGTGCTGATCTCCGACGGACTCGCGAACCAGGGCGACGCTTCGCGCGAAGGGCTCGTCGCCCGCGCCACGCGCGCGGCGCGCGGCGAGTACGCGCTGTCGTCCGTTGGCGTTGGCGCCGACTTCGACGAAGGGCTGATGGCGGCGCTCGCCGACGCCGGAACCGGCAACTTCCACTTCCTCGCGAGCGCCGCCGGCCTGGGCCGCATCCTCGCCGCCGAGTTCGCCACCGCGCGCGAGACCGTCGCAACCGGCCTGCGCGTCGCGATCGAACCGGCGGACGGCGTCGAGGTGGTGGACGCGGCCGGCTATCCGCTGGCGCGCGAAGCCGGCGCCGTCGCATTCCGCCCCGGAGATCTCTTCGCCGGCCAGCAGCGACGCGTTTGGGTGACTCTGCGCGTGCCCGCGGCCGCAGCCGGTGTCATTTCGCTCGGGCGCTTCTCGCTCGAGTACGGCGCGGGCGGTGAGCGCCACCGGCTCGTGTTCGCCGACATGCCGCGCGTCGCCGCGGTCGCCGACGAAAAGGACTACTTCGCGTCGCTCGACGCGAAGAGCTGGGAACGCGGCGTCGTGGTCGACCAGTACAACGCGCTGCGACGCTCGGTTGCGACGGCGGTCAAGGACGGCCGCGAGAGCGACGCCGTCGCGGAGATCCAGAAGTACCGCGCCGACGTCGCCGCCAAGAATGAGAAGGTTCAATCGCCCGAGGTGACGCGCCAACTCGTCGACGCGGAGCGGTTCGAGAAGCGCATGCAGGATGCGGCGAGCGGCGCCGCGCCGGTGAGCCCGATGGAGACGAAACAGCTCCGCGCGCTCGGCTACGTGGAAGGCCGCCCGGGTAGCCGGAAGTAACGACGCTCGAACCCGATTCAACGAAAGGAGATCGCCATGACATTGAGACTGATCGACCGCATCGCGACGCTCGTGCGCGCCGACGCACACGGCGTCGTCGAGGCGCTGGAGGAGCGCTCGCTGCTGCTGAAGCAGAGCCTTCGCGAAGCGGAGCTGGCGCTGCTCGAGAAACGCGCGCGAATCGCGGCGCTCGCCGAAGAGGAGGCGCGCGGCTGCAGCATCGCCGAACGGTGTCGCGTCGAGATCGTCCGACTCGATGAGGACGTGGCGCTCGCGCTCGCGGGCGGTCGCGAGGAGCTGGCGCGCTTCGCGATCCGGCGGCTGCTGCCGCTGCGCCGCGAGGTTGCGAGCCTCGAGCGCGAAGGAGCGGCGCTCGCGGCGTCGCGCATCGCGCTGGCCGAGCAGATCGATACCCAGCAGCGCGAGTTCGAGCAGCTGCGCACGCGCGTGCGTGCGCGGCTCGCGCGACCGAGCGACTCCGACACGAACGACGAGGCCTGCGGTCCGCCGCCCGTCGACGAGGCAGAGGTGGAACTGGAGCTGCTGCGCCGCCGCGGCGCGATGCCCAAGGAGACACAGCGATGACATGGAACAGCTTCGGAAGGAGCCTCGCATTCGCGGGACTCGCGGGGGCCACCTGGCCGGCATTCGCGCTGGCCGCAGGGCCCTTCATCGGAACACGCGCCGCGCTCTCGCTCTATCTCGTTGCTAGCGCGGCGATCTACGTGGCGGGCCTGACACCCCGCCGCGTGCACGGCGTCGGCGCGGCGCTCGTCGCGGGCGCGATCGCCGCGGCGTTCGCGCTGACGACGCGCGATCCCGCGGTCGTCGCGCTCGGCGCGGCGATCGCCGTCGGCGTCTCTCGCAGCGGCCTGCTCCACCGCGCACGCGCCGGTCGCGCGCTCGTAACGGAAGCAACGCTCCTCGGCGGCGGGCTGCTGCTCGCGCGCTTCCTCGCCACGCCGGGCGTCCTCGGCGTCGCGCTCGCGCTCTGGGGATTCTTGCTGGTGCAGAGCGCCTTCTTCTTGATCGGCGGCATCGGGGAGCGCAGCGGCAACCCCCACGGAATCGATCGCTTCGAGACCGCGCACCGCCGCGCGCTGGCGTTGCTGGAGGAAGACGCCTGAGCTCAGGTGCCGGGCGTCAAGTTGTTTGCTTGTCAAGTTATTACCTCGAAGCACGCGAGATCGATGGATCGGTTCCGGCTAGGCCGCCGCCCACGCCTCCGAGAACAGCGCCGCCTGCTCGAGCACCGTCTGGGTCGCCTTCTCCTGCAGGTCCGGCGGGTAGCCGTACTTGCGCAGGATGCGCTTCACCAGCACGCGGAGCTGCGCACGAACGTTCTCGCGTACGGTCCAGTCGATGGAAACGTTGGTGCGAACGGTGGCGACGAGTTCACGCGCGATCGTGCGCAGCGCGTCGTCGCCGAGCACCTTGACGGCGCTGTCGTTGGTTTCGAGCGCGTCGTAGAAGGCGACTTCGTCGTCGGTGAGGCCGAGCGCTTCACCTCGCTGCCCGGCTGCGCGCATGTCCTTCGCGAGTTGGATCAGTTCCTCGATGACCTTGGCGGTTTCGATCGCGCGATTCTGGTAGCGACGCAGCGACTGCTCGAGCAGCCCCGCGAACGAACGACTCTGCACGACATTGCGCTTGGCGCGCGTCTTGATCTCGCCCTTCAGCAGCTTCTGCAGCAGCTCCACCGCGAGATTGCGCTGCGGCATGCCGCGGACTTCGGCGAGGAACTCGTCCGAGAGAATCGAAATGTCGGGCTTCTTCAGGCCGGCTGCCGTGAAGATGTCGACGACTTCGTCGGAGATCACCGCGTTGGAGATGATCTGCCGGATCGCCTGGTCGAGTTCCTCATCGGACTTGCGCTCGCCGGGTGCGCTCTTCGCGAGCACCGCGCGCACGGCCTGGAAGAAGCCGACGTCGTCGCGGATGCGCAGCGCGTCCTCGTGCGGAACCGCGAGCGCGAACGCCTGCGACAGCTCCGTCACCGCGCGCAGCAGCCGCGCCTTGCCGTCGTGCTGCGCGACGATGTGTTCCTGCGCGGCGGGCAGCAGCGAGAGCCGCTGCGGAGCCGTGCCGCGGATCCACAGCGTCCAGTCGAAGCCGTGAAAGAGACCGCGACAGATCTCGTGTTTCTGCTGCATCAACGCGACGGCTTCGGCCTGATCGAGCGCCGTCTTGCCGGTGCCGCCGCTCTCGGTGTACGTCGCGAGCGCTTGCCTCAGCTCGTCGGCGAGGCCGAGGTAGTCCACCACGAGCCCGCCGGGCTTGTTCTTGAAGACGCGATTCACGCGGGCGATCGCCTGCATCAGGCCGTGGCCACGCATCGGCTTGTCGATGTACATCGTGTGCAGGCTCGGCGCGTCGAAGCCGGTGAGCCACATGTCGCGCACGATGACGA
>CAYGWM010000107.1:0-14430 GCA_964353555.1 uncultured Spirochaetales bacterium
GCGTCCCGACTCAGCTTTCGGTCCCGGGGACCGATGAGGGTGCGAGGCCATCACGGGTCGGACCGGCAAGTTGCGACCGGGGACGGGGGACATGCGCCTTCAAGGCAATACGGCGGCGACGAACGACGGGATCCCGAGAATCGGGCCCGGCGTGGATCCCACGCGTCTCGAACTCACGCCGGCCGAGGGATATCTGCTGTCGCGCATCGACGGGGCGACCTCGTGGACCCACTTGCGCGCGATCGGCGGCATCGCACCCAATGAAGTCGACCGCTGTCTCGAGCGCTGGGTCGCCGAGGGCGTCCTGGTGCTCGCTACCGGCAATGGACGCATCACGCCCGCACCGCCGCCCGCGGCGCCGCCCATGAACGAGCGCGACGCGGCTGCCGTCGCCGCGTTGCCCCGTGACGTCGACCCGAGTCTCGACATCCCGGTCGAAGTGCAACAGCGCATCTTCGAGTTCGAAGCGAAGCTCGAGAGCCCGTATCACGAGATCCTCGGTGTCGCGGCCGACGCCGATCGCAAGGCGCTTCGCAAGGCGTACTTCGCGCTGTCGAAGGAATTGCACCCGGATCGCTTCTTCCGCCGCAACGTGGGTCCCTGCGGCAAGCGCCTCGAGCGGATCTTCGGGAAGATCGTCGAGGCCTACGAACTGCTTTCCGACCCGATGGCACGGGCCGAGATCGAGCGCTCGCTGGCAGCCGCGGGCGGTCATGCGCCTGCCGTCACGAATGTGGCACAGCAGGCAGCGGGCACCGCTGCGCCCGAGTCGCCGCCGGAATCGTTCACCGAAGCGACCGCCGATGTGCGGACCGAGACGGAGCCGGGCCGTCCTGCGGCGCCGCCGCGCAACCGCCGTCCGCACGTCTTCTCGCTTCACTCGCGCCTCGTCCGCGACCGTCGCGCGCGCGCCAAGCGCCTCTTCGAGGCGGCCATGGCTTCGTTTGCCGCGGGTCGCTGGCTCGAGGCCGCTGGCGGCGTGCGCCTCGCGATCGCGTTCGATCCGTGGAATGCGATCTACAAGGAGCAGTTCGCCGACGTGCAGCGCAAGGCGCACGAGGAGCGCGCAAAGCAGCTCGTCCGCGAAGCCGAGAGCGCGCTCGAACTGCGCGACTTCACGACCGCGCTGCGCGCCTTCGGCGAGGCGCTCGAGTACCGGCCCTTCGACGCGGAACTGTTGCACCGCGCTGCCCGGCTCGCGTGGGTCACCGGCGGCGATCTGCATCAGGCGAAGGAATGGGCGATGGCGGCCGTCGAGCTCGACGGGGCGAACGCGGGTCACCACCGACTGCTGGGACAGGTCTACAAGGCGGCCGGACTCGAGGCGAACGCGCGCCGCGAGCTCGAGGCTGCGGTCGCGATCGATCCGAAGGATGAAGAAGCACGCGCAGAACTGCGCGCGCTCGGCGGCCGGGCGCTGCGCTGGCTAGGAGGGAAGCGATGAGTCGTGTGATTGGCATCGACCTCGGAACCACCAACTCGTGTGTTGCCGTGGTGGACAACGGCCAGCCGGTCGTGATTTCGAACACCGGTGGCTACAAGACGACGCCCTCGATGTTCGCGCTCGCCGACGACGGCAAGCGGCTCGTCGGGCACCTGGCCAAGCGCCAGGCGATCACCAACGCGCGCAACACGGTCTACGCGAGCAAGCGTCTGATCGGCCGGCGCTTCGATTCGGAAGAGGTCGGGCACGCGCGCGAACTCTCGCCCTACGAAATCATCGAGGGTCCGAACCAGGATCCGCGCATCAAGCTCAGCGAGAAGGTGTTCACCTGTCCGGAGATCGCCGGGATCATCCTGCGCGAGATGAAGCGCGTCGCGCAGGAACACCTCGGTGAGCCGGTACGCGAAGCCGTGATCACGGTGCCGGCTCACTTCAATGACGCCCAGCGCCAGTGCACCAAGGACGCTGGAAAGATCGCCGGGCTCGAAGTGCTGCGCATCATCAATGAACCCACCGCTGCGGCGCTCGCGTACGGCTTCGGTCGCAAGCCCAGCGACGAAACGGTGCTCGTCTACGATCTCGGCGGCGGCACCTTCGACGTTTCGATTCTCGAGATGGGCGACGGCGTGCTCGAAGTGCTCGCCACCGCTGGCGACACCTTTCTGGGCGGCGAGGATTTCGACCGCCGTGTCGTCAACCAGCTCCTCGAACACTTCGAAGCCGGCGAGGGCATCGACCTGCGCTCGGAGCCGATGGCGCTGCAGCGGCTCAAGGACGCCGCGGAGAAGGCGAAGTGCGACCTCTCGCAGAGCTTGCAGACCGAGGTGAACCTGCCGTTCATCGCGTCGGACGCGAACGGGCCCCGCCACCTCTCGGTGGTGCTGGCACGCGAGAAGCTCGAGGAATTGGTCGGTGACATCGTCGACCGCACGATCGAGACCGTGAAGCTCTGTCTCAGTGATGCAGGACTCACGCCGCAACAGGTCGATCAGGTGATCCTGGTCGGCGGGCAAACGCGCATGCCGCTCGTGCAGGAGCGGGTGGCGGAGTTCTTCGGCAAGCGCCCGCACAAGGGCGTGAACCCGGACGAGGTGGTGGCGATCGGCGCGGCGATCCAGGCGGAGGCGCTGCTCTCGGACGAGCAGAAGCTGCTGCTGCTCGACGTGACACCGCTGTCGCTCGGCATCGCGACCTATGGTGGGCACTTCGCGAAGCTGATCGAGCGCAACACGACGCTGCCGGTGCGACGCGCGCACGTGTTTACCACGACACGCGATAGCCAGACTGCGGTGAAGATCCGCGTGCTGCAGGGCGAGAGTGACGTCGCGGAGGAGAACGATCTGCTCGGCGAGTTCATCCTCTCGGGCGTTCGCGAGGCGCGCAAGGGCGAGCCCGAGGTGGAAGTGTCGTTCGACATCGATACCAACGGCATCGTCTCGGTCTCGGCCCGCGATCTCGCGACCGGGCGCGAGCAGTCGATCACCGTGAACGCAACCGGCACGCTCTCGGACGACGAGATCCAGAAGATCATCGACGACAACGAGCTCTACGAAGTCCAGTTCAAGGAGTGATCCCAGCGCGCCCGGCCGTGTCGTCACGCTCGGCTAGAAAGCGCAGCAGGTAGGGGACGCTGATGCGCATGATGTCGACGTCCGGGGCGAGCTGTTCGCCGAGCGCGAACAGGTAGGACATCGTTTTCGCGTAGAGCAGCAGCGCGTTCGGCAGCTGCAGGCCGGGGGTTTTCTCGAGCAGCTGCTTGGCCTGATCCTTCAGCGCGAGAACCTGGGCGCCGCCGAGGCCGAGCATCTGTCCTTCGCCAGCCATGCGCTCGAACATCGCCGCAACGGCGTCGCGCACGCGGTCGCGCGCACCGGGCGCGATCATGCCCATGCGCTCCATGCCGTCGACGAATCCCTCGACGTCGCGACGCAGCAGCGCGTGGATGCCGAGACGCATCTCGCGGCGCAGTGTCGGCTCGAGGTGCTTCGAGAGGCCGAAGTCGATGAAGAGCACGCGCGGGCGCACAGTGGCGTCGGGCTCGTCGATCACGAACAGGTTGCCCGGGTGCGGGTCGGCGTGGAACAGGCCGTCGACGAAGACCTGCTTGGCGTAGGCACGCGCGAGTGTGGCGAGCACGTCGCGCACCGGCACGCCGCGCTGCTCGAGCGTCGCTCGATCCGCAATCGGAATCGCCGGCAGATAACTCATCACCAGCACGCGACGCGTCGACAGCTCGGTGTGGATGGCGGGGACCACGACCTGCGGATCGCCAGCCAGGTTCGCGGCGATCTCGGCGGCGACGCGCGCCTCGCGCTCGAAGTCGAGTTCCTCGGCGAGACCGCTGGCGAACTCATCGAAGAGCCGTGTGCGGCTCGGCGACGCGTTCCGCCCGCCGAGCGCGCGCAGCAGCAAACGCGCGAGCACGAGGTCGGCGCGCAGCGAATACGCGAGCCACGGGAACTGCACCTTCACGGCGACCGCTTCGCCGCTGGCGAGTCGCGCGCGGTGTACCTGCGCGACCGAAGCAGCGCCGAGCGGCGCCGCGTCGAACGCGGCGAAATGCGCGGCGAGCGGGGCGCCGAGTTCCGCCTCCACGACGGCGGTGATTTCGGCGAGCGGTCGCGGCGCGGCGTGGTCCTGCAGCGTCGCGAAGGCAGTCCTTATTTCGGGCGCGAGCACGTCGTAGCGAAGGGACGCGAACTGTCCCGCCTTCGCAAAGGGTCCCTTTAGATCGCCGAGCGCGCGCGCCACGCGCTGTGCTGCCGCGGCGCGCCGCCGGGTGCGGCGCATTGCTTTCCCCCCGACCCCGACGAATGCGTCCAGCGAGCGGCCCGCCGCTTCGCGAACGGCGATCGCGGCGAAACAACGCAACAGACGCAGCGTCTGCGACACGCCGAGCGCCCGCAGCCAGAAACGCGGCGGGATCGACGCTCCGGTCGTCGCTGTCCGCTTCGGCAGAGCCGGATCTCCCGGGATGCGCAAACCTCGATCGACAGCAGTCTCCTTCGTCACAGAGTCGAAATCGGCGCCGCGCTCGGCCCGCCATCGGCCGCGCGGCGCGTGGTCCCGGAGTCGCGTTCTTGACAATGCATCGGCGCCTAGTTTAGAGAGTGAATCCCTGGGTCGTCGGCCGTGGTCGTCGGGCTTCGCCCAGTTGCGAGATTCCGAGCGATGAAAGTCCCGTCTGCGATCGTTTGAGCTTGGCCCTCGGCGGGCCGGAGGTAGTTCATGAAGACGTCCCCCCGAGCGAGTCGACGCGCGGTTCGTTCCGCGCTGGTACTTGCGGGCCTCTCGGCGTTCGCGTTGGTTTCCGTCGGTTGCCACGAGGCCAACTTTTCGCCCGAGTTGAAGACCGGGGACATCACGATCTACGACGATCTGTTCGCCGTCTCCGCTCCAACGCCGGAGAAGGTCGTCGCGGCTGGCTACTGGGGCGCGGTCTACGTCAGTGACGATTCGGGCAAGAGCTGGAAGAAGGGCGAAACAGGAACCCGCCAGCTTCTATACGACGTGTCGATGGCGGACGCCAAGCGCGGCTGGGCAGTCGGCCAGTCCGGCACGATCCTGCGAACCGAAGACGGCGGACTCACCTGGGTGCGCCAGCCCAACAACAAGGAGACTGAGGACACCCACCTGTTCGCCGTCCAGGCTCTCGATGCCAACACTGCGTGGGCGGTCGGCGAATGGGGCGGCCGCCTCTTTACCGATGACGGCGGCAGGAGCTGGCAGGATCGTTCGCTGACGATCGACCAGCTCCATCCGCAGTTCGTGTGGCTCTCGCCGCCCGAGCAGGACAAGGTCCGCAAGGGCGAGAAGGTCTACGAGGATGTCGGCCTGACCGACGTCTTCTGCCTGCCAGGTGCCAAGGACTGTTGGATCATTGGCGAGTTCGGATACATCTTCCACAGCGAGAACGGTGGCCAGAGCTGGATGCGCGCCTCGATTCAGCAGGACATCTCCGTGCCGCCGATCGTCCTCGACTACAATGAAATCGAGATCTCGGAGACGCACGGCGAGTCGCTGCGCGAGTTCGCCAAGCAGATCATCGATCTGCCGCACCTGAACGTCGCGATCGAGCCGGTCGCGAGCGCCGCGGAGATTGCCGCGTTCGGCAAGGAGGACGACCCCACGCCGCTCTTCGAGATCCTCGAGGCGCGCGTGCAGGCCGTGTCGGCAGTGATCGAAGAAGCGGGCCTGCTCTCCGACCGGATCCGCAAGCGTGGTTCGCCGCCCTGGGACTACGAAGACTTCCTCGACGATGACCCCGAGTTCCTGCGCCGCTATCTCGGCAGTCGCAAGGCCGATGCACCGGGCATTGCGGTCACGATTGCGCAGAATCCGTACCTGTTCACAGTGCGCTTCGCGAACCCGCAAGAGGGCTACATCGCCGGTCTCGGCGGCGTCGTGCTCGTGTCGCACGACGGCGGTCACAACTGGGCCTACCGGGACACCGGGCGGAAGCAGGCGATCTTTTCGCTGTATCCGGTGGGTGGCAACGTGATCGCGGTGGGCGAGAAGGGATTCGTCCGCGTGACGAGCGACCGGGGCGATACCTGGGCAGCTCCGGGGAAGGGGTTCCCGAACATCTTCACGTTCATGCGCGACATCTGGTTCTCACCGGGCGGCAAGAGCGGATACATCGTTGGCGAGCGCGGCAACGTGCTCCACAGCGACGACGCGGGCCAGAATTGGACGACGGTACTGCCCCCGCCGGAGCACCAGACGGCCGCTGGCGGCTAGTACCGACCCTCCGAGCTCAAGGGCAGCCAGCGGGGAGCCGATGGCGGGCCCTGAGGGCGCCTCGCGATTCCACGGCGAGGCTTCGTCCCCGTTGGTCGGGGATCGCAAGGCCAGGGACCTGGGCGGGAGGACGCAACGGAGCGCATGGATGAGTGCAGCGCACGTCCGCGCGTCCTAGTCGTCGATGACACCCGCTTCGATCGCGAGGTCGCGATCGATGCGATCGGCGACGTCGCGCAAGTCGAGACCGCAGGAAGCGCCGAAGAAGCGCTCGTGGCGCTGCGCGCCGCGAGCTTCGATCTGGTGCTGTCAGACCTCCACCTGCCTGGGCTCTCGGGCATCGATCTGCTCTCGCGCGTGCGCGCCGAGCATCCCATCACCGATGTCATCCTGATTACCGCGCACGCGTCGGTGGACAGCGCAGTGCAGGCGCTGCGCATGGGCGCCGCGGACTACCTCAACAAGCCCGTGCACGGCGACGAACTCGCGCTGGTCGTGCGACGCACGCTCGACCGCCGCCGCCTCCAGGCCGAGAACGTCCACCTGCGCGACCTGCTCGCAACGGTCGAAGATTGCCGCGCGCTCGCCGCGTCGCTCGAGTCCGCCGAGATCCACACGATTGCACTCGACGTTCTGCTGTCGCGAATCAGTCGCGCGCAGGGGCTCGCGATCTTCCATCGTGCGGCGAACCTCGGTTCCGACGACGTGGTGTTGCGCGGTTGGCCCGAGTCCGAAGCCGAGAGCATGCGCATTGCGCTGGTCGCTGAGAAGCCGATCGACGTCGAGGCGCTGCCGCCGGTTGGTGTTCTCGAGGGCGGGCCGCTGCACGAAGCGCTGCGCGTCGCGGGTGTGCAGCCGGGCCGCATGCTGGCGGTACCGATCCACGGGCGCGCCGCGGAAGGCGGCGCGTTGCTGGTCCCAGAATGCGGTCGCGGCTTCCGCGAGAAGGATCTCGAGATCGCGCGGCTCGTCGCGGCACACGCGCAGGCCGCGATCCAGAATGCCGAGCGCTACCACCAGGCGAAGGAGCGCGCGTTCGTCGACGACGTCACGGGCGCCTACAACGCCCGCTACCTCTTCACCGCGCTCGACCACGAGATCCGGCGCGCCGAGCGCTACGGCACCCAGCTCTCGCTGCTCTTCCTCGACATCGACCGCTTCAAGTTGGTGAACGACCACCACGGTCACCTGGTCGGATCGCGCACATTACGGCGCCTCTCCGAGGTGCTCGCCCAGTGCATCCGCCAGGTCGATACACTGGCTCGCTATGGCGGCGACGAGTTCACGATCCTGCTGGTCGACACGAGTCTCGACAGCGGCATCCAGATCGCGGAGCGCATCCGCGCCGCCGTGGCGGCCGCGCACTTCGAGACGCGTGGCTCCGCCCCGCTGCAGGTCACGGTCAGCATCGGCGTCTCTGCGTTCCCGATGCACGGGCGCGGGGCCGAAGCGCTGATCGACATGGCCGACAAGGCGATGTATCGCTCGAAGTCGCTCGGCCGCGACCGCGTCTGTTCCGCGACGGATCTGTAGCTCCTCCGCACGTCGCGTCGGACGGGTTTGACACCCACACGCTCCGTTGCTAACCAAGTGGCCGATTTCGCTTACTTTTTCCTCTGTACGACGATCCGTCGGTGTGACGACCCGGTGCGCGCTGACGGACGAGCCTGATTAGAGTCCTCGACGCCAAACAGGAGAGACGCGTTGTCCGACGGAGTCCGGTCCAGCGCCGCCCGGCCGGGCGGCGCCCACCTCGCGCACCTCGACCAGATGGGTGAAGTGCGACGCAGCCACATGTGCGGCGCGATCGGCGCCGACCTGATCGGGAGCGAAGTGATCGTCGCGGGTTGGGTGCAGTCCCGCCGCGACCATGGCGGCGTGATCTTCGTCGACCTGCGCGACCGCGAGGGCCTGGTCCAGGTCGTGTTCCGGCCCGAGGTCGCCGCGGACGCCCACCTGCGAGCGGGCGAAGTGCGCAGCGAGTTCGTGCTGATTGCGCGCGGAACCGTCGAGCGGCGCACGCCCGAGACGGTGAACCCGAAGCTCCCGACTGGCGAGGTCGAGGTGGCCGTGCGCGAAGTGCGGATCCTGAACACCGCAACGCCGCCGCCGTTCCCGATCGAAGAAGAGCCGGGCACCGACGAGACCGTGCGCCTGCGCCACCGCATCCACGATCTGCGCCGAGCACCGCTGCAGCGCGCATTGCGCGTTCGTCACGTGCTCTACCAGTCGGCGCGCCGCACGCTCTGCGAGCTGGACTTTCTCGAGATCGAGACGCCGATCCTCGCGAAGGCGACACCAGAAGGCGCGCGCGACTTCCTGGTGCCGAGTCGCCTGCAGCCCGGCGAGTTCTACGCGTTGCCGCAGTCGCCGCAGATCATGAAGCAATTGCTGATGATCGCGGGATTCGAGCGCTACTTCCAGATCGCACGCTGTTTCCGCGACGAGGATCTGCGCGCCGATCGCCAGCTCGAGTTCACGCAGATCGATTTCGAGATGTCTTTCGTCGGTGTCGAGGAAGTGCTCGCGGTGCTCGAAGAGGTGACGGTGCGCGCCTGGCGCGACGCCGGCGGCATCGAACTCTGCCGGCCGTTCCCGCGCCTCTCGTACGCCGATGCGATGGCGCGCTACGGCTCGGACAAGCCGGACACGCGCGTGTTGCTCGAATTGGTCGAGCTGACCGATCTGTTCCGCCAGACCGAGTTCCGCGCCTTCGGCGCCGCCGTACAGAAGGGCGGCGTCGTGAAATGCCTGCCGATCCACGACGCCGATGCGCTCTCGCGTGGCGAGATCGACCGGCTCGAGTCGTTCGTGAAGAAGGAACTCGGTGCGAAGGGCCTCGCCTGGGTGCGCGTCACGGCCGACGGCTCGTGGCAGTCGCCGATTGCGAAGTTCCTGTCCGATGCGGAGCGCGCCGGCATTCGCGATCGCACCGGCGCGCGACCGGGTTCGCTGCTGTTCTTCGCGGCTGATGAGTTCGCCAAGGCCAACGCGATCCTGGGCCGCCTGCGCACCGATCTCGGCCGCCAGCTCGGCCGCATCGATGACCGCGCCTGGGCGCCGCTCTTCGTGTTGAACTTCCCGGTCTTCGAGCGCGACGAGCACGGCAAGCTCACCTTCATGCACATGCCGTTCGTAGCGCCGGTCGAAGAAGACATCGCACTCTTCGATACCGATCCCGAGCGCATGCGCGGCACGCACTACGACGTCGTGATGAACGGTCTCGAGCTGGGCAGCGGCAGCCTGCGCAATCACCGCAGCGACGTGCAGCGCAAGATCTTCGATCTGCTCGGCTACTCGAAGGGCGAGATGGAAGCGCGCTTCGGCTTCATGCTGAATGCGCTCGACGCGGGTGCGCCACCGCACGGCGGCTTCGCGTTCGGCCTCGACCGCATCGCAATGCTGCTTTCCGGGGCCGAAAGCCTGCGCGACGTGATCGCGTTCCCGAAGACGCAGCGCGGCCAGGATCTGCTGATGGACGCACCTTCCGCCGTCGAGCCGGCTCAGCTCGACGAGCTGCGCGTGCGGATCCTGCCGGCGCCCGGGCCGAAGGGACCCGCGCAATGAGCGGTCGCTTCCGCACGGGTTTGTTCACCGCGTTCGCGGTGATCGCGGTCGCTGCGACGCCTTCCAGCTTCCACGACGTGCGCGACGGCGACACGCTCGCGACGATCGCCGCGCTGACGCTCGGCGATCCGTCGCTGTGGCCGGCGCTGTATCGCGCCAACCGCGATCAGATCCGTGACCCGAAGCGTCTCTATCCCGGCCAGCGCCTCGATATTCCGACGCTGTCGCCAGAGCAGCGCAAAGCCGTGCGGCGCGAAGCGAAGGCGCTGCGCCCGCAGTGACCGGGCGCATCCGCGTTCCGGTCCTCGTCGTTGGGGGCGGCATCAACGGCGCCGGAATTGCCCGCGATCTCGCGCTGCGCGGCGTGCACTGCGCGCTCGTGGAGCGACGCGAATTCGGTTCCGGCACCTCGTGGGCATCGTCCGGAATGATCCACGGCGGCCTCCGCTACTTGCAGAAGGATCCCGACGTCACGCTGCACTCGTGCGTCGATTCGGGGGCGATCCAGCGCATCGCGCCGCAGCTGATCTTCCGCATTCCGTTCGTGATGCCGGTCTTCCCCGAGGATCCGATCGGCCCCGAGTTGGTCGAGATCGGCCTCGAGATGTACGACCAGTATCAGCCGTTCAAGAACGGCCGCTCGCACACGCGGCTCTCGCGCGCGCAAGCGCTGCGACTCGAGCCGGCCCTCTCGCCGCGCATCGAGTGCGCCTTCACGCTCGACGAGTGGGGCGTCGACGCCGCACGCCTCTGCGCGGCGAATGCGCTCGACGCCGCCGAGCGCGGCGCCGTCGTGCGGACGCACACCGAGCTGATCGAGTGGCTGCGTGAGCCGGGCGGCGGCCGCGTCATCGGCGGCCGGATGCGCGACCGCATTCGCGGCGACGTCTTCGAGATCGAGGCCGACGTCTGCATCAACGCGGGCGGGCCGTGGGTATCGAAACTTGCAGCACTGGCCGGTGTCGAGGTGCGGCTGCGCCCCGGCAAGGGCATCCACCTGGTCTTCGAGCGCCGCGTCTCGAACCTCGCGGTCTACGCGCGCGGCGTCGACGGCCGCGACATGTTCACCTTCCCGCACGAGCAGAACAGCATGGCGGGCACCACCGACGACGACTTCTACGGCGACCTCGATCGGCTGGAGGCGACCGAGGACGAGGTCGCCTACGTGCTGCAAGCAATGGAGCGCTCGATCCCGTCGATCCGCGGGCACCGCGTGACCCACACGATCCAGGGGGTGCGGCCGACGCTCTGGGGTTTTGGCAAGAACGAAGACGAATTGTCACGCGACTACGTCGTCCTCGATCACGCAACGGACGGCGCACCAGGCCTCTTTACGATCGCGGGCGGCAAGCTGGCCGCCTATCGGTTGATGGCCGAGGATGCGGCCGACCGGCTCTGCGCGGCGCTCGGCGTGCGCGAGCCGAGTCGCAGCGCGACGACGCCGCTGCCCGGCGGTGACGGCACGCTCGACGTGCTCGCCACCGCGAAGCGCTTCCGCACGCCCGTCGCTGCGGTGGTGCGACTCGGCTTTCGTCATGGCACGCGCACAGCGAAGGTGCTCGCCGATCACGACCTCGAGAGCGGTGCCGGCGCCTTGCCTGCGCCGCGCGTGGTGTGCGCCTGCGAACCGGTGCTCGACGCGGAACTCCGACACGTGGTGGCGAACGAGGGCGTGCGCCGGCTCACCGATTGCGCGTTGCGCGTGCGGCTCGGGGTCGGCGCCTGCCAGGGCGCGGGCTGTGTGGGCGATGCCGCGGCCGTGCTCGCCGACGCACTCGACTGGTCCGCCGCTCGCTGCGCCGACGAGGTGCGGGCCTTCGTCGACGAGCGCTGGCGCGCGGTCGCGCCGGCGCTGGGCGGCTCGCACCTCGCCGCGATGGAGATCCATCGCCATACCTTTCTCGGCGGCCGGGGCTTCACGTCGTGAAGGCGGTCGTCGTCGGCGGCGGACTCGCGGGCAGCAGCGCCGCGCTCGAACTCGCGTCGCGCGGCGCGGACGTGACGCTCGTGTCGGCCGCGCCCGGCGCGACGGCGCTGTCGTGGGGAACGCTCGACATCGCCGCCGCATCCCCGCTGCGGCGCGGCGGACTGCCACTGCGTGACGCCGCATCGGATCGCCCGCTGGCGCCGATCGGCCGGATGCGGGCCGTCGCCGCCGCGAACGCGGCGCATCCCTACGCAACGCTGCTGCGCGCTCGCGGGCCCGAGGACGAAGTGAAGGAGGCCGTCGCCGCGCTCGACGCGTGGCTCGCGCCTTCCGGGCTGCGCGTGCACGGCAGTCTCGCGCAGACGCGCTGGCTCGCTGACGTGCATGGTGCGTTGCGCGCCGCCGATCTCGCCTTCTCCGGCGCGGGCGAGGGCGACCTCGACAGCGCCCACGAGATCGCGCTGGTCGACGTGCCCGGACTCCCCGGCTTCGAAGTGCGCAGCGCGCTGCGCACACTCGCGGCCGAAATGGCGGCGGTCGGCATCGCATCGCGCGCGCTCTCGATCGTGCGACTCGCGTTGCCCGACTCGCTCCGTGACGTCGCCGCGCAGCCCGCGCGCTTCGCGCGCTGCCTCGACACCGATGCGGTGCGCGATGCGTTGCAGCGCGCCGTCGCCGCGCTGGGCGCCGACGGGCGCCTGTTGCTGTTTCCGCCCGTGCTCGGCCTCGAGCCCGCCGCCGGCGCGCGCGCGTGGATCGAAGCGACGGCCGGCTGTCGCGCGGCGGAACTGGTCGGCGCGCCGTCGCTGTCGCTCGCGGGATTCCGACTCGATCGCGCGCTCGATGCGGCGCAGCGGCGCGGTCGCGTTGCGCGCATCGCCGGCCGTGTGCAGCGCATCGAAATCGAAGCTGCGCGCGTTCGCGCGGTGGAGATGGATGGCGCGGTGACGCTCGCGTGCGACGCGCTCGTGCTCGCGACCGGTCGCTTCGTCGGCGGCGGCATCGTCGAGCGCGGCGGTCAGCTGGTCGAACCGCTGCTCGGCTTGCCGCTGCACGATCTCGCCGGCCGCCGCGTCGATGGGCTCGCTGCGCGGCAGCTGGTGCGGGACGACTACGAGGGCGAGCAGCCGCTCTTCGGCAGCGGTGTGCGCACCGACCTGCGGCTGCGCCCGCTCGGTTCGGATGGCTTGCCGCGCTTCGCGAACTGCTTCGCGGCCGGCGACCTGCTCGGCTCCTTCGATCCCGCCCGCGATCGCACCGGGCTCGGTGTCGCGCTTCTGTCGGGACGCCGCGCGGGCATCGAGGCGTCGTCGTGCTGAACGGGTATCGCGGTTTCACGCGCGAGTTCTCGCGCACTGGGAGCTTGCGGGCGCTGTGGATGCAGCTGCGCACCGGCGCGGCGCACGTCGCGCGTCGCGCGTTCGGTCGCGAGGTGATTGGCGATCCGATCGAACGCTTCTTTGCCAACTACGCCGCCGACGGCTTCCGGCTGCCCGACGCCGAGAGCGCCGCACTCTCGCTCGCGGCCGAGGCCTGCCTCGTGTGCGGCTTGTGCTCGGCGGAATGCGCGCGCAGTGGCGGCGAGCCGCGCGTGGAACCGCGCGACGCGGTGATCGCCGCGTCGCGCATGGCGATCGACTGGGTGCGACTGTCGCTCACGCCGTACGCTAGCGACCCCGCTGGCCGCGCGAGCGAGACGCCTTGCAGCGCCTGTCGCGCCTGCGAGACGGTTTGTCCTGTGCAGATTCCGATCCATCGCGTGCAGGAATGGCTGGCCGCGCCCCGGTCCTGATTCGGTCTCCGGAGAACCTGGCAGATGGCCTCGCCCATGCTGGCGACGCGCGGCCGAATCCTGTAAATCCGCACCACCCATGACGAGCACCTGGCGCCCGACTCCGCCCGCCGGCGGTCAGAAGATCAGCCTCGATGCCAGCGGGAAGCTCGCGGTCCCCGATCGCCCGATCCTTCCGTTCATCGAAGGCGACGGCACCGGCCCGGACATCTGGGCCGCTTCGGTGCGCGTCTTCGACGCCGCGGTCGCGAAGTCCTACGGCGGCAAGCGCCAGATCGCATGGATGGAAGTGTTGGCCGGCGAGAAGGCGTTCAAGCAAACCGGCAGCTGGTTGCCCGACGCGACGCTCGACGCGTTCCGCAACTATTTCGTCGGCATCAAGGGTCCGCTGACGACGCCGATCGGCGGCGGCATTCGCAGCCTGAACGTCGCGCTGCGGCAGATCCTCGATCTCTACGTGTGCCTGCGGCCGGTGCGCTGGTACACCGGCGTACCGTCCCCGGTGAAGCATCCCGAACGGGTCGACATGGTGATCTTTCGCGAGAACACCGAGGACATCTACGCGGGCATCGAGTGGGCCGCGGGCTCGCCCGAGGCGCAGAAGATCCTCGCGTTCCTTGCCGAGGAGTTTCCGAACGAGGCGAAGAAGATTCGCTTCCCGGCGAGCAGCGGCGTCGGCATCAAGCCGATTTCGCGCGAAGGCACCGAGCGGCTGGTGCGCGCGGCGCTCGATTTCGCAATCGCGCAGAAGCGCAAGAGCGTCACGCTGGTGCACAAGGGCAACATCATGAAGTTCACGGAAGGCGCGTTCCGGGACTGGGGCTACGAACTCGTGAAGCGCGAGTACGCCGGCCGTGCGATCGGCTGGGACGATTGCGGCGGCAAGCCGCCGGCGGGCCAGCTTCTGGTGAAGGACTCGATCGCCGACATCACGTTGCAGCAGGTGCTGACGCGTCCCGA
>CAYGWM010000108.1:0-14044 GCA_964353555.1 uncultured Spirochaetales bacterium
ACGTGCCGTGGGACTCCGTCGAGTTCACCAGCGCCCAGGCCTTCGGACTCTCGCCGGAGGACCTCGGTGAGCGGGTGCTCGCAACGATCCTGTTCAGCGACATCGTCGCGTCGACCGAGACACTGGCGCGAATCGGCGACCGCGCCTGGGCTCAGTTGCTCAGCGAGCACAACGCGAGGATCCGCGCCGCGATCGACCGCTTCCGCGGCCGCGAGCTCGATGCCGCCGGCGATGGATTCGTCGCGCTCTTCGACGGCGCTGCGAAGGCCGTGCGGGCCGCGCTGCTGATGGATCCGTCGGTCGCGGAGCTCGGGCTCCGCGTGCGCGTCGGCATCCATACCAGCGAGGTCGAGATCGTCGGTGGCCGGGCGCGCGGCGTCGCCGTCCACACGGCGGCGCGCGTGGCTTCGCTAGCCGGTGCGGGCGATGTGCTCGTCTCGGGTACCACCCGCGACCTGCTCGACGGATCGGAGCTGTCCCTCGAATCCCGCGGCGAGCACGAACTCAAGGGCCTGAGCGGGTTCCGCCCGATCTTCGCGGTGCGACGGTAATCGTCCGGAACGGAGGGGCGACTGCGTGCGACGTCGACGCGTGCCTGCGCATCATGCCGAATGCGGCCGGTAGTCAGGGAGTCGGTCGGAACACGAGGATCGATGCATCGGAGCGCAGCAGGCGAGCGCGAACGGCGACGAAGAGCCGATCGAGTTCCGGCACGAAGAGCGACGTACGACCGCCGGGCGGCGTGCTGACCTGCGCCACGAGATGGGTGTTGGCGCCGTCGCTCTGGAAGACATCCACGGCCCCTTGATGTAGATCCGCTGGCGCTTCGGATCGAAGAAGACGTCGTCGGCGTCGTTGCAGGTGGCGAGGTTCGCAAAAACGGCGCCTGATTTCGTGTCGAGCAGGACGAACCGCGCTGGGTTTCGAAAGACGGTGGCGATCCGCGCTCCGGCTTCGTCGATTGCGAGCGGGAACTTCGCTTTCAGATCGGGAACGGTCCACGCGCCGGTCTGCCGTCCCGATTCGAGATCGACCACTCCGATCTGCCGCGCGTCCGGCAGGCTCACGAAGAAGCGTTGGGTTCCGGGGTCGAGCTGGAAGGACTCCGGATGAACTGCGAGTTCGATGTCGGCGAGCTTGATCGCGCGCAACGGGTCGATGACGGCGAGCCCGCCGCTGCCATGGCCAACGACGACGCGGCCGCCAGCGCGTCACCCACTTCATGCGGGATTCCTCCGGTAGAGCGCGTCTCGCCGCATGGGCGAACCTTCGACATCGCGGAACGGCAGTCGCAGCAGCGCGACGAATTGCTGGGTATCCGCGTCATCGTAACCCGCGAGCCCGTAGTCTACGTGGCGCGCGGGCGATGGTGGGGTGAAGGTTCCGAAGGCGCGATCGAAGAGCGAGAAGATGTTTCCGTAGTTCGTGTCGGTTTCGATGGCGAGCCGCGAGTGATGGACCTTGTGCATGTTCGGCGTGCAGAACAGCCACGCGAGCGCCGTGTCGAGCGGCTCCCACAGCTTCACGTCCATGTGTTCGGTCAGCCCTACGAGCGCGGAGATCACGCGATAGAGCGCGACGCCTTCGACCGGCACGCCGAGCGCCCACGCCGGCGCCATCACGAACCCGAATCGCCAGAGCCCTTCGATCGGGTGCTGACGCAACGCCGTTGTCACGTCCACGATCGGATCTGCGTGGTGAACGCGATGCGCGCGCCAGAGCGGCGGCAGCCAGTGCATCGATCGATGACTGGCGTAGGTGGCGGCGTCCAGCACGACGAAACCGATCGCCGTCATCGCGAGCGGTGGCAAGGCGGCGCCAGCGAGCAGGCCGAAGCCGCGCGCGGCGAGCCATCCGGTGATCAGCACGGCGCCGGCGTTGAACACAAAGTTCAGCCCCAGCGTGACAGCCGCGAGCTGGAGGTTTGGCACTCGATGGCGGCGGCGCCACTCCCGCTTGCGAGAGAACGGCACCAAGGTCTCGACAATGGTCAGCATCGCCATCGCTGCCAGAAGAACCGCGACATTTCGAAGGTATGCGTCGATCGGCATCGGTCGTCTCCTCGGATCTCCATCGATCCGACGAAGAGACGTTCGAGCCAGGCGATTCGTTACACGGAGGGCAGCGCCGCGAGTTTGCGCGGCGCGAGCACGGTGCGGACGACGCGGATCTGGCCGTCGTCGTCGAGTTCGCACTGCAACAGCGTTCGCGGTGCCTGGCGCCGCACCGGCCTTTCGAGTGTGATCAGCGCGGCCGGCAGGCCGTTCACCAGACGCACTTCGATGTGCGTACCGGGGCCGCGTCGCTGCAGCGCGGCGGCCAGGTAGAAGCGCGCGACGCGCTTGCGGCCGGCCATCGGCGTTGCGAGCGCGGTGTACGCACCGGCGGCGTCCGTCACGGTGTGGATCGACTCCGCGAGCAGCGCTTCGAGTCCGCGCGCGTCCTGCGTGAGCAGGCAGCCGAGGAACTGGTCGAGCGCGCCGCGATGGCGCGCCTGCAGCTCCGGCGTCGGAATGCAGCGCTGCGCGTCGTAGTCCGCGAGCGCAGTCCGCGCGCGCGAGTGGAGCACGCGAACGTTCCCCTCCGACGCTCCGATCAGATCGGCGGTCTCGCGGGCGGAGTAGCCGAGCACGTCGCGCAGCAGCAACACCGCGCGCTGGCGCGGGCCGATCACTTCGAGTGCGAGCAGAAACGCGAATGTGACGCTCTCCGTGAGTCCGTAGCGCGCCTCGGGGTCCGGGCTCGCGCTCGGCTGCGCATCGAGCCACTCCGCATCCGAAGTGTCGACCGGGGACGGCAGCCACGGGCCCACGTAGTGCCGCCGGCGCCGCCGGCGCAGCGCGTCGATACCTAGATTCGTGGCCACTCGCTTCAGCCAGGGTCCCAGTTCCGCGACGGGCGAAGCGGGCGGCTGTGCGACGAGCCGCACGAACGATTCCTGCACGACGTCGTCCGCGTCTTCCGCGCTGCCGGTCAATCGGTACGCGAGTCCCCACAACCGGCGCTGCTGCGCGCGGAAGAGCGCTTCGAGCTCTGCGGCCCGGTCGAGAGAGTCGGTCGCCGTCACGTTCTCCGTTCCAACCTCAGCGAAAAAACGCCTGGGACCGGGAGAACGTTACAAACCGCCGATGGAATCACCCGAGCCGCGGCTTCATCCGCCAGCGCACCAACGTCAGCAGCACCGCGAAGATCACGCACAGCGCGACGAACGGAACCCACACGTCACCGAAGTCGCCGCCGCGCAGCACGAGTCGGCGCAATCCGATCTGGTACCAGCGCAGCGGCAGGATCGCTCCGAGTTCGCGGACGCCGCTCGGCATCAGTTGATACGGAAACATCACGCCCGAGAGCACGAACGATGGCAGGATCACGAAGACGGTCAGGAAGACGGCCTGCGCGCTGCTGCGCACCAGCACGGAGATCAGCACACCCACCGAGAGCGACGCGAACACGAACGGCAGCGTGAGCGCAACGACCGCGATCCAGCTTCCGTTCGGCCACACGCCGAAGCCGATGCCGGCGCCGAACACGGCGATCGCGAGCACGAAGTAGCAGACGGCGACGTAGGGGAGGAGCTTGCCGAGCACGATCTCGATCGGCGTCGTCGGGAGCGCGAGCGTCGCCTCGTAGGTTCCGCTCTCGCGTTCGCCGACGAGGCCGAGGCTGGACGCGGAGAAGCACAGGTTGGTCAGCAGCATGCCGGCGAGCGCGGCCAGGAAGAAGTTGCGATCGAGCAGCGTCGCGTTGAACCAGAAGCGCGGGCGCACGACCAGCGGTCCGGTGGCGCTCGCGACGATTGGGCGATCCGCGTCTTGCACCGCGGTGCTGCGCGCGTTCGGATCGAAGGCGCGCGCCACCTGGCCGATGTAGCCGCCGACACGCGCGGCCGAGAGCGGATCGGCCCCGTCGAGCAGCACCTGGATCCGCGGGCGAGCGCGGTACGCGTCGCGCTCGAAATCCTGCGGGATCACGACCAACGCGACGGCCTTTCCCCGCTCGAGCAGCGCGTGGCCGTCCTCGTAGCTGGCGACGCGCTTCGGCGGCAGAAAGTAACCCGTCGCTTCGATCTCGAGGACGAGGCGTCTCGCGACCGCGCTCTGACTCTGGTCGAGCACGGCCCACGGCACGTTCGCGGGTTCGTTCGACAGCGCGGCACCGAAGAGCAGCAGCATCATGATCGGCTGCATCGCGACGACGCCGATGAAGGACTTGTCGTGACGCATCACGGTGCCTTCGCGATACGCCATGGCCAGCACGTTGTTCGCGAACTGCGACAGCCGCTCCACGCTCACGCCCTCCGCTCGAGCGTGCGCACGGCCAGCGTGAACAACGCGACGCCGAGAACGCCCAGGATCAGCAGTTCGGGCAACAGCTCGAGGGGACCCGCGCCGCGCAGATAGATTGCGCGCGTCACGCGAATGAAATGCGTCGCCGGGATCAGTTCGCACAGCCATTGCACGGGCATCGGCATGTTGCGGATCGGGAACGCAAAGCCCGAGAGCTGTACCAGCGGAATGCTGAAGAGCACCGTCTTTTGCACGGCTTCGGCGGCGGTCGCGGAGGTGGCCGAGAAGATCAATCCGACCGACAGCGAGAACGCGACGTAGAACGTCGCGACGAGCAGGAAGAAGAGCACGCTGCCGGCCGGCCACACGCCGAGCACAAGGCCCGCAACGAAGACCATCAGCAGCACGTCGAGCGAAAACACGGCGCCCATCGGCAACAGCTTGCCCAGCAGGATCTCGCCGGTCGTCGCCGGTGTGAGCTGGAGCTGGTCAAAGGTGCCCGACAGGCGTTCGTTGACGATCGAGACCGCGGTGATCAGCACGGTCAGGAACGAGAGCACGAACCCGAAGGTTCCCGCGACCATGAACGGCGTGCCCGAGAGCTCTGGGTTGAATAGCGCTTTCGTGACGACCTCGATCCCCTGGCCCGGAGCGCTCGCGGCGGTGCGCGCACCGAGATCGCGCACTGCGATGCGCGCCCCGCTCGCCGCGACGATCGAGCGCAGGAATGCGTCGGCGTTTCCGGCGAGCACGGTTTCGGCGCCGTCATAGAGCACCTGCACTTCGGGCGCCGCCGCGCCGCGGCGGCGCGTGAACGCGTCGTGCAGATCCGGCGGTAGGATCAGCGCCGTGCTGATCTGCCCGCCGATGAGCGCGGCTTCGATCGAAGCGCGCGTCGCGTACGGAATCGGATCGAAGGCGTCGCCGGCTGCCAGATCCGCGAGCAGTCGCCGGCTCACCGCGGAGTGACTCGCGTCGTAGACGCCGAGTCGCATGTGCGTGACGTTGGTCGAGAGCACCGACGAGAACGCGAGCAGCGCGACGAGCGGCACGGCGATCAGCGTGATCACCGTGAACGGATCGCGCAGCGTGGCGCGCACTTCGCGCACGACCAGTGTGCGGAGGCGGCGAAAGTTCACAGCGCAGCCCGCGTCACGACTTCCCCGATGAGGCGCGTGAAGACGTCGTTCATCGACGGCTGCTCGATGCGGAGGCCGCCGATCGCCGCGGGCCCGAGCGCGGCGGCCAGCGCATCGATCGCGGCGACGTCGAGTTGCGGCCGTCGCAGCGTCACGCCGTCGCCGCTGCGCGCAGCGGCGAAGCCAGCCGACTCGAGACGCGCGATCGCGGCGTCGGAGAGCGCCGCGTCGACACGAATTCGGTAACCGTCCGAGTTCGCTGCGCGCAGTTGCTCGGGCCTCGCATTGGCGACCAGCCGACCGTCAGCGATGAACGAGATGTGGTCGCAGTAGTCCGCTTCCTCGAGGAAGTGCGTGGTGACGAAGACGGTGCGGCCCGCGTCGGCTTCGTCCTGGATGATCTGCCAGAAGAGATCGCGGCTGGCGACGTCGACGCCTGCCGTCGGTTCGTCGAGGAAGAGCAGACGCGGTTCGTGCAACGTGGCGAGTGCGAGGCCCGCGCGTTGGCGCAGTCCAGCAGGAAGACTCTCGGGGCGCTCGCCTTCGGCGTCGCCGAGCGCGAAGCGTTCGCGCACCGCGCCCCAGCGCGATTCGAGCTTCGCGCCATCGATGCCGTAGAGACCCGCGTAGAACTCGACGTTCTCGCGCAGCGTGATGCCCTGGTAGAGGCTCACCTTCTGACCCATGTAGCCGATGCGATCGCGGACGCGGCGCGGGTGCTCGATCACATTGATGCCGTCCACCCGGATCGCGCCGGCCGTCGGTTCGAGCAAACCGATCAGCATGCGGATCGTCGTGCTCTTTCCGGATCCGTTGGCGCCGAGGAATGCGAAGATCGCGCCCGCTTCGACCGAGAGCCTCAGATCGTCCACCGCGGTGAAGGCGCCGAAGCGCTTCGTGAGCCCCGTCGCGGTGATGATCGCTTCGGTCACTGCGCGTGACTCCTGGCGAGGGCAAGCAGCGTCGCCTCCATGTCGAGCGGCAGCGACTCGACCAGGCGTACGCCGGGGATCGCGGCGAGATCGGCGACCACGCGCGCGTCGCCGGGCGAACGCGCGAGAGATACTTCGACGCGCAACGTGCGACCGCTCGTGCGCACCCCGATGACGTAGGGCAGCGCACGCGTGGCCTGCGCGATCGCGCGCGGCATTGCGCACCACGCCCGGTACAGCGCAACGGGCACCTGCGCGCGCAGTTCGGCCGGCGTGCCGGTCGCGACGACGCGGCCCGCTTCGAGATAGACGAGACGATCGCACGCCGCGGCTTCGTCGAGATAGCTCGTCGAGAGCAACACCAGCACCTCGCCGCGGCGTGCGTCGAGCAGCTCGGCGATCTCGGTGCGCGCCACCACATCCACGCCGGCGGTGCACTCGTCGAGCACCAGTAACGCGGGCTCGGTCAGCAGCGCATTTGCGACAGCGAGCTTCTGCCTCATCCCGCCCGACAGCGCGCCCGCCGGGCGATCGGCGAACGGCGCGAGCGCGGTGCGCGCCAGCAGCTCTGCGACGCGGCGGTCGAAGTCGACGGTCTCGATGCGGTGCAGCCGACCCGTGAAGCGCAGATTCTCGATCACCGAGAGATCGCGATTCAGAGAGAATACCTGCGGCACGTAGCCGATCTGCTCCTTCAGCGTGCGTACGTCGTCGCGGATGTCGCGGCCGAGCACGTCGGCGCGCTGCGCTTCCACTTCGAGCAGTCCCGCGATCGCGCGCAGCAGCGTGGTCTTCCCCGCGCCGTCGGGTCCGACGACGCCAACCTGTTGCGCACCGCCGAGCTGCAGATCGACGCGGTCGAGCGCGCGCTTGTTGCCATAGCGTTTCGTCAGCTGCGCGAGGTCGATTACCGGCGCGGCGCTCGCGAGCGTCGGCGCCGCGCTCATCGCGTAGCCGGCACCGACGCGCTCGCGCTGCGTGAGTCGTCTTCGACCAGGTATACGTTCCCTTCCGTGCCCGGCTGGAAGCGCTCGACGCCTTCGAGGATCCGAACCTTCGCGCGATACACCTGGCCGAGCCGGTCGCTGCGCGTTTCGATCTTCTCGGGCGTGAAATTGGCCTGGTCGGCAACGAAGGACACTTCGCCCGGAACGCGGCGCCCGGGTTCGCTGTCGAGCTCGATCTCGACCTTCGCTCCGACACGCACGCGCGACACATCCGCGACGGGCACGTAGATCTGCACGTACTTGTCGGCGGGATCGAGCACAGAGACGAGCGGCGTACCGGGCTGCGCCAGCTCGCCCGGCCACACGAGCTGCGTCTGCACGACGGTCGCGGTGGCGGGCGCGCGCACCTCGTACTTCGCATGCAGCACTTCCAGTTCGGCGAGCTGCGCGCGCGCCAGCGCGAGCTGGCCCTGCATCACGTCGAGCTGGCGCCTGGCCAACTCGATCTCGCCCTCCATCGCGCGCGCGCGGGCGAGCTGGTCGCGCGCGCGATCGACGGCGCTCCCCGAGGCGTCGCGCGCGGAGCGCGATTCGTCGAGTCGCTGTGGCGACGCCACGCCTTGCTTCGCGAGTTCGCTCTGGCGCTCGTGCGTCACCAGCGCGAGTCGCGATTGCGCCTGCATCTGCCGCAGCTCGGCCTCGCGCGTCGCGACGTCGCGCTGCCAGGTGACGTCGGTGAGCGCGACCTGTTCCTGCTGGCGGCGGATCTGCGCGCCCTGCACTTCGAGCTCGCGCTGCTTCGAGGCGATCCTCGCGACGATCTCGGCGGAATCGAGGCGGACGATCACCGCGCCTGCCGGCACCGCTTCACCCTCGGCGAATGCCATCTCGAGCACCCGGCCGGCGACTTCGGCGCGCAGCACACGCTCCTCGCCTTCGACGAAGCCCGTGTAGTACCCGCCGTTCGGGGCGCGCCGCAGCCACAGCATTGCGCCGATCGCCGCGACGACGAACAGAGCGATCGGGATCAGGCGTTTGCGATTCAAGCCTTCGCCTCCTGCTGTCGTTGCTTGCGGGCGCGCGGGCTGGCGTTGGCAATGGCTTGCAGGCCGCCGAGCGTGAACGCGACGACGTGTTCGGTGATCTGATCGACGAAGTCGGCCGGGTAGGCGCGCCGCCGCATCATCAGAAGCAACGCCGGACGGTGTGTGAAATAGAAGATCACCTGTCCCATCAGGCTGCGCGCGCAGAGCTGGAGGCGCTCCTCGGACAGCTTCGGCGAGAGTCGTTGCAGCAACTGCACCAGGTCGTGGCGCAGCGGGTCGATCCAACGCCGGACGATGAAGGGCAACGTCTCGCTCGGATCGGCGAGTTCGCGCTGCATCAGCGTCGCGTGCACGCTCTCTTCGTCGAGGAAGGATTCGAGCATGGTGTGGACGCGAGCGCGCAGCAGCGCGACGAGCTGGTCGCGCGAGAGCCGCGCCATCGCGACAGAGTCGATCGCGCCGCTCTCGGCGAGGCGCCGTTCGAGTCGCTCGAAGTGCGTGCGCACCACGTCCCGATACAGCTTCTGCTTGGAGCCAAAGTGGTAGTGGGCAGCGGCAAGATTGGCGCCGGAGCGATCGGCGATCTCGCGCATCGTCGCGCCGCGATAGCCGCGCTCGGCGAAGATGACGCCGGCCGCGTCGATCAGCCGATCGCGGGTCACGGGCTTTTCGGCGCGGTGCGGGGAGCGGGCTCCGGGAGACATCGAACAGATGTTTCAGTCATCTGTTCGAATTGGCAAGGCATCGGGTGCGTCGCGCTCGGTTGACGCTGGCCCCGGGGCAAGCCTAATCTGGGAACCGACATGGGCGGCCGGTTGGGATTCCACCGACACGTCGCGATCTGCGGGGCGATTTCTGACGCTTGCAGGCCCCCCGAGGAGCGTTCCTCGGAGCCCCCGCCACTGCTAAGCGCCATTCGAGAAGAGCAGACCATGAGCGAACGCCGGCCCGATGGGGGCGACTCGTCCATTCCGCAGCGTGGCGATTCCACGAATGCGGTGCACGGCGGTGAGCGCGAGTCGCGCGAGAGCCACTCCATCACCGTCCCGATCCACCAGACCTCGACCTACACATTCCGCGATTCCGAAGAAGTGCGCGCGTACCAGGAAGGTCGTAGCGCGCGCGACGAGTACGGGCGCTATGGCAATCCCACCTGGCGCGCGGTCGAACGCAAGCTCGCCGCGCTCGAAGGTGGCGCCGATGCGGTGCTCTTCGCGTCGGGCATGTGCGCGGCCACCACCACGTTCTTTGCGATGCTGCCGCAGGGCTCACACCTGGTGGTGACGAGCGATTGCTATCGCCGCACGCGCCAGTTCATCCGCCAGTATCTGACGAAGCTCGGCGTCGAGGCAACGGTGATCGAGCCGGCGAATACACAGAAACTGGCCGAAGCGATCCGTCCCGAGACGAAGTTGTTCTTCACCGAGAGCCCCACGAATCCGTACCTGCGCGTGATCGACGTCGCGGAGGCAGCGCGTGTGTGTCACGGACGCGGCGTGAAGGTGATCATCGACTCGACCTTTGCGTCACCGGTCAATCACCGCGCGCTCGGCGACGGCGCCGATCTGGTGATCCACAGCGCCACGAAATACCTCGGCGGACACAACGATCTACTGGCCGGTGCGGCAGTCGGCCCGGCGCCGATCATCGGCGCGCTGCGCGAGGCGGTCGGCGTGCTCGGCGGCGTGCTCGACGCGCACGCCGCATGGTTGCTGCTGCGCGGCATGAAGACGCTAGGGCTGCGCATGGAGCGCCACAACGCGAACGGTCTGCGCATCGCGCAGTGGCTCGAGGCGCATCCGAAGGTGCGGCGCGTCTGGTTCCCGGGACTCGCGAGCCATCCCGATCACGCGGTGGCAGTGCGCACGATGCGCGGCTACGGCGGCGTCGTTACTTTCGAGCTGGAAGCCGACTTCGATGCCACCTGTCGCTTCATCGACAGCGTGCGAATTCCGTACATCGGCCCGAGCCTCGGCGGTGTCGAGTCGCTGATCGAAATGCCCGCGACGATGTCGTACTGGGATTTGTCGCGCGACGAACGCTACGCGCTCGGCATCACCGACTCGCTGGTGCGGCTGTCGCTCGGCGTCGAGGATGGCGACGATCTGATCGCCGATCTCGAGCAGGCACTCGCGGCGGTGTAGCGGCTGAACTTCGCGACGGTGCGCGGCGGTCGCTACAGCAAGGTCCCCTGGTGACACGACGACTGCTCCATCGCCAGCAGCCGTCGCTTGAGGTCGAGGCCGCCGCTATAGCCACCGAGCTTGCCGCCCGTCGCAATCACGCGATGACAGGGAACGACGAGCGGGATTGGGTTCGTGCCATTGGCGGTTCCGACCGCACGGACCGCGTTTGGGTTGCCGACCGCGCGCGCGACGTCGGCGTAGCTGCGGGTCGCGCCGTACGGGATCTCGAGCAGCGCGTTCCAGACCGAACGCTGGAACGGCGTGCCGCGCAGATCGAGCCGCAGATCGAAGTCGCTGCGCTTGCCCTCGAGGTACTCGATCACCTGGCGGATCGCCTCGCGATTCGGCGCGTAGGCCTGCTCGTGTCGCGCGCCGTGCGCAGATCGCGCGAGCCAGCCCGCAAAACCGCGCCCGCCCGCGCGCGGGAGCCCCAAGTAGGCAACTCCCACCTCGGTCGACGCGATCCGAAGCGCTCCAATCGGAGACTCGAACCGCGCTGAATGCACCGTCTCCATCACCAACCACGATACCACCGAGGAGAAAGGGGACGGTCCTCGAAATGGACTGGCTTGGGAGAAAAGGGACAGGCCTGGGCGAAGTGTGTCCCCTTAGTCCTCGCCCAGTCCACTTCGAGGACCGTCCCCTTTCTCCTCGAGTGCGGACGGGGCACATTGGTCTTGGTGGAGGGGGTGACATTGCGTAGGTCGGCGGTTCTTGTTGCGCTGATTGGGCTGTGTTCGCTGCGTGCCGCGGCTGCTGATCTCGCTGCGCAGGCGCGCGCGTTGGTGGGCGCCGAGCAGGGCGTGTACGTCGAAGCCGAGGACGGCACTGTACTGGTCGCGCAGGCGGCTGAACGCGCGGTGCATCCCGCTTCGGTCTCGAAGGTGCCGACGACGCTCGCGCTGCTGCGCAAGCTCGGCGCCGACTACCGCTTCGCGACGCGCTTCTCGGCGAGCGGTCCGCTGCAGGGTGGCGTGCTCCAGGGCGATCTCGTCGTCGAAGGCTCCGGGGATCCGTTCTTCGTCGACGAGAACGCGTTGCTCGTAGTGCTCGCGCTACACGACCTGGAGCTGCGCCGTGTCGCCGGCGACGTCGCGGCGCACGGTCCGTTCCTGTTCAACTGGACGAGCGCGGGCGCGGCGGCACGCCTCCAGCAGGCGCTCGCCGGTCGCATCCCCGCGCCGACCTGGTTGGCCGTGCGCGCAGCAGAAGCGGCGCGCAGCGACCTACCTGCCAAGCAGCCGACGCTCGCGTTCGGCAACGCGAAGGTCGCCGGCGCCGCCGATCCGACGCTGCTCGTGACGCATCGCTCGCAGCCGCTCGTTCCGCTCGTGAAAGCGCTCAACGACTATTCGAACAACATCTTCGCGGATTTCGCTGGCGCCGCGGGCGGAATCGCCGCGGTGCAGGCCGTGGCTCGCGCGAGTGTACCTGCTGCGATCAGCGACCAGATCGTGCTCGGCGACGGCGCCGGCGCGAACCCGCGCAACCGGCTGAGTCCGCGCGCGGCCGTCGCATTGCTGCGCGCGCTCGGCAACGAACTCGCGAAGAGCAAGCATTCGCTCGCCGACGTGCTGCCAGTCGCGGGCATCGACGAAGGCACGCTGCGCCATCGCATCGACGGCCCGGGCGAGCGCGGCCACGTCGTCGGCAAGACGGGCACCTACGGCGACTACGGCGCGTCCGCGCTAGCCGGCGCCGTGCGCACGCGCGACCGCGGCATCGTCTACTTCGCGATCCTGAATCACAACGTCCCGATCGACGTCGCGCGCACGCGGCAGGACGCCTTCGCGCGCGCGCTGCTCGCGTCGCTCGACACCGAAGCCTGGCCGTATCAGCGAGACGAAGCGCCGGCGTTCACGCGCGCGGAAGTCCTGAGCACGAGGCGCTAGCGGACCTTTCGCCGTCGCGCAGGTGTCGTCGCTAGCTTCCGGGTCGAGCAGGTGGACGGGGTCTGGTGGTTCGTAACGCCAGCGGGGCATCCGTTCTTCTCGGCCGGCGTGACGAGCGTGCGGTCGTTCGGAGACTACACACCTCCGCTCGGCGGGTATCCCTATCTCGACAACGTGCTCGCGAAGTACGGCAGCGCAGCGGCGTGGGCGGAGGTCGCGCTCGCACGCATCGCAGGCGCCGGCCTCAACACGATCGGTGCTTGGAGCGAGAACCAGTACTTCGAGGGCCGCTTCCCATACACCCAGTTCCTGGAATTCTCCGTCGCTGCACCGGTCATCCCGGGCACCACGACGTCGTTCGGAAGCCTGCACGACTTCTTCGCAGACTCCTTCGAGTCGGGCGCAGCAGCGACGGCTGAGGCGGCACGTCCCTGCGCTGCGGATCCCTACTGCATCGGTGTCTTCAGCGACAACGAGCTGCCGTGGGGACCGGCCTTCAACCAGGGGATTCCGTTCGTGGATGCCTTCATGAAGCTTCCGGCCGGGGCGCCCGGCAAGCTCGCGCTGCAGACGTTTCTCGCAGAGCGTTACGGCGGCGACCTCGGGGCGTTCAACACCGCGTGGCGACTCTCGCTCGCGAGCTTCGACGCGATCCAGGGTCTCGGCGCTCTCTCCGCCGCCTTCCGACGCGACTCGACGCAGGCGCAGGCGGATCGCGCCGACGACGTCGGCCTGCTGAACAGCCCGCCACCGGTCGTACCGACGGCGAGAACAACAACTGGGGCTTCGTGAACATCTGTGACGAGGTGTACCCGGACCTGTTCCTGCGGATGGCGGGCGTGCACCAGCATATGTACACTGACTGAATGTCGATCGCGACGCCCTGAGCGGTTCTACCGATGCCCTACGCACCGATCCGCGATGTCTCCGCCCGCACGCTCGCCCACTACGAGCAACGCGCCGAGGATTTTCGCGACGGCACGCGCGATCACGACGTCAGCCAGAACATCGGCGCGCTGTTGCGTCCCATCGAAGCGACGCCGCCGTTCACGATCCTCGACTTCGGTTGCGGGCCGGGGCGCGACTTGAAGACGTTTGCGCGTCTCGGCCACATTGCGGTCGGCCTCGACGGATCCGCCCGCTTCGCCGAGATGGCGCGCGCCGAGTCGGGTTGCGAAGTGTGGCAACAGGACTTCCTCGCGCTCGACCTTCCGGACGGACGCTTCGATGGCGTATTCGCGAACGCGTCGCTGTTCCATGTCCCGTCTCGCGAGTTGCCGCGCGTGCTTCGCCAGTTGCGAGCGACGCTTGCGGCCGGCGGCGTGCTGTTCAGCTCCAACCCGCGCGGCGCGAACGAGGAAGGCTGGAATGGCGGCCGCTACGGTGCGTTTCACGATCTCGACGCCTGGCGCGGTCATCTGTCCGACGCCGGGTTCGTCGAACTCGAGCACTACTACCGCCCGCCCGGGTTGCCGCACGAGCAACAGCCTTGGCTCGCGAGCGTGTGGCGCAGGGGTCCGTAACGGAGCGGCGCGGGCGCGCTCTGACCCGTTGGGCGCGAACGCTCGCCGCTACGAGCGAAGCACTGCCCCCGCGCGGGCGCTCGCGTCGTAGCG
>CAYGWM010000109.1:0-2227 GCA_964353555.1 uncultured Spirochaetales bacterium
CGATCGCAGCGACGGACAGTTCCCGATCGTCACGCCGTGACGGCAGCGGGCGTGGCCGCGCGTGCGAGCCGCGGCGGTTCCGTTCGAAGGCTGGACGCACGAAGGCCCGGAGACGCTCGCCTCCGGGCCTTCTCATCGCCTCGCCGCGTCGCTGAGGCCGGTCGCTACGCCGGCTTGCGATACACCGCGACGACGGCCGCGCCGCCGAGCCCGATGTTGTGCTGGATCGCCGCCTTCGCACCGGCGACCTGGCGCTTGTCCGCGGTGCCGCGCAGCTGCCAGGTCAGCTCCGCACACTGCGCGAGCCCGGTCGCGCCGAGCGGGTGGCCCTTCGAGATCAGGCCGCCCGACGGATTGACGACCCACTTGCCCCCGTAGGTCGTCGCGCCCTCGTTCACCAGATCGCCGCCCTTGCCGACCGGCGCGAGCCCGAGCGCTTCGTAAGTGATCAGCTCGTTCGCGCTGAAGCAGTCGTGCAGCTCGACGACCTGCACGTTCTCCGGGCCGATGCCCGCTTGCTCGTATGCCTTGCGCGCCGCCATCTGCGACATGTCGAAGCCGACCATCTTGATGCAGCTCTTCTCGTCGAAGGTGCTCGGCAGGTCGGTCGCCATCGCCATGCCGGCGATCTCGATCGCCTGGCCCATCAGGTTGTGTTTGTTGACGAAATCCTCGCTCGCGACGATCGCCGCGCCCGCGCCATCGCTGGTCGGGCAACACTGCAGTTTGGTCAGCGGCTCGAAGACCATCGGCGCATTCAGGATGTCTTCGAGGCTGTACTCCTGCTGGAACTGCGAGTACGGGTTGTTCACCGAGTGCTTGTGGTTCTTGTAACCGATCTTCGCGAAGACCTCGGGCTTGGTGCCGTACTTCTCCATGTGCTCGCGACCGGCGTTGCCGAACATCTGCGGCGCGGCGGGCGCCTTCGCGAAGCCGCGCAGCTCGACCATCGTCTTCATGTGCTTGTCGAGCGGGATGGTGCGATCGGTGTATTTGATGCCGAGCGAGCCCTTCTCCATCTTCTCGAAGCCGAGCGCCATCGCACACTCGACGATCCCGCCTTCGACGAGCTGCTTGGCCATGAACAGCGCCGTCGAGCCCGTCGAACAGTTGTTGTTGACGTTGTAGATCGGCACGCCCGAGAGGCCAATCTCGTAGACCGCGCGCTCGCCGCAGGTCGAGTCGCCGTAGCAGTACCCGGCCACCACCTGCTCGACCTGGTCGTACGGAATCTTCGCGTCGGCGAGCGCCTTCTGGCCCGCCTCCTTCGCCATGTCCGGATAATCCCACTGCTTCGAGCCGGGCTTCTCGAACTTCGTCATGCCAACGCCGACCACATATACCTTGCGACCCATCTTGGTTTCATTCTCCGGTTGGGGGTTCTCGTCAGCCTCGCAGCGCTTGCGTTGCCATCTCTCGCCACATGCCGAGAAGACGGCGACGCGCAGTGTCGTCGCTGCGCAGGATCTTCTGGAGTGCCATGCCACGCGCCATGTGCATCGTGAGTTGGAGCAGCGCGTCGAAGCGCTCGTGATCGGCGAGATCACCCGCGACCTCGCGCCACAGCGACGCGAGCCCGCGGCCGGCGACGCGCTCGAAGAGCAGCAGCGACCGGTGCAGCTCCGCGTCGGTGCGCGCCGCAACCCACAATTCGAGCGCCGCGTCGAAGAGCGGACCACCGAAGGCTTCCGTCACCAGGTCGAGCAGCGCGGCAAGTCGCGCGGCGCCGCTGGCAGCGGGCAATGCTTCCGCACGCCGGCGCAACTCGGTCGCGCGACGCGCAGCCAGATGCGCCACCGCCGCGACCACGAGGTCCTGCTTGCGCGGAAAGTGGTGCACCTGCGCGCCACGCGAGACGCCCGCGCGCTCGCAGACGGCCGTGGTGGTGGTGTTCGCGTAGCCGACCTCGACAAGCGAGGCGATCGTCGCGTCGAGCAAGCGCGCCTGGGTCTCCGCGCTGCGCGCCTCTTGGGTACGGCGCGGACGCGAGTCGCGCGCCGGGACGGTCGAGGAGGGGGTCTCCGACATCGGGGCCGCACGCTAGCCGGGACAAAGAAACAGTCAAGACTGCCTGTAAGTACCACGACCCGAAACAACCTGACAGCGGAATAACTTGACGCCCGGCCCCGCTACGGTTGCGAGATGGAACGCGCTGTCGTCGTCGAAGCGGTCGGTGGGCCCGAGGTGCTGCGAGTCGCCACGCGCGACCCGGGTGTGCCGGGTGCTG
>CAYGWM010000109.1:2327-14042 GCA_964353555.1 uncultured Spirochaetales bacterium
GGTGGGCCCGAGGTGCTGCGAGTCGCCACGCGCGACCCGGGTGTGCCGGGTGCTGGTCAGCTCCGCATCCGCGTCGCAGCCGCCGGCGTGAACTTCATCGACGTCTACTTCCGCACCGGCCTCTACCCGCGCCCGCTGCCCTTCGTCGCGGGACTCGAAGGGGCGGGCCGCGTCGAGGCGATCGGTCCGGACGTGACCGCCATCGCGGTCGGCGATCGGGTCGCATGGGCGTCCGCGCCGGGCTCCTACGCGGACGTCGTCATCGCGCCGGCCGCGTCGGTCGTGGCGGTTCCCGACGCGGTACCGGACGACACGGCCGCAGCCGCGATGCTGCAGGGCATGACCGCGCACTATCTGGTGTATTCGATCCGCCCGCCCGAACCGGGCGGCACCGCGCTCGTGCACGCGGCCGCGGGCGGTACCGGCTTGCTACTCGTCCAGATGCTGAAGGCTGCGGGCATGCGTGTGGTCGGCAGCTGCGGCTCGGCGGAAAAGGTCGCGTTGGTACGGGACGCGGGGGCGGATCTCGTCGTGCGGTCGGGCGACCCCGACTTCGTCGCGACCGTACGCGACGCCGCGGGCGGTCGCGGCGTCGACGTCGTCTACGACGGCGTCGGCCGTGCCAGCTTCGACAACAGCCTCGCGTGTCTACGCCCGCGCGGGCTGCTCGCGCTCTTCGGACAGGCGAGTGGACCGGTGCCGCCCTTCGACTTGCAGCGTCTGAACGCCGGCGGCTCGCTGGTCGTGACCCGCCCTTCGCTCGCCCACTTCGTCGCGACGCGCGAGGAGCTTCAGATGCGCGCAGACGCCGTGCTCGGCGCGGTCGCGACCGGGCAGCTGCAGGTCCGAATCGGCGCACGCTTTCCGCTCGCCGAAGCAGCCAGCGCGCACTGCGCGCTCGAAAGCCGCGCGACGACCGGCAAGGTGCTGCTGCTTCCTTGACCTACACGCGATAGGGGAAGAAGCGCTTCAGTCGCAGCGCGGGCTGCTCCAGCAGCGACCAGCTCGCTCGCGCCAGCAGATAGCTCACCCCGATCGCGAGCATCCAGAACGCGATCTGCGCGAGCACGAAGTGGCGCGGATGGCGGCCGGGCGTGAACACGTTCACCGCCATCATGCCCACAAAGAAGTGGAACAGGTACAGCGCGTAGCCATAGCGGCCGAAGCTCTGGAGCCACGTCATTTCGAATCCGCGTGCGCGCCACGCGCGTGGTGGCGCCGTCAGCACCCAGACCAGCAGCGCTCCGTAGACGGCGCACAAGAATGTGTATCCAAGCGTCTGCATCAGCGGATCGTTGTTCAGCGCGAGCACTTGTCGCGTGATCGCCTCATAGCCGGTCGCCACCGGTTGGCCGAACCGGATCCACGCCTGCACCGCGACGAAGAGCGCGAGCGCAGCGGGCAGCACGATGCGCGACGCGCGCGCCAGCGCCGCGAGACCACCCGCGCGCCGCGCGAGGATCGCGATCGCGGCGCCGGTCGCGAGCGTGTCGAGCCGGCACGGCGTCAGCGTATAGGCGGCGAGCGGTGATGCGCCGGCCACCAACAGCGCCGCGCGCAGCGCCAGCGCCGCGACGATCGTGCCCGCGCAGATCTGCAGCAGACGTCGCTCGCTCGCGTGTCGCACGACGAGCGGCCACATCAGATAGAAGTGCTCTTCGATCGCCAGCGACCAGGTCAGATCGAGCGTCTGGTGCTGCCACACGCCGGTGAGCGCGGGTTGCACGTTGGAGAGATAGAGCCAGTACCAGAGCTGTTCCCGATTCGCGCCCGGGTTCCAGAAGTAGTCGACCGGAGAGAAGAACGGAAGCTGCGGGACCAGCAACAGGAAGAACGCCAGCGTCGCGTAATAGAGCGGGAAGATGCGAAGTACGCGGCGCGCATAGAAGGCGCGGTAGTAGGTCGTGCTGTCTTTGGCCGTGAGCAGGATGCCGGTGATCAGGAAGCCCGAGAGCACGAAGAACAGATCGACGCCCGACCAGCCCACCGATGGCACGATCGTCAGTGCCGCGTCGAGCGGTGTGCGCGCGAACCCGTAGTGCGTCGTGTGGTAGAGCATCACCAGCAGGATCGCGAAACCGCGAAGCCCATCGAGACGCGGGTCGCGCGTCCCCACGGCCGCACCGCCATGCGTCAGGGCATCTTGCGGGCGCGCGCTCAACTTCGGGACCCTCGGCGAAAGGACGCGGGAAGATCGCAGGCAGCGGTCGGCGAGTCGAGCGCCAGCAGGTACTCTCGTTGTGTGAGCGAGGCACAGATCGCGGCGGAACCCGATCGCACGACGCCGGCGAAGCTGCCGGCGAGCAATCGCTTGGGGTCGATCTCGCTCTTTTTTGCGCTGTGGGCCGCAATCGTCGCGGCGTACGCCCTCTGCGTATTCGGTCTCGGTGGACCCGACGCAATGCAAGGCACGGACCCGAGCTACGGCATCGTGCCTACCTTCCGCTTCAACACGATCTATGCGGCGCTGATCGCCTTCATGGCAACGGCGCTGTGGATCGAGCGCCGCGCGATCCCGCGCGACTTCGCCGCGCTGCGCGGGCTCGTCGCGGCCAGCGACGTCGAGTGGGAACGCTGGCGTGCGCTCCTCTTCGACACGAGCCGCTCGAGTCTCGCCGCGTGGCTTGCGGGCGGTGCTGCAGTCGGGCAGGTCGTCAATTTCCTCGGCTGGAAGCTCGGCGCGCTGATCCCAGGAGTCTGGCCGGGCCACTACATCATCATGAATGGCCTCGCGACCGTCCTGTTCGCAGAGATGGGAGTGCTGGGAGCGCTCTCGATGCGGCGGTCGCGCGTCTTCCTCGAGATGGGGCGCCGCGCGCGCGTGAGTCTGCTCGCGCCGGACGAGCTCGCACCCTTTGCACGAACCGGGCTGCGCGCGTCGGCCTATTGGTTCCTCGGCTCTTCGATCGCGTCGCTGTTGACGCTGGACGCGGGCGCCTGGGGAATCGTCGTCGGGGTGATCGCGGTCACGCTGGCGCTGGGTTTCATCTCGCTGCTACTGCCGAGCCGGGGCGTGCATGAACGACTGCGCGCTGCTAAGCGGGACGAACTGCTGCGCGTGCGAGCCGAGATCGACGGCGCGCGGGCCGCGCTCTTCGACGACGCACACGGCGCCGGCGCCGAGATCGCCCGGATGCCTGCACTGCTCGCCTGGGAGGCGCGCATCGAACAGGTGAGCGTGTGGCCCTTCGATGCGCCGACACTCGTCCGTTTTGCACTCTTCCTGCTGGTACCGCTCGGGTCATGGCTCGGCGGCGCACTCGTCGACCGCGCCGTCGATGCGGCGCTCCGCTAGCTCGTCTTGCGACTCGTGCCGCCTTCGACCGGCAGCTCCTCCATCGGGTAGAGCGGCACGCCTTCCTTTGCGAGTTCGAAGAATTCCAGGCCCATCGGATTGATGCCGCGGATCGGCATCGAGCCGCGGCGAATCGTCCAGTCCTTCGGCGCGAGTTCGCCGGCCCGCAGGAAGTGGCGCTCGGCCGCTTCGACCCTGCCCTGCTGGTGCAGCCACCACGCGAGCGCACGATGCGCGCGCGCGAGTTGCGTCTCGGGCGTCGGCTGGATCTGGTGACTGCGCACCGCCGCCGGGTCGAGCACGCCCTTGCCTTCGCGCACCCATGCGCGCAGCGCGTCGAGATACGGCGCCGAATGCTTGCCGTGGAACGCGGTGAAGGTGTCGGTGCCGAACTGCGAGTCGTGCGGGCGCACGATGCGGCCCTGCTCGTCGATCCAGATCATCGTCGGCACGTTGATGACGTGATACAGCTCGGCGACGACGTGCTGGGTATCGATCAGACTCGGATGCGTCGGGCTCGCGCGTTCGATGTAGGGGCGCGCGTCTTCGGGATCCTTGTCGAGCGCGACCGTGATCGGAACGAAGCCGTGCGGACCGAGCTCTTCGTACATTGCCTGCCACACGGGCAGGTCCTCACGGCAACCTCACCAGGAGGCGTAGACGATCAGCAGCGCTTTCTTGCCGCGATGCGCCGAGAGCGTGTGCATGCGACCGTGAAGATCCGGGAGCGAGAAGTCGGGTGCTTCGAGCGTGGCAAGCCGAGCGCTGCGCTCTGCCGCGGAGGTGCCGAGCGCGGCAACGTGTTCGGCGATGTCGAGTGCGAGCGGGCGACCCTGTGCGCGGGCGAACGCGACGAGATCCACGCCGCGCGCGTCGGCCAGCGCCGCGGGGTCGCGGACGGGGATGCAGAGGTCGCCCTGGCAGAGGCCTTCGGGCTTCAGTTCCCAGCCGGTCGCGCCGCGCAGCACGTCCGGCGCGACGCGCACCGCGTCGCCGTCGATGCTTGCGCGCAACGAAGTGGCGCGGTCTCCGTCGATCAGCGTGAAGAGTTCGGACGTAGCCATGGCGGTTCCTCCGGACCGGCAAGCTAGCATGGGCGGCGATGCCGACGATCGAGCGCGAGGGCGCAACGCTCTACTACGAAGTGCATGGAAGCGGGTCCGCGGTGGTATTCGTGCACGGCTCGGGCGGGAACGCGCTGTCGTGGTGGCAGCAGATTCCGCATTTTGCCGCGCGCCATCGCGTCGTCGCGTTCGATCACCGCGGCTTCGGTCGCTCGACGTGTCCGCCCGAGGCGCTCGATCCGCGCCACTTCGCGGACGACCTCGCGGCGATCCTCGACGCGGCCGGCGTCGCACGCGCGGCGCTCGTGTGTCAGTCGATGGGCGGCTGGACGGGGTTGCCCTTTGCGCTCGCCCACCCGGAACGCGGCGCAGCGCTCGTCCTCGCCGGGACGCCGGGCGGCGTCGTGACGAAGACGATCCAGCGGGACTCCGCCGAAGTGCCCAAGCGCGCGGCCGCGCGCGGCTTCCTCGGCATGGCGCTCGCGCGCGGGTTCCTCGACCGCAATCCGGCGCGAGCCTTCCTCTACGAGCGCATCGGCTCGCTGAATCCGCCGGCAACGCTCGGCACCATGCTGCCGAAGCTCATCGCGCTCCAGATCGATCCCGCCCAGCTCGCCGCCTTCCACGTGCCGACGCTGCTGATGGTCGGCACCGAAGACGCATTCTTCTCGGTCGAGGGCCTGCGCGAAGTCGCAGATGCGATTCCGGGCGCGCGATTGCAGGTGCTTCCGGGCGCCGGCCACTCGGCGTACTTCGAGGAGCCGGACGTCTTCAACGGACTCGTCGAGTCGTTCTTCGAGGAGATCGAGCCATGGGCCTCTTCGTGCTAATCGGTCGCGACGGCGCGCGCGGCGCGCAGCTGCGCAAGCAGCACCGCGACGCGCATCTCGCGAACCTGCGACCGCTCGCAGACGCGGGCCGAGTCGTCTACGCGGGACCGCTGCTCGACGACGCGGAGCAGCCCTGCGGCAGCGTGATCGTGTTCGAAGCCGAGAGTCTTTCTGCCGCGCGGCGCTTTGGCGCGAGCGACCCTTACGTGGTGCACGGCGTCTTCGAGAGCCACGAGGTGTTCGGCTCGCGTCAGGTCTTCCCGGGCACGGGAACCTGATCGCTACAGCGTCAGCTGGAGCGACGCCTCCGCCACCACGCGGCGGATGCGTCCCAGCTCGATGTCTGGGATCGTGCGGAAGCGCACGCCCATGCCGTGCGGCAGGTTCGTGCGGCGTAGGTTCCCGGGCACGCTGGTGTAGACGACGACGCCCTCCGCGCATACCGGGCTCGGCCAAAGATCCAGTTCCACCGAGATCGCCGCGTTTCGCATCGACGGTCGCTGCGTGTCGAGATAGACGCCGCCGCTCGAAAGCGTATAGACGCGAACCGGCTTGCGACGTCCCGCCTGGATCACGTGGGCGGGAATGTCGAGCGGCGCGCGCATCTCGGTACGCGAGAGTTCCTGCACGCCGAATCCGGCCAGCGCGCGGTTCAACTGGAAACGAAGCCGCGCGTCGTCGCTCGGTTCCCAGAGCGCGAGCCGCAGGCCCGCTTCACGCAGTTCCGCGAGTGACTCTTCGTTGGGACACGTACCCGCGACGACGTACGAGAGGCGCCCCTGCGGAGCGCGCGCGGCGAGGCTTTCCAACGCGGCGCAGAGATCGGCGACCGCGAGGTCCGGCGGAATCAGCGCCACCGCAACCTGATGGCGGTGCTCCTCGACGATCGCGAACGCCCCTTCGGCGGTCTTCGCCCGCATCGCCCGGTAGCCCATCTTGCGAATGCGATGCGTCAGCGCAGCCCGCGGCGCGGCGCTGCCGTCGATGACGAGTACCGTGGGCTCGATCGGCATGACCTCGGCTCCCTCTGTCGTCATTCATCGGCTGATCGAGCGCCCGGTGTGAGCAGCGGAAGCGCGCGCGCATGCGCGCGGCAAGACCGGATCGACAACGTGCGGGGACTACGCGGTCCGATCACCGGAGGGCCTGCGGCTCGATGAACGGAGGCTACGCGGGATCGATGATTTCGGAGACGACCAGCCCGCCGCCGTCTCCGTCGCCCTCTTCGAGTACCGGTAGCGAGCCGACCATCTTGGCGAGATAGCGCTCCGCCGGAGCGCCGAGATTGCGGAAGCGCAGCGCGAAGCCGCGCTCGCCGTCGTCGCGGACGATCTCGGCGCGTACGACCAGCGGCGTCTCGCCGGCCGTCACGTGGATCGCGAGCTGCAAGACCTGACCGGGCTCGAGATTCGGCGCACGATCGACGCGCATCCCGCCGACCGAGAGATCGCGTCCGATCAGCACACGGGCGGCCTGCTCGCCGAGCGCGACGACGCGGCGACCGGCGAATGCGTAGCGCGCAGCACGGCGTCTCTCTTCGGTGTCGAAAGACACGATCGCGTCGGACACGTCGCGCGGAGCGCCCGGAACGACGCCTCCCTGGAAATCCGCGTGGGCGCGCACGACTTCCCGTCGCACCGATCCGCCCGCGTTGTAGCTGACGGGCTGCGTCGAGTCGGCAACCTGCGTCGTCGCTTCCGGCGGCGCGGCTTCCGCCCGTGCGATCGCCGGTGAGACGAGTTCCCGCGATCCGGCAGCGGGACCGTCGAGATGCGCAAGCACGGCCGCCTTCAGTTGCGGGGCGAGCGCTTTCGCGACCTTGCCGAAGTCGACGCCAAAGCCGCGTTCGCCCAGCTCCGTCGTCATCGTGCGAACGATCGAGCCGCGCAGCGCGAAACTACGGCCGTCGGTTGCGGGGTCGGGCACCCAGATGACGATGCCCTGTCCCACGCGCACGCCGTGACGCGATAGCAGCAGGCAGCCACGCATCGACAGATCCGCGAGCATGCCGTCACGCTTCAGCAGTCCCGCCCGAAAGCGCACCGGTGCACCCACAGCGACGCGCCGCGTGCGCCGCTCGGGGCCGCGATAGAGCGCGTGCACGAGTACCAGCCGCAGTGCCGCCGGATGGACCGGTCGCCGCACGACCAGGTCGACTCCCGAGCGCCGCAGCAACGTGCGCAACGTGCGCGAGTTGCGATCGACGACCGCAATGCGGACCGCCTTCGCGCGCGCGGAGGCGACGTGTTCGCTCTTGGCGTATCGCGGTGTCGTGACCAGCACGTCCCACTCGAATCGTGCGCCCGGCGCGACGGTCTCGACGACCTGCGCGCCGATCGTCTCGGCGAGAGACTTCACGTCGGCGAGCTCGCCGTCGTGTAGCAGCAGCAGCGTGCGTGTGGAGTCGTCGGGGTTCACTTCGCTCCTGCCCGATCGGCGGAAGACATCCAGTACGCGTTGCATCGGCAGCTCGTGCGCGGGTCTGAAGCGACACGAAACCGTTCGATCGTCTCAACCAGATCGGCCGTCCGGTCGATCCCTCCCGCCGGACCACGGGGCGCACGGGGAGGAACCCCAACGTGCAACGCCGACTCTTGCCTCCGCTGCTGATTTGCGCGCTCCTTGCACTTCCCGGTTGTGGGATGGCGCAGAGCATCGCCAAGCGTTCGATCACGCGAATCGCCGGCGGCGCGATCGCAGGCCTGATCTTTGGCACCGATGAGGCTGCCGCGGGCGACGACGGCGACATCGTCGGGATCGACGACGACTCGGGCGACACCGCCTCGGGAGGCTCCGGCTTCTTCAAGGTGATCGAAGCCAACGGAACCGTGCGCTTCGTGTCGAACCTCGCCGAGGTGCCCGCGGCGCAGCGCCCAAAGGCCGAGCGACTCGATCTCCAACCGATCGACGGCACCGGCAACTCGAATCCGCGCGCACCATCGCAGCAAGCTGCGAAGCAGCTCGCGGTCGCGAAGTCGGCGCCCCCCGACGCAGCGGCCAGCGGCAACCACGAAGTCGTCATCTACACCACGTCGTGGTGCGGCTGGTGCAAGAAGACGCGAGCCTGGCTCGACACGAAGGGCATCGATTACGAGAACCGCGACGTCGAGGAGAACGCCGCGTGGGCGGAGGAGATCCACGATCTCACCGGCTCGGGCGGCGTCCCCGTGATCGTGATCGACGGCGAAGTGATCAAGGGCTTCGATCAGGCCCAGATGGAGAAGTTGCTGCGTAGCTAGCAGAGAGACCCTGGTGCTCGCGACCCGCCCGATGCCCGTCGAAGATCGCGCGGTCGAGCAGCCGCACCGCAACTGCATCGCCGACGCGCGGAACTTCGCACGCGAAGCGCATGCGGTTCTCGAGCGACGTGTGAGGGCGCCACGCGCGCAACTTCGACCACGCGCCGCCGAGGGAGGGCGAACGGTACCTGCATTGCTAGGCTGCCGCGCCATGTCGAATCCGCAGCCTCGTGTACTCAAATCGCTCGATGCAGGCGTGCTGCTGCTCACGCTGAATCGGCCCGATCGCAAGAACGCCTTCGACGAGACGATGTGGCGCGAGGCGCGCGACGCGCTGGCCGAAGCGCAGGCGGATGACGCCGTCCGTACGGTCGTCATCACCGGCGCAGGCGACGCGTTTTCCGCCGGCCAGGACCTGGGCCAGATGGCCGCGCGACCGGACGACGAGCCGCCCGGCTTCCCGGGCTTCATGGAGCGCCTCGTCGCCTTCGACAAGCCGCTGCTCGCCGCGGTAAACGGCGTCGGCGTCGGCATCGGCCTGACGATGCTGCTGCACTGCGACGTGGTGTGGATGGCGGAGGGCGCACGGCTGCGCGCGCCGTTCGTCCCGCTCGGCGTCGTACCCGAAGCCGCGAGCAGCTATCTGCTGCCGCTCCAGCTCGGTCACCAGCGCGCCGCGGAAATGCTGTTCCTTGCCGACTGGATCGACGCAAAGCACGCGGTCGAGCTGGGCATCGCGACGCGCGTGCTAGCGCGCGCGGAACTGCTGCCCGAGATGCTCGCGCTTGCGGCGCGCATCGCGGAGCAGCCGCTCGGCGCGCTGCGCTGGACCAAGCGGACGCTGCTGGCCGTGCGCGCCGACGGGATCCGTGCGGCGCGCAGCCGCGAAGACGCGGCATTCGCGGTGCGCGTCGGCTCGCCCGAGAATCAGGAAGCGCTGCGCGCGTTCTTCGAGAAACGGACGCCGAACTTCAAGAAGGTGCCGGCGACCGATCGCGCGTAGCGCGCGGCAAGCCGGCAGTCGCCGGCTCTACGTCGGTGTCGTCGCTGTCGGGCGCACGGTGGCGCGCCGCCTTGCAGGGCTTCGGAACTCGTTGATGGTCGCGGTAGCGAATGCTGCAGTCGCGGCATTGAAGATCGGGCCCGAAGCGATGTCCCTGCGCCGAACTCGGTTGCGATTCACCGCCCTGTGGATCGCGGCGGCGCGGCGGGCGCTCGGGCGTCACGTCATCTCCTGCCGAGCCCGCGCGGCTCGGATGCGACGGGTTCGACGCTGGATCGCATCCGCACCGCGGTGTCGATCTGCGAGGTGAGGACGTCCCAGATCCAGGTGTAGAAGTGATCGTTCGGCTTGGCCGCGAAGGGTTTCGTGCACGCGGCGCTGCGCCGACCCCAGAGCAGCACGTAGGGCTTGCCCTGTTCCTGCACGATGCTGAACTCGCGATTCACGTTCGAAGCCGCGACGGTGTGTTCGCCGCAGATCACCACGACGGCGTCGACACCGTCCATGCGCCCGCGCAGCTTGTCCTCCCAGCCGGCGTGCGGGACTTCCTCGCGGGACCAGTCGTCGACGCTGAGCGTGGAACCCGGCGCAACGCACTGCTTCGCAAAGAGGGCATGCAGATCGGCGTCGTGCCCCGGATCGAAGCAAGCGAAGATGCGCAGCGCCGTCACGCCATCACCCCTTCCGATCTTCGAAGGGATCTCCGGATGCGCCGCGAGGCAGCCCGTAACCATCGAGTTCCTCGCGCGTCGCGACGCGCGGTCCCGCGTCCTCGTTGGGGCGCTCCGGGCGGCGCCCACGGTCCTCGCGCTTGCGAGCGGCTTTCTCGTCGCGCGCCCGCTCGCGGTCGCGCTTCAACATGGACGGCTTCTTGGCAGCCACGGGACACCTCTAGATGGCGTGGGGAAACGGGAAACTTGCGGCGAGGAAGTTCGCCCAACCGGCGAAATCGATGCCAGACTAGCACCTTCGACGCCTCGGACCCCACGGAGGACCGGAGATGCACGCGACGATCCGCACGGCCGATCCCGAGATCCGCAGCCACGACGGCGCGCCCGATGGCGTGCCGCTCGTGATCGAAGCACACGACGACCGCAGTGTGGCCGGTCTCTGTGCGTGGATCGCCGCGCGACGCGAGTGGGTCCACGGTCGTCTGCTCGAGCACGGCGCGATCCTGTTCCGCGGCTTCGAAGTCTTCGACGCGCCGGCCTTCGAGCGTGTCGCGCGATCGATCGACGACGGCCTGCAGAACGAGTACCTCGGCACTTCGCCGCGCAACGCGCTCACGTCGCACGTCTTCACCGCGAGCGAGTTGCCGCCGTTCTATCCAATCCCGCAGCACTGCGAGATGAGTTTCGTGAAGGAGCCGCCGCGGCGACTGTTCTTCAGCTGCCTCACCGCACCGGCCCCCAACTCGGGCGAGACGCCGCTCGCCGACTTCCGCAAAGTGCTGCGCGACCTCGACCCGCTGCTGGTGAAGCGCTTCGAAGAGAAGGGCCTTCGCATCGTGCGCAACTACTCGGGCCCGGACGGCGGCGGTCGCTTCGATCTGTGGAAGCTGAAGCGCTGGGACGAAATGTTCCTGACCAGCGATCGCAGAGCGGTCGAAGCCAAATGCCGCGCCGAGGGCTTCGACCCGATCTGGACGGAAGGCGGCGGGCTGCGCCTGGTCTCGACGCAACCGATCGTGCGCCGCCATCCGACGACCGGCGAAGCGGCGTGGCACAACCATGCGACCACGTTCCACATCTCACAAGCCGCGGGCGAGTACCAGCGCATCTACCGCATGCGGCCGAGCATCAAGCACTTCCTGCTCTGGCAACTCGCGCGCGCGCTCGAGCGCTTGCAGCGACGCAAGCCAGCGGATGAGCGCGCGATGCACTGCACGCACGCCGACGGCTCCGAGATCGCAGCAGCCGACATGGAGGCGCTGCGCGACGCGGTCTGGAACAACCTGGTCGTGATCCCGTGGCGGCGCGGCGACGTGGTCGCGATCGACAACTATGCCGTCTCACACGGTCGCCTGCCCTACTCGGGGCCCCGTAATGTCGCTGTAGCCTGGGCGTAATCCAGCCGCGAAGTTCTCGTGCAACTCAGGCCCTTCGCGGCTCGCTGCGCAGCGACGCGAGCTGCGCCTGCGCCTTGGCCACCGTGACGTCGCCGAGGCGACCGCCGGGCGTGTTCGTTCCGCGCAGCGCGTCGAGCGGGTCGCGCACGTCGTCGACGTAGCCGAGCGCATAGGCGCCGCGCGCATAGCCCATCAGCCGCAGCAGCGGATCCGGCA
>CAYGWM010000110.1:0-13620 GCA_964353555.1 uncultured Spirochaetales bacterium
CCGACGCACCCAAGTCCTTCCAGCTTTCGCCCGAGATCCACGCCTACCTGATCCGGCACGGCACCCCGCCCGACGCCATCCAACGCGAACTGATGGAGGAGACGCAGCGACTCGGCGGCATCTCGATCATGCAGATCGCCCCCGAGCAGGGCACCTTCATGACGATGCTCGCCCGCGCGATCGGCGCGAAACGTGCGGTCGAAGTGGGCACCTTCACCGGCTACTCGTCGCTGTGCATCGCACGCGGTCTTCCCGACGACGGCAAGCTGCTGTGCTGCGACGTCTCCGAGGAATGGACTGCCGTCGGCCGGCGCTTCTGGGAGAAGGCCGGCGTCGCGCACAAGATCGAGTTGAAGATCGGGCCCGCGGTCGAGACGCTGCGCGCGTTGCCCGAGCAGGAACTTTTCGACCTCGGCTTCATCGATGCCGACAAGCCCGCCTATCCGGCCTACTACGAAGAGATCCTGAAACGGCTGCGGCCGAACGGATTGATCCTGGTCGACAACGTGCTGTGGATGGGCAACGTCGCGCGACCGGAAGCGCAGGATCCGCACACGCTCGCGATCCGCGCGTTCAACGAGATGGTGGCGGCCGACCCACGCGTCGATTGCGTGATGCTCGCGGTGTCGGACGGGCTCTCGATCCTGCGCAAGAAGTAGAAGGAGCGAGCCTCAGGGCTGCCGTCGATACCAGACGCTCGAGCTGCGCACCGGCACGACGACGTCGACGGGCGGAATCGCGCACTCTTCTTCGCAAGCAGAGCGGAGAACCCTCTCGTCGCGATGGGTCCGGAGAGCCCATCGTGAGAAGGCATCCTTGTCGATTGCCGAGTTGGGCTAGCTTTGGCAAATGGTGTCGCCCCTCGATCGAAGCGAGTTCGAGCGCTGGCGTGAGCAGGCGCGGAGCGCGGCGGAAACGGCCGTGCTCGCACGGCGCGGCGAGCGACACGAGTGGGCGTGTTTTCTCTCCGAGCAAGCTGCGCAACTCGTCGTGAAGGGGCTTCTGCACGGACTCGGCCTCGAAGCCTGGGGCCACGATCTCACCGTGCTGTGCAGCCGCGCTCGCGAGGCGCTCGGTGCGAGCTGGCCCGCTGCTGCGACCGATGCCGCTGCGCGGCTCTCGCGTCACTACATCCCTACTCGTTATCCGGACGCCCATGCATCGGGTGCTCCGTCGAGTCACTACACCGATGCCGACTCGGCCCAGGCCGCAGAAGATGTACGTGTGATCGAAGCAGCGGTCGATCGCGCCTGGTCGGAACTCGGAGGGCAGCCGTGAGCCATCCGATCCTGGTGCGCCGCCGCGCGGAACAGCAAGCGCGCATTCGCTGCGCCGCCGATTGGGCGCGCGAACTCGCCAAGCGGCTCGATCTCGTCGCCGTCGTCGTCTTCGGCTCGTCGGCGCGCGGCGACTTCAACAAGTGGAGCGACATCGACGTGCTCGTCGTCGCACGCGGACTCCCGCCCGATGCGCGTGCGCGTCTCGCGCTGCTGACCGAAGCCGTGCCGCCAGGCATCCAACCGGTGGGCTGGATGCCGGACGAGCTCGCCGATCGACGGCGACACAACGACCCGATCGCGCGCGAATGCGACGCCGTCGGTGTCACGGTGCTGGGAGCGCTTCCGGACCAGGCTGCGTGCCGGACGACACACTGAAACCAGATTGTCGTCGCCCCCGTGCGACGAGAGTACCAGCCGAAGCCGGGCTCGATCTTGCGCAAGCGCTGAAATGCGCGAGCCCCAGGACACGCTACCGGGGGGGTAAGCGCGCGCCCTGGGGCCGCGGTCGAAACGAGATATCGGCGTCATCTGTGTGTGCCCAGGAAGGGGCACTTGGTTACCTGACGAGTCGAGCGCCGGGCGGGGCGCATCGCGCGGACCCGATCAGCGGAGCGCGACCAGCGCCTCGTAGTCTGGGAACCGCTCGGCCTCCGCGACGCCCGCCGCTGCCCACTCGCGCATCGGCGCGAGCGCCCAGAGGGCATCCGCATACGCCTGCGCGGGCGGCGGGAGCGTCACCGAGTAAGACCGGAAGCGCGCAGCTACCGGCGCGAACATCGCGTCAGCGATCGTGAATCGGCCGAACAGGAAGTCGCCGGCCGCGCCGTAACGCGCGCGACACGCCTCGAAGATCGCGATGATGCGCGCCACATCGGCCTGCACCGCCGCCGACGGCGGCGCGGCAAGTCTTGCGCGTTCTATGCGCAAGTTCATCGGCATCGCGCTGCGCAGCGCGGCGAAGCCCGCGTGCATCTCGGCGCTGATCGAACGAGCGTTTGAGCGCGCAGCCCGATCGTCGGGCCAAAGCGCAGCCTGCGGCGCCAGCTCGGCGACGTACTCGCAGATCGCGAGCGAGTCCCAGACGGTGACGTCGCCATCGCGCAGCACGGGAACCTTGCCGGCCGGCGAGTGGCGCAGGATCGCGTCGTGGCTACCCGGCGCGTAGAGCGGGACGCGCACCTCGTCGAAGTCGAGCCCCGCCATCCGCAGCGCGAGCCAGGGCCGCAGCGACCACGAGGAGTAGTTCTTGTTGCCGACAACCAGCGTGAGGCGAGACATGGACCGGTCCTCCGGTCTCTCTGATAGCGCTGCCGGAGCCCGAGTTGACCCCCCAAGGCGACTTAGTTAGTAAATACTTACTCAATGGCGACCCCTGCGACCCCCACGACCAGCCCCCGCCGCCTTCCCGCCGACGAGCGTCGCTCGCAGGTGCTCCGCGAGGCGTCCCGCCTGTTCGGGAGCCACGGCTTCAGCGGGACGACGACGCGCGACATCGCCGCCGCGGTCGGGATCACCGAGGCCGCGCTGTACCGCTACTTCCCGAGCAAGGAAGCGATGTACGCGGCGATCCTCGACGAGCGGATGGCGTCACCGGACCTGCTGTTGCCGATCGAGTCGATCGCGCGCGCGGGCGACGATCGCGCCGTCTTCAGTGTGCTCGCGCTGACGTTGCTGCGTAGCGTCGACGCCGACCCGTCGATCCTGCGGCTGATCCTCTACTCCGCGCTCGAAGGCCACGAGTTGGCGCGACCCTTCCAAGAGAAGCGGATTCTCCGGCTCCGCGAGTTCCTGACCAGTTACATCGAGCGGCGTACCCGAGAAGGCGCGTTCCGCGCGATCGACCCAGCCCTCGCTGCGCGCGCGTTCATGGGAATGGTCGTCGATCACCTGATCGTCCGGCACGTGTTCGCGCAGCACGAGCACTACCCGCAGTCGCCGGAGGAAGTCGCCGAGACCTTCGTCTCGATCTTCCTCGATGGCATGCGCGCGGCGCCGACCGAGGCATCGCGAAGGAGCCGTCGTGGCTGAAGCCACTCTTCCCAGTAGCGAAGCGCGCGCGCGCATCGGCGTCCGCCCGGTGCTACTCGGCGTCGCCGCGCTCGCGCTCGTCGCGACCGTTTCTTACTGGGCGCTGGTGCTGCGCGGCTTCGAGCGCACCAACGACGCGTTCATCGAAGGGCACCTGGTGTTCCTGTCGCCGCGCGTCGGAGGCCAGGTCGCCGAAGTGCTGGTGCAGGAGAACCAGCGCGTGCGCGCCGGTGCGACGCTCGTGCGACTCGATCCCGCCGACTTCGAGGTGCGCGTCGCGCGCGCCCGCGCGGACCTCGATGGCGCCCACAACCGGATGGTGCAAACGCACGCATCCGCGGACGCGGCTGCCGCGCAAGTCGCTGCGGTCGAAGTGAAATTGCGCCACGCAGAGCAGGAGCTCACACGCGCGAAGCAGCTATTTGCGAACGGCGTCGCAAGTCGCACCGCGCTCGATTCCGCGGTCGCGGCGCGCGACGGCGCCACCGCCGAGCTGCACGCGGCGCGCGAACAGGAGCGCGCCGAACGCGCGGCGCTCGGCAATGAAGCGCCGGTGCGACAGGCAGAGGCGATGCTGCGCGAGGCGGAGCTGGCGCTCTCGCATGCAGTCGTCGTTTCGCCCGTCGACGGCGTGGTCGGCCGCAAGAGCGTCGAAGTCGGCGCCAACGTCGCGCCGGGCCAGCCACTCGTTGCGATCGCCGAAGACGCGGCGAACTGGGTCACCGCGAACTTCAAGGAAACCCAGATCGAGGAGATGAACCCGGGCGACGCCGCCGAGATCCGCGTCGATGCGTTCCCGGATGCCGTCTTCCGGGGTCACGTCGAATCGATCTCGCCGGCGACCGGCGCCAAGTACGCACTGCTGCCGCCCGACAACGCGAGCGGCAATTTCACGAAGGTGGTGCAGCGCGTGCCGGTGCGGATCGCGCTCGACGCGGCGAACGACGGCCTCGCGAAGCTCTCGGTGGGCCTCTCGGTCGATGTGCGTGTCCGCGTCCGCTGACGGCAAGCCCGCCCGGCGGGCGCGCAGCGAGCCACAGGCGAGCGAAGGTCATCGGGACGCGGTCGCGCCGGCATCCAGCCTCTCGTCGCGCGAATGGCTGATGATCATCGGCGTGATGCTCGCTGTCATCCTCGAGATCCTCGACACCAGCATCGTCAACGTTGCGCTGCCCACGATGATGGGAAATCTCGGCGCCACGGTGGACGAGATCTCGTGGGTCGCCACGTCCTACATCGTCGCCAACGTGATCGTGATCCCGATGACCAGCTTCTTTGCCGCAAGCTTCGGCCGGCGCCGCTACTTCGTCGGCTCGATCATGCTGTTTACGGTGGCGTCGTTCCTGTGTGGCTCGGCGCGCACGCTTCCGGAGCTGGTGACGTTCCGCGTGATCCAGGGCCTCGGCGGCGGCGCGCTGCTCGCGCTCGGGCAGTCGATCATGGTCGAGACCTTTCCGCCCGAGCGGCAGGGAACCGGGCAAGCAATTTTTGGTGTCGGCGCGATGCTCGGCCCGAGCCTCGGTCCGACGCTCGGCGGCTGGATCACCGACGTGTGGGCGTGGCCGTGGATCTTCTACGTCAATATGCCGCTCGGCATCGCTGCCGCAATTCTGTGCTGGAACTACCTGCCGACGCCGCGCGCGGGCACGATGCGTCGCTTCGTGAGCGTCGATTGGGGCGGGATCGCGCTGCTCGTGGTGGGCATCGCGACGCTGCAGATCCTGCTGGAAGCCGGTCACCGGCTCGACTGGTTCGACAGCGATTTGATCGTCGCGCTCGGCGTCACCGCGTCGATCTCGCTGGTGTGGTTCGTCTGGCACGAGCTGCACACCGAGCACCCGGTCGTCGATCTGCGCGTGTTCCGCCATCGCGCGCTGGTAGTCGGTTGCACGTACGGCACCGCGATGGGCATCGGGCTCTACGGCAGCATCTTCTTGTTCCCGCTCTTCACACAGAGCGTGATGCGCTTCACGTCGTGGCAGTCCGGCATCGCGATGCTGCCGTCTACCTTTGCTACCGCGCTGATGATGCCGATCGCCGGACGCCTGGTGTGGCGACTCGGTCCCGCGCCCCTCTTCGCGATGGGCATCGCCATCTTCCTGCCCGCGCTCTGGAGCATGAGCCAGTGGACCGCACAGAGCGGCTTCTGGGATCTCTTCGGGCCGCAGGTCGCGCGCGGCCTGGCGATGGGATTGATGTTCGTTCCGCTCTCCACCGCGACACTGCGCGGGCTGCCGCCCCAAGACGTGTTGCAAGGCGCCGGCCTCTACAACCTGTTCCGGCAGACCGGAGGGAGCCTCGGTATCGCGATGCTCGCGACGCTGATCGACCACCGCGGCGCGCTACACCACGCGCATCTCGCCGAGTCGGTGTCACCGTTCTCCGAGATCACGCGACAACGCCTCGCGCAACTCGCGGCCGGTTTGCAAGCGCGTGGTCTCGACGCCACCGATGCCGCCGCGGGCGCCTACAAAGTGATCGAGCAGACGATCGCATCGCAAGCGGCCGTGCTGGCGTTCCGCGACTGCTACCTGCTGATCTTCGTCATCTTCCTACTGCTCGCGCCACTCGTGCCGCTGCTGCGGCGGCCAGGATCGCCTGGATCGCCGTCGGCTGCGAACTCGCACTAAGATCGTACGCGATGCGCGTGCACGCATTCCAACACGTTCGCTTCGAAGGACTCGGCGCGATCGAGCCGTGGCTGGCGGCGCGGGATGCGTCGATCACATGGACGCGCTTCTTCGACGACTCGCGCATTCCCGCGCCCAGTGCGTACGACTGGCTGATCGTCTTGGGCGGGCCGATGAGCGTGAACGACGAAGCCCTGCTGCCGTGGTTGCGCGACGAGAAGCGCGCAATCGCCGCGGCGATCGACGCGGGCAAGACCGTCCTCGGCATCTGCCTCGGTGCGCAGCTGATCGCGAGCGCGCGCGGCGCGGTGGTGAGTCCGAACTGCGAGCGCGAGATCGGCTGGTTCGCAATCGAGCGCGTCGCCGATCCGGCCGCACATCCAATCGCGCGAGCGTTGCCGTCGCGTGCCGAGGCCTTCCACTGGCACGGCGAGACCTTCGCGTTGCCGACCGGCGCCGTACACCTCGCGCGCAGCGAAGCGTGCGAGGCGCAGGCCTTCGCGCTCGGTCCACTCGTCGTCGGAATGCAGTTCCATCTCGAGACGACGTCCGAGAGCGCCGCCGCGCTGGTGCAGCACTGCCCCGAGGATCTCCGCGCGGGCCGCTACGTGCAGTCGAGCGATGAGATGCTCGCCGACCCCGCTCGCTTCGCGCGGCTGCACGAATTGCTCGACACGCTGCTCGGCGCGCTAGGCAACTGACCCAAGCGGGGGCGCGCATCGGACACAGGCTCGAGAGCCCGTCCTGGGGCAGCCTGCTAGCCCGCGCCGAACGACAGTCCGCACTCGGCACACTCGGTCGCGTCGGCGCCGAGTTCCGTGCCACAGCCGGGACATGTTTCGCACTCGCCCCATTCGCCGGCTTCCGCGTCCGGCAAGTCCGGCACCTGCGTGCGCGCGAACTCGGCGTCGATGCGTGCGGCGACCGCCGCGTCTTCGGGTCGTACGTAGAGGTTGCAGCGGATCGCACCCATGCCGCGGCTCTGCACGCTCTGGTCCTCGCGACGCGGCAACTCGACGCGGCATGGGATGCCGGCGTCGGCGAGCGCGTGCGCGAGCCCCTCTACCCACGGCACCTCGGCATTGCGCAACGCGATGAGTTGCTCGGCGGGCGGCAATTCGAGCGCGACCGCTTCGACCGGCGCTTCGCTGCCGAGCGGCACGTCGCAGTCGCGGCAGCGCTGCATCGTGTGTACGTACTCTTCGCCACAGCGCGGACAGATCTTCGGCGGTAGCTGGACCATCATGTTCTCCCGGCGAGCCAGCGCGCGGTGCACTCGGCGACGTGGCGCCCGTGGGCGCGCGCGGCGACGAGATGCGCGTCGGTTGGCCCCAAGTTTCCTTGTCGCGGGTTGGTCCACGCGACGGGTCCCCAGTGACAGCCCGCGGCCGCGAAGCCCTCGAGCCGGTTCGGCATCGACACGAGCAACATGCCGTGCTCGGCGAGATTTGCGAGCAGCGAGAGCAATGCCAGTTCGCCGCCGCCGCGCGCGCCGGCGCCCGCGGTCACGAATGCGGCACCCAGTCTTCCGGCCAGCGACCCGCGCAGCCACGCGGGTGCGAGTCGCTCACAGAAGACGCGCATCGACGACTCGATTCCGCCCATGTGCACGCCGCTCCCGAGGATCAGCGCATCGGCCAGGACGAGTTCGGCTTCGCCGGCTTCCTCGGCGCGCAGCGACGTCACCTCGGCGCCGGCTTCGCGCGCGCCCTCGGCTATCGCTTCTGCCATCCGCGCAGTACGCCCGGTTGCCGATGCCGTGACGATCACGATCCGCATGGAGGCCGACGGTAGCGTCACGCGAGCAGACGGGCGCAGGCTTCGGCGAAGTCGGCAGCGTCGGGACTCTCGGCCTCGATCTCGTCGACCTTTACGCGCGCCGCGTGCAACAGATGGCGCTGCGCGCCGCTCGTGTCTTCGCCCTCGATGCCAGCGGCGTAGGTCGCGTCGCCGCAGAGCGGATGACCGAGGTGCGCGAGCGTCGCGCGGATCTGGTGCAGGAAGCCGGTGCGCGGTCGCACTTCGACGAGCGTCACGTCTTTGCCGTGCGCCAGCGCGCGCCACGATAGGGCCGTGCGGCGCGATCCCGCCTGCGACGCCGGCACGACGCGCACCAGCGCGGGCCGGTGCCGCGCGACCGCGAGCGACACACGCAGATCGCCCTCGCCCTCGAGGCGGCCGCGCACCAGCGCGCGGTAGACCTTTTCGACGCGATGCGCGCGGAAAGCGTCCCGCAGGCGTTGCCAGGTCGCTTCGTCGGTGCCGAATAGCACGACGCCCGACGTGTGCACATCGAGTCGATGCGCGACGCCGCTGCGCAGCCCGCCTTCGCCGACACCGTGCACTTCGGGGTGACGCGCGATCAGCGCGTTCAGCAGCGTTCCCGTCTCGTCCGTCCGCAGTGGGTGAACCGGCGCGCCGGCGGGCTTGTCGATCGCGATCCAACCGGCGCCGCCCGCGAGCACGATGAGCGGCAGCGCGGGTTCGGCGATCGCGCGGCGTGCATCGGGCGGCGCAAAGCCTGCCACCGCGACGTGGCGACCAGCTTCGGTCGGCGCCGACTTGTCACGGCGTTCGAGGGGGCGTCCGTCGATGCTCACGACGCCCGCTTCGAGCAATTTCCGCACGCCGGCGCGCCCGATGCCGAGGCGCTCGGCGAGCCATACGTCGAGGCGCCGCCCGGCAGCGCCGGGCTCGACCACGAAGTTGCGACCCGTCGTCTCGATCGATCCTGTCGCGCTGTCCGTCGTGCTGGATTCGTTCGCCACGCCGCCACTGTAGCTTGCAGAAGGCAGCGGGTTTGCGAGGCTCCTCGGCCCGTGCCCAAATCCAAGCCCCGCAACCGCGCCGCGCGCACGCGCAACGTCCAGGACGGCTCGCCTTCGATACGCGTGCAGATCATGGACACGACGCTGCGCGACGGCGAGCAGACGCCCGACGTCTCGTACACGCCCGCCGAGAAGCTCCAGATCGCGCGCATGCTGCTGAGCGACGTCCAGGTCGACCGCATCGAGATCGCGCAGACGCGCGTGTCCGAGGGTGAGCGGCTCGCGGCCCGCCGCGTCGCGGCCTGGGCGCGCAAGGAAGGCGTCGCCGAGCGCGTCGAGATCATGGGCTACTGCGACGGCGATCTGTCGGTGCAATGGATCAAGGCCGTGGGCGGCAGGGTGATGAACCTGCTCACGAAGGGCTCCGAGAAACACTGCCGCGAACAGCTGCGTCAGACGCCCGAGCAACATCGCAAGCGCGTGCAGGAGACGATCCTCGCCGCGCACCACGCGCGCGTGCTGGTGAACGTCTACCTCGAAGATTGGTCGAACGGCGTGCGTGATTCGTTCGACTACGTGTTCGGAATGGTGCAGGCGCTGCGCGAGCTGCCGGTCGAGCGCATCTACCTGCCGGACACATTGGGCGCGTTCTCGCCCGAGGAGACCGCGCGCTACGTGGGACTGATGACGGACGCCTGGCGCGACCTCCACTTCGAGTTCCACGCGCACAACGACTACGGGCTGGCGGTCGCGAACTGCCTGGCGGCGGTGCGCGCCGGCGCGCGCGGCGTACACACCAGCGTGAACGGGATGGGCGAGCGCGCCGGCAACACGCGCCTTGCCGAAGTGGTCGCCGCGTTGCACGACCACACGCCGTACCGCACCGGTGTCGACGAGGCCGTGCTGGTCGACGCGTCGCGACTGGTCGAGACCTTCAGCGGCAAGACCGTGTCGGCGAACTCGCCGGTCGTCGGTCGCGACGTCTTCACGCAGACCGGCGGCATCCACGCCGACGGCGACGCCAAGGGCGATCTCTACGCCAATCGGCTGGTGCCGAAGCGCTTCGGTCGCGCGCGCCAGTACGCGCTCGGCAAGCTTTCAGGCAAGGCGTCGCTGCTGCACAACTTGAAGGCGCTCGGCATCGAGCTGTCGGAGTCCGAGCGCACGCAGGTTCTCGAACGCATCGTCGCGCTCGGCGACAAGAAGAGTGAGGTCGCCGTCTCCGACCTCCCCTACATCATCGCCGATGTGCTCAATCGCCCCGAGCAGCGCCCGGTACGCGTCGCGTCGTATCGCGTCGTCGTAGACTCGAAGGGGCTTCCCGAAGCCGAGGTCGAAGTCACGCTGCGCGGCGAAACGTCGGTCGCGAAGGCCAGCGGCGACGGCGGCTATGACGCATTCATGCGTGCGCTCGAGAAGGCCGTGAGGCGCTTCGGGCTCGCACTGCCGCGCCTCGTCGACTACCGCGTGCGCATTCCACCCGGCGGTCGCACCGGCGCGCTCGTGCAGACGGTGATCACCTGGCAGGACCCGGGCGACCGCGAAGGCACCTTCTCGACGCTCGCGGTCGATTCGGATCAGCTTGCCGCAGCGGTACTGGCGACCGAGAAGATGCTGAACGCCGTTGCAACACGGAAGAAGGCGTGAGGGCGCGCGCCGTCCTTGCGGCCGTCCTATTTGCCTTCGGCTGCGCGGCCAAGCCGCATCCGGTCCCGCCGCAGTACCAACCGGTAGCGAGCGTGCTCGAAGTGGTGGCGACACTGCGCCGCCACCTGCCCGACGACACCTATCGCTTCCAACCGGGACTCGATTTCACCGGTCGCAACATCTACCGCGCGTCGCTGATCCGGCTCGAGAGCGTAGAGAGCCTGCACGCCGACTCGCTGCGCGCTGGCAATCTCGACGACGTGATCGCGTACGCGAAGGGCCGCGCGCTCGAGCGACTGCGGGCCTACGACCTCGCCGCGGAGAGCCATCGGCTCGCGGCGGAACACGACGGACCGCTACGCGACGAAGCGCGCAAGGCCGCGTCGCTCGACGACGGTCTCGCCGAGGCGATCCAGATCGGATACGACCCCGACCGCCCGCTGCTCAGCGGTGCCCAGCCACTGCCCGCTCCGAGCGATCCCAACAGCGCGATCGCCGACTACGACCGCCGCCTCGCGCTGCTCGACGCGCTCGGCGACGAAGCGAACGGCACCTTCCTCGAACCCGTCGTGAAAGAAGAGGTGGAGCGCACCGACGTGACGCGCGCGCACTACTTCGTTGCGCGGCGCAACCTCGATCCCGACGGCAACGTGCGCGCACTGGCCGAATTGCAGCGCGTGATGACGCGCCACCGCGAGAGCAAGAACGCCAACCGCCACATGCTCGCGCTTGCCGACCTCTACGCGGCGATGGCGGAGGAGTACGTCGCAGCACGGCCTCCCGAGAGCCTGCTCTTCGACCCGCCCGCGTTCCAGGAGTTGGTCGACTCGGCGTCGCAGCTCTACGAAGCCGTCGCCAACCAGGACGGCACGCCCGAGAAACTCGAAGCCGCGCGTCGCCTCGAAGCCTTCCTCGCCTTCACGCTGCGGGTGGACCGTGATCGCTTCTCGCCGCAGTAGCAACGCGCTGCTGGCCGCGTGCGGGGCGGTCGCTGCGGCGTGCGGAACACCGGCGGGCGTTCCGAAGGAGGCGCCGCTCGCGCCGCTCGAAGGACGCGTTGCGTATCTGCCCGACGACACCGATCACGCCGCGCGCAGCCTGGCGCAGGCGGCGCTCGGCACCGATCCCACGGCCGCGCGCGCGCAACTCGCGGCCTTCGAGACCACCGAGCGACTGCGCGTCGCCACCGGCGATCCGCCGAGCGGCCTACTCGCCTACGGGCGCAATCTCGTCGATTCGATGAGCAACGATCCGATCGTGTACCGCCGCGCCACCACGCAACTGCTCGAGGACGACGACATCGACCCCGCGCTGCGCAAACAGCTCGAGATGGAGGTCGCCGACGACCCGCTGCTGCTCGCCGACAAGCGCATTGGCGAAGGACGCCGCACCCGCTTCGCGCGCGACGTAAACGCGCTCTCCGAAGCGCTCGGTCGCTCGTTGCTGAACTTCGTCTTCCTGCCGATCCGAGTGGCACAGGCGCTGATCAATGTCGCGGTGGCCGAGCATCTCGATGATCCGATCAGCGTGCAGGAGCGCCAGGCACTCGCGCACTGGAAAGCGTATGTCGAGAGCCACCCCGATACGCCGGAGGCGCACGAACTGATCGCTCGCATCGACGAGCTACAGCAGAGCTGGTTCGATACCAAGCGCCGCCGTAGCGTGCGCGCGGCCGAACAGGCGCAGGATCACAACCAGAACGCGCTCGCGCTGCTGCTCGCCGATCGCGCGCTGCGCTACGCGCCCGGCGACGCGACCGCCACACGACTGCGTGACGAAGCCACACAACGGCTGGCAGAACAGCAGGCGGATCTCGCACAGAGCCTCTCTTCGACACCGGGTCCGCTGCCGGACGCAGAGAATCCCCGGGCGCGCCAACTGATGGTTGCGCAGCTCGCCGCAGGCAATGTGTCCGCCGCGAGCGACGCGCTGCTGGCCGCCAATCCCACCGGCCCGCTCGCCGACGGCGCGCGCTTCAGCCACGCCAACGCGATCGGCGAAGCAGGGCAGGAATCGGCGATGTGGGACGCACTCGCGGAAATTGCCGGTGACGATCCCGCGACGCATCCGATGGCGCGTCATGCAAGCGCACTGGTCGAGAGTCCGTTCCAGAATCCGTGGGAAGCGTTCGAGGCGGCCAAAGGCAGTGACACGCGCAAGGCCGCGAGTTTCATCGCGCTCGGACCCCTCCAACGTGGCGCGCGCGATCGCGACCTTCCGCGCAGTGTCGAATGGCTGCTCGAGGCGCCGACCCTGATGCCGGTGCTCGGCGGCATCCCGTGGCGCCTGGTGCAGACCGCCGTCGCGCCGCCCGAGGAGAAGGCGCCCGCGCTCGCAGCCAGCCGCTACCTGGAGCGGTACCCGAACGGCGAGCACGCGGCCGAGCTGCGCGATTGGCTGGTCGAGCACGAATCCGACGAAGGACACTGGGTGCGCGCGCATGCGACCGCATCCGAGATCAACGACATTCCGTCCGACGAACTCGCCGAACTGGCGGAGAAGGCCGCGGAACAGTCGATCGAGCAAGCTGGCAAGCAGAAGCGCCGCGACATCCGCCTCGCGATCCTGCAAGCGATCGCCGAGCGTTACCCCGGCACGCCATCGGGACGCCGCGCGAACGAGCTGCTGCGCAAGGAGATCGAGGAGGCCACCGAGCAGCGGATCCGCATCTCGCGCGGCTACCTCCTCGAGAACCGCAATGTCGCGGGGGGCGGCGGTCTCGGGCTGCGCCCCGAACTGCTCGACGCCGACAAGCACAACGGCGAGCTGCATCCGCTGGGCGTGACGCTGCTCGGCGGTCGCGTGCTCGAGATCGCGATGCTGGCGCCGAGCGGAGACGAAGACGACGAGCCGGAGACGGTGCGACAGACTGTGTCGGCGGAGCGGCTGTCGCGAATCGTGTCGCTGCTCGAAGAGACCTCGTCGCGAAACGCGCTACTCGACCCGCTCGCCGAGCAGGGATCCGATGCGCGCCGCGACTTCTTCTTCGAGCGCGCACGCCTCGGCGTCGCCGACACGCCCGACGCACGCCCCACCGCGGAGTCGACCTACGCGTTCGTCGGCATGCGCGAGAAGTACAACATGGTGCGCAGCCGCGAGTCGATCCTGCCGGTCGAGATCGTGATCTCGGGGTCACTGCCCGATCTGGGACTCGGCGCGTTCCCGCGGCTGCGGACGCCGAAGCAAACCCCGGACGCGGTGCTCTTCAAGTAGGTTGTGCTCCTAGGATTGGGTCCGACTCCGAATCGACTTCGCCCGATCCCCCTC
>CAYGWM010000111.1:0-13570 GCA_964353555.1 uncultured Spirochaetales bacterium
TTGTCGCGCACGCGCGCCGCGTTCATGGGCCGACTCGGCGCGCTGGTCGGCGCGCGCAAGGTCGATGGCGACGTACTCGAAGAGCTGGAGGCGCTGCTCTTCAGTGCCGACCTCGGCGTGAAGACGGCAGAGAGCCTGCTCGGTGCGGTGCGCACGCGTGCCAGCGGCGGCGATGCGAGCCAAGTGCGCGCGGTACTGCGCGACGCGATGCTCGAGAAGCTGCGGCGCGTCGAGGTGCCGGCGAAGGTTGCGGGCACGAAACCGCACGTGGTGCTGGTACTCGGCGTGAACGGTTCGGGCAAGACCACGACGATCGGCAAGCTCGCGGCGCGCTATCACGCAGAGGGCAAGCGCGTGGTGATGGGCGCCGGCGACACCTTTCGCGCCGCGGCGATCGAGCAGCTCGAGGTCTGGGGCGAGCGTGTCGGCTGCGATGTCGTGAAAGGGCAGGCGGGCGGCGATCCCGCGGCGGTCGCGTTCGACACCGTGAAGGCGGCGCTCACGCGCGGCTGCGACGTTGCGATCATCGACACCGCCGGGCGCCTGCAGACGAAGGCGCCGCTGATCGAGGAGTTGCGCAAGATCGTGCGCGTGATCGGACGCGACGTACCCGGCGCGCCGCACGAGGTGCTGCTGGTGCTCGACGCGAACACCGGCCAGAACGCGATCTCGCAGGCGCGCATCTTCACCGAAGCCGCGGGCGTCACGGGGCTCGTGCTGACCAAGCTCGACGGCACCGCGAAGGGCGGCGTGCTGGTCGGGCTCGCCGACGAGTTCGGCATTCCGGTGCGCTACGTCGGCGTCGGCGAGACGCTCGATGATCTGCGCGACTTCGACGCCGAAGAGTTCGTGGGCGCGCTCTTCGGGGCGGAAGGAGACGCGCCGTGAGCCGCTACGTGTTGGCGCTCGACCAGGGCACCACCTCGTCGCGCGCGATCCTGTTCGACCGCGACGGGGCGGTGGTCGGCTCCGATCAGCACGAGTTCCCGCAGCATTTCCCGAAGCCCGGCTGGGTAGAACACGACCCGGCAGATATCTGGGACAGCCAGCTGCGCGCGGCGCGCGGCGTACTTGCGAAAACGAAGACGAGTGCAGCGGAGATTGCGGCGATCGGCATCACCAACCAGCGCGAGACGACGGTCGTCTGGGATCGCGCGACCGGCGAGCCGATCCACCGCGCGATCGTCTGGCAGTCGCGCCAGACCGCACCGATCTGCGAGCGGCTGCGCGCGGACGGCCTCGAACCCGAAGTACGCGCGCGCACGGGCCTCGTCGTCGACGCGTACTTCTCCGGCACCAAGGTGCGTTTCATCCTCGACGCGGTCCCGGGCGCGCAGGCGCGCGCCGAGCGCGGGGAGCTGGCGTTCGGGACGATCGACGCGTTCCTGTTGCACAAGCTGACGAAGGGCCGCGTGCATGCGACCGAGTATTCGAACGCGTCGCGGACGATGCTCTACGACATCCACGCGCTCGAGTGGAACGAGTTGCTGCTCGAAGCGTTGCGCGTGCCGCGCGCGATGCTGCCGGCGGTGCAGCAATCGAGCGGGATCTTCGGCGAGGCGGACCCCGCGTGGTTCGGCCGCGCGATTCCGATCGCGGGCATCGCGGGCGATCAGCAGGCCGCGCTGTTCGGGCAGGGCTGCTTCGAGGCGGGTCGCGCGAAGAACACCTACGGCACCGGCTGCTTCCTGCTGCTCCACACCGGCCCGAAGCCGCGACCTTCGACGACCGGGCTGCTGACGACGATCGCGTGGGGCGTCGGTGGCGCGGTCGAGTATGCGCTCGAGGGCAGCGTCTTCGTTGCCGGCGCCGCGGTGCAGTGGCTGCGCGACGGGCTGCACCTGATCGACGACGCGGCCGAGACCGAAGCGGCCGCGCGCAGCGTAGAAGACAGCGGCGGCGTCTACGTGGTGCCGGCGTTCGTCGGTCTCGGTGCGCCGTACTGGGACGAGCGCGCGCGCGGCACGATCGTCGGGCTGACGCGCGGCACCACGCGCGAGCACTTGATCCGCGCAACGCTCGAGTCGATCGCGTTCCAGACGCGGGATGTCGTCGAATGCATGGCGACCGACGCGGGCATCCCGCTCGGCATACTGCGCGTCGATGGCGGCGCGTGTCGCAACGACTTCCTGATGCAGATGCAGGCCGACGTGCTCGGTGTGCCGGTCGAACGGCCGGGCATGCTCGAAGTGACCGCGTTCGGCGCGGCGGCACTGGCGGGTCTTGCGGTCGGATTCTGGCGCGATCGCAACGAATTGAAATCGGTGACGACGCAGGGCGCGACGCGCTTCGAGCCGGTCGCCGACGCCGCTTGCCGCGATAGGCTCTACGCGGGCTGGAAGCGCGCGGTCGAGCGCTCGCGCAATTGGGCAACCACTTGAACAAGCCGCTGGTGATCGCGCATCGGGGCGCCTCCGCGTATCGGCCGCAAAACACGCTGCCGGCGTTCGATCTTGCGGTCGCGCAGCGCGCCGACATGATCGAGACGGACCTGCATCGCACCCGCGACGGCGCGATCGTAGTCACGCACGACGAGGAGCTGGCGGAACTCGGCGGTGTCGGCGAGATCGCGGGTGCTTCGCTCGCCGAGATCCGCGCGCTCGACGCGGGCGACGGTGAGCGGGTCCCGACACTCGACGAGATCCTCGATCGCGTCGGCGATCAGATCCCGTTCAACCTGGAGCTGAAGCGCGCCGTCCGCGCGGACTACCAGGGCCTCGAAGCGCAAGCGCTCGCTGCCGTGCGTTCGCGCGCGTTGCTCGCGCGCACGCTGTGGTCGTCGTTCTACGACTCGGTGCTCGGCCGGCTGCGCGCGCTCGCGCCAGATGCGCGCCTCGCGCTGCTGGTCTCGAGCCGCTACCCGATCCGCATCCTCGAGCGGGCGCGCGAACTCGGGGCCGAGGCGATCAATCCGGAGGCGTCGATCGTCAGCGCGGCGCTGGTCGACGAAGCCCATGCGGCGGGCCTCGCGGTGTACGTGTTCACCGTCGACGACCTGGGCGAAATGCAGCGGCTGCTCGCTCTCGGGGTCGACGGCCTCTTTACGAACTACCCAGATCGGATGCGGGCGCTGGTCGATTCCGGACCTGCCTGATCCGCCTGCTCGCGCTCCCGCGCCGAATCCAACGCACGAAACTTTGCGTTCCGTCCTCCGGAATCCTTGCGATATGGGCACTGATCCTCTAAAAATTAGGCTCAGAGGGTCCCCCACCTAATGAAATTCGACAGACCTAGCCCGCCCGATCTGACGCTGGATGCCACCGATGTCGGCATCCTCGATGCGCTGCAGCACAACTGCAAGCAGCCGCTCGTGGAGATCGGCAAGCAGGTCGGTCTGTCGGCGCCATCCGTCGTAGAGCGCATCAAGAAGCTCGAGGATGGAGGCGTGATACGCGGCTACGCGGCGCTACTCGACGCGCGCGCGCTCGGCAAGGACGTCACCGCCTTCATCGGGGTGTCGATCAGCCATCCGAGCGCCTTCCAGGCCTTCGAGAAGGAAATCGAGAGCGAAGGGGACGTCCTCGAGTGTCATCACGTGACGGGCCAGCACACGCTGATGCTGAAGGTCCGTACCGAGAGCACCGAGACCCTCGAGCGGCTGATCGACATGATCCGCCGCATCGAGGGTGTGACCCGCAGCGAGACGATGGTCGTGTTGTCGACGCACTCGGAGCGCACACGCGTCGCGCTCGACGTGGCGGATGCGCCGCTGCCGCGCCGGCGTCGCCCGCAGCGTCCGCGCCGGGAGGATTCGGAGTGAGCACCGAGCGAGAAGGAGTGCGCATGGAGCGAGCGCTGGGACGTCCCTCCGAGCAGGGCCTCTACGACCCGACGCAGGAGCACGACGCGTGCGGCGTCGGCTTCGTCGCGCAGATCGACGGCACGAAATCACACGCGTTGGTGCACCAGGGCATCCAGGTGCTCGAGCGCCTCGAACACCGCGGCGCCTGCGGTTGCGACCCGGAGACCGGCGATGGCGCCGGCATCCTGATCCAGCTCCCGGATCGCTTCCTGCGCAAGGAGGCGGCGCTGCTCGGGATCGAGCTGCCGCCGATCGGCGCTTATGCATCGGGCATGATCTTCCTGTCGCAGGACGCCGAAGCGGCCGCGTGGCAGCAGCAGCGCTTCGAGCGCGTCGTCACCGAAATGGGTCAGAAGCTACTCGGCTGGCGCGACGTGCCGGTGCAGCGTGACCGCATCGGTCGAATCTCCGGCGCGGCGATGCCGGTGATCCGCCAGGTCTTCGTCGGCGCGGGAGCTGGTCTCGATCAGGACGCTTTCGAACGCAAGCTCTACGTGATTCGACGCGTGTTCGAAACGTTGGTGAAGGCGCATGGTGGCTCTTGCTACGTGCCGAGCCTGTCGAGCCGGACCTTCGTGTTCACCGGCATGCTGATGTCGACCCAGATCGAGCCGTTCTTCCCGGACCTGACCGATCCGGCCGTCGAGTCGGCGGTGGCGCTGGTCCACTCGCGCTACAGCACCAATACGTTTCCCAGCTGGGACCTCGCGCAGCCGTTCCGTTACATGGCGCACAACGGCGAGATCAACACGCTGCGCGGCAATCGCAACTACATGCGCGCGCGCGAGGGCACGATGCGCTCGGCGCTGTTCGGCGACGAGTTGGCCAAGCTCTATCCGATCATGCGCGACGGAGGATCGGACTCGGCGCAGTTCGACAACGTGCTCGAGTTCCTGGTGCTGAACGGTCGCGAGCTGCCCGAAGCGATCCTGATGATGATTCCCGAGGCGTGGGAGAACCACGCCGAGATGGATCCCGAGCGACGCGCCTACTACGAGTACCACTCGTTCCTGATGGAACCGTGGGACGGTCCGGCGTCGATCGCGTTCACCGACGGCCGCAAGATCGGCGCGGTGCTCGATCGCAACGGCTTGCGCCCGTCGCGCTGGACGCTCACCCGGGACGGCTTGCTCGTGATGGCGTCCGAAGTCGGAGTGCTCGATCTCGCGCCCGAGCGCGTGTTGCGCAAGGGACGGCTGCAGCCGGGCCGCATCTTCTTCGTGGACCTGGAACTCGGTCGCATCGTCGAGGACGAGGAGATCAAGGCCCGCTACGTCGCGAAGCGCCCGTATCGCCAGTGGGTCGAGACGCACCGCGTGCTGCTCGACGAATTGCCGCACGCCGAAGTCGCGTCCGAGCACCGCCCGAATCCGGAGCTGCGCTTCACGCTGCAGCAGGTCTTTGGCTACACCAGCGAGGATCTGAAGCTGCTGATCGCGCCGATGGCGGCCGAGGGCAAGTGGGCGATCGGGTCGATGGGCAACGACGAGGCGCTCGCATGCCTCTCGGACCGCCCGCGCATGCTCTACCACTACTTCAAGCAGCTGTTCGCGCAGGTCACCAATCCTGCGATGGATTCGATCAACGAGGGCACCGTGATGTCCCTCTACTCGACGCTCGGCGCCGAGAAGAACCTGCTCGCCGAGACGCCCGAGCACGCGCGCATGCTGCGCGCGAACCGGCCGATCCTCAGCAACGAGGAACTCGAGCGGATCCGTCAGATCGCGCTGCCGGGCTTTGGTGCGCGCACGCTGCCGACGCTGTTCAAGATCGGTGATGCGGGCGACGGTTTGCGCGGCGCGCTCGAGGCGCTGTGCCGCGAAGCGGCGCAGGCGGTGCGTGATGGTGTGAACCTGCTGGTGCTCTCGGACCGCGGCGTCACGCCCGACCTCGCGCCGATCCCGATGCTGCTGGCGACCGGCGCCGTGCACCACCACCTGGTGCGCGAGGGATTGCGTACGCAGTGCGGTCTCGTCTGCGAAACGGCAGAGGCGCGCGACGTCGCGCACTTCGCGCTGCTGATCGGTTACGGAGCGGGCGCGATCAACCCATATCTGGCGTTCGAGACGATCGAAGAGCTGCTGGAAGAGGGCAGCTACGTACCGGCCGGCATCGACGTCGCGAAGGCGATCAAGAACTACCTGAAGGCCTGTGACAAGGGCTTGCTGAAGACGATGGCGAAGATGGGGATCTCGACGCTGCAGAGCTACCGCGGCGCGCAGATCTTCGAGGCGGTGGGTCTCGATCGCGCGCTGGTCGAGCGGTACTTCACCGGCACGGCGTCGCGCGTTTCGGGCGTGGGCTTCGACGTGCTCGCGAAGGAAGTGGCGCTGCGTCACGAACGCGCCTTCCCCGGCGATGACTTCGCCTACCCGGAACTCGACCCCGGCGGGCTCTATCAGTGGCGCCGTCGCGGAGAGCGCCACACGTTCAATCCAGACACCGTCGCGAAGCTCCAGCACGCCGTTCGCATCGAAGATCACGATCGCGCCTACGCGACATTCAAGGAGTTCTCGAAGGCTGCGGACGACGATTCGGAGCGGCTCTGCACGCTGCGCGGGCTGTTCCGTTTCCAGTTCGCCGAGACGCCGATTCCGCTCGAAGAAGTCGAGCCGGCCAGCGAGATCGTGAAGCGCTTCTGCACCGGTGCGATGTCGTACGGATCGCTTTCGCTGAACGCGCACGAGACGATCGCGATCGCGATGAATCGCATCGGTGGCAAGAGCAACACCGGTGAGGGTGGCGAGGACTCGCGGCGCTTCCTGCCGGACGCGAACGGCGACTTGCGCCGCTCGGCCATCAAGCAGGTCGCGTCGGGCCGCTTCGGTGTGACGAGCTGGTACCTGGTGAACGCCGACGAGCTGCAGATCAAGGTCGCGCAGGGCGCCAAGCCGGGCGAAGGCGGTGAGCTGCCCGGTCACAAGGTCGACGCGGCGATCGCGAAGACGCGGCACGCGACGCAGGGCGTGGGTCTGATCTCACCGCCGCCGCATCACGACATCTACTCGATCGAGGATCTGGCGCAGCTGATCTACGACCTGAAGAACGCCAACCGGCGCGCCAAGGTCAGCGTGAAGCTGGTGGCGGAGACGGGCGTCGGCACGATCGCCGCAGGTGTTGCGAAGGGCAAGGCCGACGGCGTGCTGATCTCGGGTCACGATGGCGGCACCGGCGCGTCGCCGCTGGCGTCGATCAAGTACGCCGGCGTACCGTGGGAACTCGGGCTCGCCGAGACACAACAGACGCTGGTGTTGAACGACCTGCGCGGCCGGATCCGCGTACAGACCGACGGCGGTCTGAAGACGGGACGCGACGTGGCGATCGCCGCGTTGCTCGGCGCCGACGAATTCGGCTTCTCGACGGCGCCGCTGGTCGCGATGGGCTGCATCCTGATGCGCGTGTGCCACCTGAACACGTGCCCGGTCGGGATCGCCACGCAGAACCCTGAACTTCGCAAGCGCTTCGCTGGGCAGCCCGAGCACGTCGTGCAGTACCTGTTCTTCGTCGCCGAAGAAGTGCGCGAGCTGATGGCCAAGCTCGGCTTCCGCAATCTCGACGACATGATCGGTCGCGTCGACCGGCTCGACTGGGATCGCGCCACCACGCACTGGAAGGCCAAGGGGCTCGACTTCACGCAGCTGCTCTTCAAGCCCGATGTGCCCTACGCGATTCGCCACTGCGAGTCGCAGCAGCAGGGTCTCGATCACGTCATCGATGTGAAGCTGCTCGAGTTGGCGAAGCCCGCGCTCGAGAATGGCGAGAAGCTCGAGCTGCACCTGCCGATCCGGAACACCGATCGCACCGTCGGCACGATCCTCGGCTCGGAGCTGTCGCTGCGACATGGCGAAGAGGGCTTGCCCGAGGACAGCATCACGATCCACTTCACCGGATCGGCGGGGCAGAGCTTCGGCGCGTTCGTGCCGCGCGGGATGACGCTCTGGGTGCACGGCGAAACCAACGACTACTGCGGCAAGGGCTTGTCGGGCGGCAAGATCGTCGTGCGTGCGCCCGACGGCGCGAGCTACGACCCGGCCGAGAACATCATCACCGGCAACGTCGCACTCTACGGCGCGACCGGTGGCGAGGCGTACTTCCAGGGCATCGCCGGGGAGCGTTTCTGCGTGCGCAACAGCGGCGCACAAGCGGTCGTGGAAGGCGTTGGCGACCACGGCTGCGAGTACATGACCGGTGGTCGTGTCGTGGTGCTCGGCCCGACCGGTCGCAACTTTGCCGCGGGCATGAGCGGCGGCTTCGCCTACGTGCTCGATCCGGACGGCTCGTTCGCGACCCGCGTCAATGCGGAGCGCGTCGATCTGGAACGCCTCAGCGCCGAGGATGAAGAGATCCTCCAGCGCCTGGTGCGACGCCATTACGAGTACACACGCAGCGAACGCGCCGACGAAGTGCTGCGCAAGTGGAACAGCTACGCGCCGAAGTTCGTGAAGGTGTTTCCGAAGGACTTGAAGCTCGCGCTCGATGCGCGCATCAACGCGGGGACCGGCAATGGCTAAGGTGACGGGATTCCTCGAGTACGGCCGCGAGAACACCCCGCACCGCCCGCCCGCGGAGCGCGTGCGCGACTGGCACGAGGTGCAGCTCGATCCGTCGCCCGAGGCGGTGAAGAAGCAGGCGGCGCGCTGCATGGATTGCGGCATTCCGTTCTGCAACAACGGCTGCCCGCTCGGCAACATCATCCCGGACTGGAACGACCTCGTCTACCGCGACAAGTGGCAGCACGCGCTTGCGCGGCTGCATTCGACCAACAACTTCCCCGAGTTCACCGGGCTCGTGTGTCCGGCGCCGTGCGAGGCTGCCTGCGTGCTCGGAATCAACCAGGATCCGGTGACGATCAAGCAGGTGGAGTGGGAGATCATCCGCCGCGGCTGGGAAGAGGGCTTCGTCGTGCCGCTGCGACCCGAGCGCCGCAGCGGTCGCTCGGTGGCGGTGGTGGGGTCCGGTCCCGCCGGTCTCGCGGCCGCGCAGCAGCTCTGTCGCGCGGGGCATAGCGTGACGGTGTTCGAGAAGAGCGACCGGATCGGCGGCCTGCTTCGCTACGGCATCCCCGATTTCAAGCTCGAGAAGTGGCTCATCGACCGCCGTCTCGATCAGATGCGCGAGGAAGGCGTCGTCTTCCAGACCGGCGTGCAGGTCGGCGTCGACCTGTCGACAGCCGAGCTGCGTCGCCACTTCGACGCGGTGCTGCTGTGCATGGGCTCCGAACAGTCGCGCGACCTCCCGGTGCCGGGGCGCGATCTTTCGGGCGTCCATTTCGCGATGGAGTTCCTCGCGCAGAACAACAAGCGCGTGGCCGGCGATACGATCGCGGATGAGGAGGCGATCCTCGCCACCGGCAAGCACGTGATCGTGCTGGGCGGCGGCGACACCGGCTCCGACTGCGTCGGGACCTCGCATCGCCAGGGGGCGAAGTCGGTGACGTCGATCGAGTTGCTCGAACGACCGCCCGATCGGCGCGACGCCTCGACGCCGTGGCCGCAATGGCCGCTGATGTTCCGCTCTTCGAGTTCGCATGACGAGGGTGGGACGCGCGACTTCGCGGTGATGACCAAGCGCCTGCTCGGCCAGAACGGACGCGTCACGAAGCTGCAGGCCGTGCGCCTGCGCCAGCTGCCGCCCGATCCCCGCACGGGGCAGCGCGACTTCGAGGAGATCGCCGGCAGCGACTTCGAGATCCCGGCGGACCTCGTGCTGCTGGCGATGGGCTTCATCCATCCCGTGCAGACGGGCCTGGTGCAGGAACTCGGCGTGAGACTCGATGCGCGTGGGAACGTGGCGGCCGATACCAAGAGCTTCACGACGAGCGAGCCGGGCGTGTTTGCCGCTGGCGACTGCCGGCGCGGACAGTCGCTCGTTGTGTGGGCGCTCTCCGAGGGCCGCGAGGCAGCGCGGGCGGTCGATGCCTCCCTCGCCGGGCGCTCGCGGCTTCAGTCTCGCGACGCATATATCTGAAGCAGGGAAACTGACTTGACGCATTTCCCGTCGTGTCTGTAGGATCGCCAAGACCCGACCCAAGCTGGGAGAGCTGCGATTTCCACCGATCACCGCGCGTCCGAGTTCGCTGAAGCAGGCGACGCCGGGCAAGGGCTGGACATCGAGCGCCTCGAGCGAGCGGTGCAGGCCCTGGTCGAGCGCTATGCGGGCTTGCGCGACGAGAACGCCAAACTCGCCCGCGACGTCGCAGAGCGCGATCAGCGCATCGCCGAACTGGAAGGCGAAGCGCGGCGCCAGCATCAGCGGCGGCGCGACGCAGCGCAGCGCATCGACGACCTCGTCGGCCAGATCGACCAGCTCGAGGGTCGACTCGTGGCGAGAACCGAGTAGCGCGATGGCGGGAAAGCGGTCGGTCTCGGTTCGGATCCTTGGACATGAGTACCGGATCCGTACCGATGCCGATCCGGCCGGGCTCGCGCGCGTCGCGGAGCTGGTCGACGAGACGATGGCCCGTCTGCGTGAGCGTACCGGTGTGATCGACAGCCTCGATCTCGCGATCATGGCTGCGCTCAATCTCGCGCGCGATCTCGTCGCCGAGCGCGCGCTGAGTCAGGGAGCCGTCTCGCAAGACGAGCGCGTCCGCGCACTCAGCGAGCGCGTCGAGGGTCTGTTGCGCGGCGCAGGACCGCCGCCCGGCTGAGTTCGCCGCCGCACTCGGACGCTGCCGGGCTCGACGCGGCGAAGCGTCGTCTCCGGGCCGCGATGAAAGCGCAGCGGCGCGCGCTATCGCGCGACCAGCGTGCCTCGGCAGGCGCAGCGGTCGCGCGAATCGCGTGCGCGGTTCCGGAGTACCAGCGGGCGAACCGCGTCGCAGCCTACGTCGCGCTCGAGGACGAAATGCCGACGCGCGCGATCCTCGACGCGGTGTTGGCAAGCGGTCGCGTGCTGTTGCTGCCGCGTCTGGTCGCGGCAGGGATGGAGTTCGCGGCGGTCGAAGACCTGGCGGCGCTGCGACACGGTGGTTTCGGCGTCCTCGAGCCGCTCGCGTCGGCCGCGGCGCTCGAACTCGTCCCGAGCGATCTCGTCTTCGTTCCGGGTGTGGCGTTCGATCGATGCGGCGGACGGCTCGGGCGCGGTGGCGGTCACTACGACCGCGCGTTCCCTCCAGCGCTCGCTGCGCCTGTCCTGATGGGGCTGGCCTTCTCGTTTCAACTCGTCGAAGTCGTCCCGATGGGCCCGTCCGATCGCCGCGTCGATGGCGTCGTCAGCGAGGCAGGCATCGCCCGCTTCTCGCCTCCGCCCCGCGACCCGTCGCGCGATTCGGGCTAGCCTGCCGCGCCGATGGCGACGCCCTCGTTCCTCTCCGAGATCGCCTGGCGCGGGCTCCTTCACCAGCGCACAGCCGAACAGGCATTCGAGGATCACCTCGCGACATCAGGTCGCGTCGGCTACTGCGGCTTCGACCCGACGGCCGACTCGCTGACGATCGGGAACCTCGTCCCGATCCAGCTTCTCGTGCACTGGCAACGAGCGGGACATTGCCCCGTGGTTCTGGTTGGTGGCGGGACCGGGATGATCGGCGACCCGTCTGGCAAGGATCGCGAGCGCCCGTTGCTCACACGGGAGCAGGTCGACGCGAACGTCGCGGGGCAGCGTCGCATCTTCGACCGATTGCTCGACTTCGATCGCGCCTGTCCCAACGCCGCCCGACTCGTGAACAACGCAGATTGGCTGACGGGACTCGGATTTCTCGAGTTCCTGCGCGACATCGGGAAACACTTCTCTGTAAATACGATGGTGCAGAAGGAGTCGGTTCGCGAGCGCCTCCACAATCGCGATCAGGGTATCAGCTACACCGAGTTCTCCTACATGCTTCTCCAGGCGTACGACTTCTTGCATCTGCATCGCACGGAGCAGTGCACGGTGCAGATGGCGGGCTCGGACCAGTACGGCAACATCGTCGCGGGCGTCGAATTGATTCATCGCAGTCTCGGCCACGCGACCGACGCATTCGGCGTCACCGCGCCGCTCGTCACACACGCGGACGGTCGGAAGATCGGCAAGAGCGAAGGCGCTTCGATCTGGCTCACCGCAGAACGCACGAGCCCCTACGCGTTCCATCAATACTGGATCAACGTGCCGGACGGGGAGGTCGGAGCCTTTCTGCGCTTTTTCACGGTGTTGGGGCGTGAAGAGATCGAGGCAGTCGAGGATGCGCAGCGCACGGCGCCGCACGAGAGGTCGGCTCAGCGCAGTCTCGCCCGGCACATGACGGAGCGCCTGCATGGCGAGTCGGAACGACACCGAGTCGAGGCGGCAGCCGAAGCGCTCTTCGGGCGCGGCGATGTGCGCGCGCTCGATGCGACGACGCTGGCGGAAGTCGCGGCCGAGATTCCCCATACGCAGCATGATTTCGGCGCGCTCACCGATTCCGGGGTTTCGCTGGTCGACTTGCTGCCCGAGACGACACTCGCCGGATCGCGGCGTGAGGCGCGCGAATTCCTCGGGTCGGGCGCCGTGTTCGTGAATGGTCAGCGTGCTGCCGGCGATCGCCGGTTGACGCGCGATGACCTGCTCCCGGGAGCGCTCGTGCTGTTGCGACGCGGCAAGCGCCAGTGGCACGCGTCGCATTGGACCGCCAATCCGCGCTCCCCCCAGTCGGCCTGATCGTGCCGTAACGCGGCAGCTCTATTGACGACGAGAGGCCCGCTTCGTATAGTGCCTCTCCCGCTTGGGACTTCCGGTCTCGAGCGCCTTCAGTTCCAACGGTTTCCGAGCTTGAATGCGAGCCTGAAGCCGATGCCTCGCGAGTCCTAGACAGACTCTCCCGGGGTTTCGATCGGTCTTTGAAAACCGAATAGCGTGCGGTCCAGCGAACGTGGGGACGTTCGCAGGACGGCAAGAGCTTTATCCCCGTTAAGACCCGACGTGGTGACGGTTTAGCCCCGTCTCGCGTCGGTGGAATAGAACACGTGTGCCAGGCCTGATCGCCTGTCACACGTGACATCAGGTTCAAACTGGAGAGTTTGATCCTGGCTCAGAACGAACGCTGGCGGCGTGCCTAAGACATGCAAGTCGAGCGAGAAAGGGACTTCGGTCCTGAGTACAGCGGCGCACGGGTGAGTAACGCGTGGGTAACCTACCTCGAAGTCTGGAATAACCCGGGGAAACCTGAGCTAATACCGGATGAGCCTACGAGGCCTTCGGGTCATGTGGGAAAAGATGGCCTCTGCTTGCAAGCTATCGCTACGAGATGAGCCCGCGTCCCATTAGCTAGTTGGCGAGGTAACGGCTCACCAAGGCGACGATGGGTAGCTGGTCTGAGAGGACGATCAGCCACACTGGAACTGAGACACGGTCCAGACTCCTACGGGAGGCAGCAGTCGGGAATATTGGGCAATGGGCGCAAGCCTGACCCAGCGACGCCGCGTGAGGGATGAAGGCCTTCGGGTCGTAAACCTCTGTCGGGAGGGAAGAATGGCGGTGAGGCGAACAGTCTCGCTGTCTGACGGTACCTCCAAAGGAAGCGCCGGCTAACTCCGTGCCAGCAGCCGCGGTAATACGGAGGGCGCAAGCGTTGTTCGGAATCACTGGGCGTAAAGCGCGTGTAGGCGGCCGGGCAAGTCGGATGTGAAATCCCGAGGCTCAACCTCGGAACTGCATTCGAAACTGCTCGGCTCGAGTCCCGGAGAGGATGGCGGAATTCCCGGTGTAGGGGTGAAATCCGTAGATATCGGGAGGAACACCAGTGGCGAAGGCGGCCATCTGGACGGTGACTGACGCTGAGACGCGAAAGCGTGGGGAGCAAACAGGATTAGA
>CAYGWM010000112.1:0-7542 GCA_964353555.1 uncultured Spirochaetales bacterium
AGCAGACACCTTCTCAAGCCGACATCGACCAGGCCGCTGGCTACGCGCGCGATCTCCGCTGCTACCACAGGGATTGCGCCGATCGGCAAGTGGTCGGTGTGCTCGTGCCCACTCTCGCGAGAGGAAACCTGGGGGAACGATGCGGCGTGCAGATTGTTGGCCCGGACGCGCTAGACGAGTTCATTGAGAAAGTGTCCAAAGAGTCGATCGAATCGCCCGTGCCTGCGGAGCGGTTCCTTGCAGAGGAGGCGTATCGGCCACTTCCTACTCTCGTCAAGGCAGCGCGGGAACTCTTTCATCGAGGAGATCTCACGCCGATCCAGCGGGCTCGTGCGTTTACAGACCCTGCGGTGAATGAGATCGCTCGGATCATTCACGAGGCGGCCAGCAACCACTCCCGTCGTCTCATCCTTGTCACCGGGGTACCGGGTGCTGGTAAGACCCTGGTTGGGTTGCGGGTCGTCCACGCACACTTCATCGACGACCTCGCGGCGCCGCGAGCGAACGGTGTGCCCACAGTTCCCGCCGTCTTTCTCTCAGGGAACCGGCCGCTGGTGGATGTTCTCCAATACGAGTTGAAAGGCGCCGGTGGCGGTGGCAAGACGTTCGTAAGAGGCGTCCTGGACTACGTGAAGCGCTACTCGGGTAAGCGCAACCGAATCCCGCCCGAACACGTCCTTGTTTTCGACGAGGCGCAGCGCGCCTTTGATGCAGAGCAGGTGCAAGAGAAGCACAAGAACACGCCGGGGTTCGAAGCGGGGAAGTCAGAGCCCGAACACTTCATCGAGTTTGCCGAGAGGGTGCCCGATTGGTGCGTAGTGATCGGCCTCATCGGGGGCGGTCAAGAGATCCACGTGGGCGAGGAAGCTGGGCTCGTTCAATGGCGACATGCGATCGATGCCTCAGCAACTCCGACCGAGTGGCAGGTCCACGGCCCATCAGGAGTCCACGAGTGCTTTGCGGAAGGTCCGGCCACCTATCACGAGAACGAGGCGCTGAATCTCGATACCGAGATCCGATTCCACGCTGCGCGCGACCTTCATCGATTTGTTTCCAACCTGCTCGACGGAGCTGAACCCGCAAGAAACGCTCAAATCGCCGAAGAGCTGGAGCGCGACAGCTACCACCTTAGGATCACGCGCGAACTTGAAGAAGCGAAAGCATATCTTCATGAGAGATACGCGGATGATCCCGACGCACGTTTTGGACTTGTAGCCTCTTCGCGAGATCGCGATCTCGAACGCTTCGGAGTTGCAAACGGATTCGCTGCGACCAGGAACACGCGCTTTGGACCCTGGTATGGCGATTCCGAAAGCGAGCCCGGCGAGCATTCCTGTCGCCACCTGACGGATTGTGTCACTGAGTTTGGCGCCCAAGGCCTTGAGCTCGACGCGGTGTTGCTCGCATGGGGCACTGATCTTCAATGGGAGAAGGCTTCGTGGTCGAGCAAGAGGGCGAGACGCTATCAGCGCGTAGGCCGCGTTAGGGATCCACATCAACTGCGGTTGAATGCCTACCGCGTTTTGCTCACGCGTGGGCGCGATGCAGCAGTTCTGTTCGTCCCTAAGATCGAGGAGATGAATGCGACGTACGCATACTTGGCAGCGAGTGGGTTCCGGCAGCTCTGACGGGTGCTCCCACGCGTTCTCCTCCACCGCGCCACTCTCCCGCCCCTTCCGTCCGCTTTCCTCCACGCCGCAAACCAACGCGTAGAAGCCCCATGGAACTCGTCGTCGTCATCGTGCTTGCGCTGCTCGGTCTCGCCGCGGAATTCGAATGCCACCGCGCGCGACGCAACTGAGCTCGCACTCGCGGAACGGGACGCATGCGCAGAGGCGAGCGACTCCCGCCACGCGGCGGCTCAGCTCCGCCGCCGCCCCAATCGCGCGTCATACCGAAACGGCCGCGGTCGTCCGATCGCGATTCGCTGGAAGCTCGGATGCGCGGGGTTCAGCAAGTAGTTCGTCTCCTCCGGAACCACGACGCTCGGCACCTTGAGCGCGGCGGAGCGCGACTGCTGCACCCACGCATCGCCGAGCGCGCGCAGCGCGGCGGGCGGCGGATCGCTGCGCCAGTCGGGTGGGAGGCGACGGCGATCGAGGCGCGCGATCGCCTGCGCGGGGATGCGAACCTCGATGACGCCGTAGTGTTCGAGCGCCTCGGCGATCTCGAGATGGACGAGCAGTTCGAGCGCGGCGAGCGAGCGACTCGAGGAGACGTAGACGACGCGCGTTCCGGGGCTGTTCCAGCGGCCGCCGTGCAGGCGGGCGCCTTCACCGTCGAAGGCGCGCGCGGCGAGGCGCGCCTTCACGAGTCGCCATGCGCGCGGCATCAGCAGAGGACGCCGTGCTCCAGGCGTCCGATCAGGTGCTCGACCTCGCGCGCGCCGACTTCCGTGCGCGCAAAGGTGAGCGGCGCCTCGCCGCCGAGCGCCTTCTTCGGCTCGCGCAGCCAGACGTTGGCGGACGCCAGGTCCTGCTCGAACAAGGCGGCGGTGAGATCGAAGACGCGCGCGATGCGCAGCACGCGCTCGGACTCCTCGGGTCGCAGACGGCCTTCGAGCTTGCGGCGCGCGATCGTGCGGGCCGGGATGCCGACGAGTCCGGCCACCGCGTCGAGCGGAAGGCCGAGCGCCTCTTGGAGTCGCAGCACGGACCCGAACGGGAAGCCTTCGTCGAGACGACGCACGAGGGCCTTCGTGTCGGTCGTCTCGAAGCCGAGCACGCCCGTGTGCCGCGCGGCCGCGCTCGCTCCCCGCTTCGGCTTTCTCGCCGTCGGCGCCACCCTCGTCCCCCGTTCTGCCGGACGCGCAGAGAGTGCCTGCCATCTGGCAAGTCGACAATCCGACCGAGACACGGCTTGACCGCGCCGCGCCGCACGCGAGACACTCCCGTTCCGGGAGTTCCCGCCCATGCCGATGACGATGGCTGAAAAGATTCTCACCCGCGCTTCCGGCCGCGCGCGCGCCGGCGCCGGCGAGTACGTCACCGCGCGCGCGGACAAGGTGATGGCGCACGAGGCGTTCGTGCTGTGCGCGCTGAAGCTGCTCCAGCTCGGCATCGATCGCGTGTTCGATCCCGAGCGCGTGATCGTGATCCTCGACCACTACTTCCCGGCGCCGACGGCGCAAATGGCGCAGGGACACAAGCTGGCGCGCGAGCTCGTCGAGAAGTTCGGGATCCGTCACTTCCTCGGGCACGCGGGGATCTGTCATCAGGTGCTCACCGAGCGTGGGCTCGTGCTGCCGGGCGAGCTGGTGTTCGGGACGGATTCGCACAGCACCACCTACGGCGCGGTGGGCGCGGCGGGCAACGGCATCGGGATCACCGAGATGACGTGGGTGCTCGCGACCGGCGAACTGTGGCTGCGCGTGCCGCCGACGATCCGCTTCGAGCTCGAGGGCGCGCTGCCGGCGGGGCTGATGTCGAAGGATGTCGTGCTGCACCTCGCAGGGCGTTTCGGAACCGAGGTCGCGCAGTATCGCGCGATCGAGTTCGGCGGGTCGGTCGCGAGCGCGCTCTCGCTGGCGAGCCGCATGACGATGGCGAACATGGGGATCGAGCTCGGCGCGAAGTTCGCGTTCTTCGCGGCCGACGCGGCGACCTGCGCGTACGTCGCGTCGCGCGCGGGTGTGAGCATCGAGCCGTTCGGGCCCGACTCCGGCGCGAGCTACGAGGCGGTGCACCGCGTCGACGTCTCGGCGCTCGAGCCGCAGATCGCCTGCCCGCACAGTCCGGGCAACGTGAAGCCGGTCTCCGCGGTGGCCGGCACGCCGGTGCACCAGGCCTTCCTCGGCTCATGCACCAACGCGCGTCTCGAGGATCTGGCCGTCGCGGCGGAGATCCTGCGCGGGCGACAGGTTCATCCGCGCACACGCCTCATCGTGACGCCCGCATCGCACGCGGTGATGCTCGAAGCCACGCGGCGTGGCTACGTCGAGACGCTGCTCGAAGCCGGCGCGCACATCACGGCGTCGGGCTGCGGCGCCTGCCCCGGCGGTCACAACGGCGTGGTGGCGGGCGGCGAGACCTGCCTCTCCACGACGAATCGCAACTTCCGCGGGCGCATGGGGAGTGCGGACGCGCTGGTCTATCTCGGCTCGCCCGCGAGCGTCGCCGCCGCGGCGGTGGCGGGTGAGATCGTCGATCCGCGCACGCTGTGGACCGGCGCCGTTCCCGTGCTCGACGCGGACGCGAGCACCGCGGCATGAGCGCGAGCGTGCGCGGACGCGTCTGGAAATTTGGCGACGACGTCGACACCGACGCGATGGCGCCGTGGAACACGATCTCGTCGCCGTGGGAAGAGCGGCGCGCGGCGATCCTGCGCACGCGCCCCGAGTTCGTGGAACGCGCGGAGCCGGGCGACCTGATCGTCGCCGGGCGCAACTTCGGCTGTGGATCGTCGCGCGAGCACGCGCCGGAGAATCTGAAGCTGCTCGGCCTCGGCGGCGTGCTGGCGGAATCGTTCGGGCGCATCTACTTCCGCAACTGCGTCGCGATCGCGTTCCCGAATCTCGCCTGCCCGGGCATCCACGCGGCCTGCGAGGACGGCGACGACGTGGAGTTCGATGTGCACACGGGTCTCGTCCGCAACCACACGCGCGGTGTCGATCTCGCCGCGCCACCGTGGACGCCCGACATGGTCGAGATCCTCATGCAGGGCGGACTTCTCGAGGTGCTGCGCCGGCGCGTCGAAGCCGCGCGCGTGGCCACGCCGCGGTGACGCGCAAGCGCGTCGTCGTGATCGAGGGCGAGGATGCCGCGCCCGAGGCGGTGCGGCCGACGCTCGCGGTGGTCGATGCGCTCGGCCTTCCGATCGAGTGGCTGCACCCGCCGGTCGGGCAGGCGGGGATCGAGCGCGCTGGTTCGCCGTTTCCCGAGGAGGCGCGCCGCGCGATCGACGCCGCGGATGCGACGCTCTTCGGCGCGACGAGCGGCAAGAGCGCGCTCGCGCTCTTCTACCTGCGCTGGGGCAAGGGAACCTACGCGAACGTGCGTCCCGTGCGCCATTTCCCGGGGGCGCGCAGCCCGCTCGCCCGTCCCGAGGGCATCGATCTCGTGATCGTGCGCGAGAATCTCGAAGACCTCTACGTCGCCGCCGAGGGCGATCTCGCCGACCTCGCTCCGCTCGGTCTGCGCAGCCTCACGGCGGGGCGTCTCGTGCACGAACTCGGCCCGGGCCGCTTCGCGCTGAAGGTGATCACGGAAGCCGGGACGCGCCGCGTGGCGCGCTTCGCGTTCGAGCTGGCGCGGCGACGCCGTGCGCGCGGGCGGCCGGGTCGCGTCAGCTGCGGCACCAAGCACAACATGCTGCCGCGCAGCGACGGGCTGTTCCGCGAGGTTACGCAGGCGGTCGCGGCCGAGTATTCGGATGTGCCGTTCCAGAGCCTGATCGTCGATGACCTCGCGCACCGGCTGGTCGCCGCGCCGCACGACTTCGACGTGGTGCTGCTGCCCAATCTCTATGGCGACGTGCTCTCGGACGCCGCGGCCGCGTTGGTGGGCGGCCTCGGCCTCGCGCCGAGCGGCTGCTTCGGCGACGGCGCCGCGTACTTCGAGCCCGCCCACGGCACCGCGCCCGACCTCGCCGGCAAGAACGCGATCAATCCCACCGCGACGCTGCTCTCCGCCGCGATGCTGCTCGAGCACCTCGGCTTCGCGGACGCATCCGCGCGCCTCGACGGCGCGGTCGCCGCGGTCTACGCGCAGGGCCGCGTTCTCACCCCGGACCAGGGCGGCGCAGCGACGACGACGCAGTTCTGCGAAGCCGTAGTGCGAGCGCTCGGCTAGCGCGCGGGGCTGGCACCCTTGCACACCGAGATCGTCCAGCTCCGATCGGCGCTGCAGAAGCGTCGCCCGCAGCCACTCCCGGGCGAGTGGCTGATGCAGCGCGCGGCGGTGGCTGCAATCCTGCGCGGTGACGAGCGCGGGCCGCAGCTGCTGCTGATCCGCCGCGCACGGCGCCGCAGCGATCCGTGGTCGGGCGACATGGCCTTCCCGGGTGGTCTCGTCGGCCGCCACGACGCGAGCCCGCAGGCGGGCGTGTTGCGCGAGACGCGCGAGGAGATCGGCCTCGACCTCGCGCGCCACGGCGCGCTGCTGGGGGAACTCCCGCGTCAGCTCGCCTTCTCGCCGCGACCGCCGTGGGGGCCAATGGCAATCGTCCCGTACGTGTTCGCCATCGAGGGCGCGCCCGCGCTGGTGCCCGATCGCCGCGAGGTCGAGGAGACGCTCTGGGTTCCGCTCGCTCACTTCGCGGAGCCGCGACACCGTGAGCGGCTCACGCGTCCCGTGCTCGGCGTGCCGCTGCCCTTCGACTGCACCCGCTACGAGGGCCGCGTCGTGTGGGGCCTCACGCTGCGCATGATCGAGTCGCTCACCTCCGCCGGGGCTGACTAGAACGGTGCCGGGCGTCAGGTTATTTTTTGTCAGGTTGTTGCGGGCGTCACCTCTGTGCGCCGTGCTTCCCAACAACCTGACAAAAAATAACCTTACGCCCGGCACCTCTAGCCAACCCAGGTGATCGTCCACTCGCGGAGCGTGCCGGCGATGCGCGCTTCGACGGTGTCGCCGGCGTGGCGGCCGATGATGGCGCGGCCGAGGGGGGACGAGGGGGTTACGACGGTGAAGAAGCCGTCGCCGCCGGGGCCGGTTAGCTCTTCGCCTGCTCCGGCCGGGGCGAGGAAGACGGTGACGCCGCCGCCTTCCTGCTCCACTTCGACGAGCGCGCCGAGGCTCACCGGCGCGCTATGCGGCAGCGGCTCGGGATCGAAGGTCTCGAGCGCTTTCAGCTCCGCGCGGAGCTGCACGGCCCGCCGCGCTTGCGCGCGCGCGATGCCCGATTGCTCGATCGCGACGCGGGCGTCGTCGCGCTTCTCCGAGGGCGTCGCGCCCTCACGCGCTTCTTCGGCGGCGTCGTCGCGCGCGCGTTCGGCGATCGCCAACGCGTCCTGCAGCTTGGCGGTGAGCTGCTCGATTAGAAGCGGCTTGTCCATCTGCGCACGGTACGACGCGGAGTGCGTCGCCGACAAGGCCCGCACGCCGTCGCACCCTCACTTCTTCTGCGTCCAGAGGCCCTTGTCGTAGATCCATTGTCCCGCCGGCGCCCGCTCGATCAGCTTCTGCGCCGACAGCGCCGCGACCGCATCAGGCGCCGTTCCATTCTTCTTCGCGATGTCCGCGTACGCCGCGCGCCGCTTGGCGTTCACCTCCGCGACCAGCGCCTTCACGTCGGCGCTCGGCGAGGCGGACACCGCGCCGACGTAACCATCGCTCTGCTCGCCGACGAGCCCCTGCTGCCGCGCAGCATCGAGGTCGAGCGCCGCGCTCGGCAGCGCCGCGCCAAAGACGACGAGCCCAACGACGCACGCACAGACCAACCACGCACGATGTCGCTGCCCCATCAGAAGATGTCCTCCTTGTCCGCGAAGACCTTGTCGAGATCCTTGTCCACCTTCACGCGGATCTCGTGCTCGATCTTGATGTTCATGTTGATCGTGATCGGTTCCTTCGGCGCCTCGATCGCAACACGCGGCGTGCAGCC
>CAYGWM010000112.1:7642-13478 GCA_964353555.1 uncultured Spirochaetales bacterium
GCTTCGAGATTCAGGTTCAGCTCGACGGGGCGGCCGTCCTGGAAACCGGGATTCGTGCCGCGCACGTGCAATCCGATCTTCATCTCGCCTTGCAGCTCGCCGTCGAGACGCGCTTCGAGGATCTCGTAGTGGAAGTCGGAGAACGCATCGAGGGCGATGCCGAGGTCGCTCGGTCGCGCGGCGCCGAGTGCGCGCGTCTCTTCGCTCGGCGTGTAGCGGATCGTGCCGCCGCCCTCGGCAGCGTGCAGCACTCCGCCCGTCACGACGAGTGACGAACCCTTGCGCGTCAATGGGACCTGGCCCTCGACCTGGCCGGTGCCTTCGATGCCGGGCAGATCGACGTGCGCGAGCAGCTCGGTGAGGTCGAGGCCGCGCGCCTGCAACGTCACCTGCGTCTGCTTTGCATCGGGATCGAGCACCACGTCCTGCGCGCGCAGCTCGCCGTCGGCGATGTGCAGTGTTGCAAGCGCGATCGCGACGGTGCCGTCGCGGCGCAGCGTGAACTCGACGAGGCCGTCCGTCAGCGGCACGCCGACGTCCACCTTTGCTAGCGAGACGATCTGCGATTTCGGCGTGCGCAGCGGCGGGCCGCGCAGCGCGATGACGCCATTCGCGCCGCTGATGCGCACGAGGTCGCTGGTGTAGCTCGCGTTGCGCAGCGCCACGGTGGCGTCGAAGACTCGCTCGCCCTTCTCGCGCGCGACGGTCCCGCGCGCTTCGATGCGTCCCGCGATCGGTAGCCCCTGGTCGGCGTCGAGCAGCGAGTGAAACGTCGGGGTCTCGAGCGATCCCGCGAGGTCGAGCGTGCCGCGCGCGCGCAGACCGGCGCCATCGAGTGCAAGCTTGAATTGGCCGGCGATGATCCCGTCGTCGGCGCTCTGCAGCGAACCGCCGAGTGTTCCGGTCGCAACGCCTTGCGGCGTCTCGATCCGAACGCGTGCCGCTTCGACCGAGATCTCGCTGGCAGGAAGCGCGGGCGCGGCGTCAGCCGATGCTTCGCCCGCGAGCAGCGCATCGAGCGCGCCGAGCGAGAGCCGCCCATCGCGCTGCGTGCCGCGCAGCTCGACGCCGGAGACGTGCAGCGAGTCGAGTCGTCCCTCGCGCAGGCCGGCCAGCGACCAGCTCGCGTGGATCGCGGCGATCGTGAGGTCCGGCGCATCGGGTGCTCCAATCACGAGGTCGGCGATCGAGATCCCGCGCGCATCGACGTCGGTCACATGCAGCGCCGCGGGCGACACGCCGAGAGCGGCGATCCGATCGAGCAGCAGCCGCTCGGCCAGCGGCACACGTCGCGCGTATCCCACTGCCGCTGCGAGCGCGAGTGCGAGCAGCAGCAGCGCCACGGCGATTCCCGTCGCGCGAAGAACCCGGGACATGGCGTGACCCTAGCAGCGCCGCTAGACCCGAGATCATGAAGATCACCGGACCCTGGCCGCGCGAACGAATCGACGCGCATCTCGAATCGACGATCGTGCCGCTGCGCCTCGCGTATGCGTCGGCGTCGGGTCACCCGCAGCTGCTCTCGCTGTGGTTCGTGTGGAATGAGGGAGCGCTCTGGTGCGCGACGTCGTCACGCGCGCGACTGGTGACGCGACTCGCGCGCGAGCCGCGCTGCGGCTTCGAGGTGGCGCCGGACGCACCGCCGTATCACGGCGTGCGCGGACGCGGCGTTGCATGGATCGATCCGGCGCGCGGCGCCGAGGTGCTCGGCTTGCTCGTCGATCGGTATCTGGGCACGCGCGAGTCGCCGTTCGCGCGCTGGCTCTTCGCGCGCGCCGCAACGGAGGTCGCGATCCGAATCGAGCCATCGTCGTTCGCGAGCTGGGATTTCAGCGCGCGGATGAACGCCCGATGAGCGCGAGCGCACCGCGCGATTCGGAACGGATCCTTCTCACCGGCGCCACCGGCTACGTCGGCGGGCGACTGCTGCGGCTGTTCGAAGCCGAAGGGCTGCGCGTTCGCTGTCTGTTGCGACGGCCCGCATCGTTCGCGAGTGATCGTCCGCCTACCACCGAACTCGCCGGTGGCGACGTAAGCGATCCCGCGTCCGTTGCAGCCGCGATGCGTGACGTGACGACGGCGTACTACCTGGTGCACTCGATGGGCGCCGCGGACGATTTCGAAGTGCGCGATCGCCGCGCCGCGGAAGTCTTCGGCGCGGCGGCCGCCGCCGCGGGTGTACAGCGCATCGTCTATCTCGGCGGGCTCGGCGACGAGCGCGACGAACTCTCGGCGCACCTGCGCAGTCGCCATGAGGTCGGACGCATCCTGCGCGCGTCGGGCGTGCCGGTCACCGAGTTTCGCGCTTCGATCATCATCGGTTCGGGCTCGCTCTCGTTCGAGATGATCCGCGCGCTCGTCGAACGGCTTCCCGCGATGATCACGCCGCGTTGGGTCTCGGTGTTGGCGCAGCCGATCGGCATCGAGGACGTGTTGCGCTATCTGCGCGCCGCGCTCGATCTCGAGCTGCGCGAGAGCCGCGTCTACGAGATCGGCGGCCCCGATCGCGTCTCGTACGGCGACTTGATGACCGAGTACGCGCGCCAGCGCGGCCTGCGGCGTTTCCTGTTCTCCGTTCCGGTGCTGACGCCGCGCCTCTCGAGTCTGTGGCTCGGTCTGGTGACGCCCCTCTATGCGCGCGTCGGCCGCAAGCTCGTGGACAGCATCTGTCATCCCACGCTCGTATTGGACCCGGCGCCTACGCAGCGGGATTTCGCGATTCACCCGATCGGCGTTCGCGATGCGATCGCGCGGGCGCTGGCCAACGAGGATCGCGAGCTCGCTGCGACGCGCTGGTCGGATGCGCTCTCGTCGGCCGGTGCGCCGCGCGAGTGGGGCGGCACGCGCTTCGGCAATCGGCTGGTGGACTCGCGCAGCGTTCATGTCGCGGTGTCACCGGCGTCGGCGTTTGCGCCGATCCGCCGCATCGGCGGCGCCACCGGCTGGTACTGGGGCGATTGGCTGTGGCGATTGCGCGGCTTCCTCGATCTCGTCGCCGGCGGCGTCGGCCTGCGGCGCGGTCGCAGCGATCCCGATCGGCTCGCGGTGGGCGAGGCGCTCGACTGGTGGCGCGTCGAAGCGATCGAGCCCGATCGCCGGCTGCGGCTCGTCGCCGAGATGAAGCTCCCGGGTCGCGCCTGGCTCGAGTTCGAAGTGACGCCCGACGGCGACGGCGCGACGATCCGGCAGACCGCGATCTTCGATCCGGTCGGTCTCGCGGGGCTCGCGTACTGGTACGGGATCTTCCCGCTGCACGAGCTGGTCTTCAAGCGGATGTTGCGCGGTATCGCGCAGGCGGCGGGGGGCGTGCAGAGCGACCTGCCCCGCTAGCTCGAGGCGATCGCCAGCCGCGCATCACTTCCGCGAGCGCACGCGCGCGGTACTCTCCGGCCGGCCCACGAGGATCCCGATGCCGACGCTGCCGTACCCGATCTACGACGCCGACAATCACTACTACGAGCCCGACGACTGCTTCACGCGGCACATCGAGTCGCGCTGGAGGGCTCGCACAGTTCACATCGAGCGCAGCGGCGCGGGGCCGGGCCGGATGTTCGTCGGCGACGAGCGCTGCCACTTCTTCAGCGTCGGCGCGGGCGACAGCGTGGGTCCGCCGGGCGCGATGAAGGCGTTCTTGCGCGGCACGAGCGAAGAGGGCGGCTCTCCGAGTCTGCACGCGATCAACGCGCTCTGCGTCCCGGAGTTCGTCGATCGCAAGGCGCGGCTCGCGGTGATGGACACGCAGAACGTCGCAGGGTGTCTGATGCTGCCGACCACCGGTGTCGGCATCGAGCCGCAACTGCGCGAGCCACAGCATCGTGACGCGCTCTACCCGAGCTTGCGCGCGTTCAACCGCTGGATCGAAGAAGACTGGGGTTACGGCGCCGACGGCCGCATCTACGGTGCACCGCTGTGTTCGCTGGTCGATCTCGGTGAAGCAATCGTCGAACTCGATCGGCTGCTCGCGCGTGGCGCGCGCTTCGTCGTGTTGACGGCCGGCCCGATCGACGGCCGTTCGCCTGCCGATCCGCACTTCGATCCGTTCTGGGCGCGCTGCCAGGAAGCCGGGATCAACGTCGTCTACCACATCGGTCGCACGCCCTTCTCCGAGATCTACAACGTGCCGTGGGGACTGCGGCCGCACCCGCCGTCGCACCGCCACTCGCTGATGGAGTACGCGCTCTCGTTCACCGAGCGACCGATCGTCGACACGCTGACGGCGCTGATCGCGGATAACCTGTTTGGTCGCTTCCCGACGCTGAAGATCCTGACGGTCGAGTACGGCTCGTCGTGGGTGGCGCCGCTGATCAACAAGCTCGATCACATCGCGCGGCTCTTTTCGAAAGACATGTGGCGCTTCGGCGCGCCGCCGCTCCGGCCGAGCGAGACGTTCCGCGCGAACGTCTGGGTGACGCCGTTCTACGAGGACGACGTCGTGGCACTCGCCGCGCGCATCGGCGCCGAGCACGTGCTCGCGGGCTCCGACTACCCGCATCCCGAAGGGCTGCTGTGGCCGGCCGAGTTCGCGGACGAACTCGAGGGTCTGTCGCCCACCGCCGCGCACAGGATCCTGCGCGGCAACTTCGCGGAACTCGTGGCATGACTTTGGATCCGCGAACGCCGGTGCTGGTGGGCGTGGGTGCGATCTCGCAGCGCGAGGACGATCCGTCGCGCGCGCGTGAGCCGCTCGAGCTGATGATCGCCGCGCTCGAACGCGCCGCCGAAGATGCCGGTACGCGCGCGCTGCTCGAGCGAGCCGATTCTGTGCGTGCGCCGCGCGGCTTCTGGGACTACTCCGACCCGTGTCGCCTCGTCGCCGAGCGCTTCGGCGCCGCGAACGCGCGCACGGAGATCGCCGAGCTCGGCATCCTGCAGACGACGCTGCTCGCGCGCGCGGCGACGGACATCGGCGCCGGCCGCGCGGATGTCGTGCTCATCACCGGCGCCGAGGCTCGCTACCGCGCGCTGCGCGCGAAGATCGCCGGTGTGGACGCGCCCCTCACGCGTCAGGCCGCGGCGACGCCGGACTCGGTGCTGCGACCGCACGCGCCGATCCTGAGTCCCCCGGAGATGAAGGCCGGCTTGCTCATGCCGGTGTCGCAGTACGCGATGATCGAGAACGCGCTGCGCGCGGCGGAAGGCGTGTCGATCGAGAAGCATCGCGACGAAGTGGCGTCGCTTTGGGCTGGCTATGCAGCCGTTGCAGTGACGAACCCGGATGCGTGGTCGCGGGAACCGGTCGATGCCGCGACGATCGCCGATCCGGTGCGCAATCCGATGCAGGCGTTTCCGTACGGCAAGCTGCACTGCTCGCAATGGAACGTCGACCAGGCTGCGGGGCTAGTCGCGTGCTCGGTCGCAACGGCGCGCTCGCTCGGCATCCCGCGCGAGCGCTGGGTGTTTCCGCTGGCGACCGCCGACGCGAACCAGATGATCCCGTTCACCGAGCGGCGCGCGCTGCACCGCTGCGCCGGCTTCGCGAAGGCTGCGCAACGCGTGTTCGCGCACACCAGGCGACCGATTGCCGACGTCGCCTACCGCGAGATCTACTCGTGCTTCCCGGTCGCGGTGCGAATCCAAATGCGAGAGATGGGGATCGGCGACGATCGACCGCTCACGGTGACGGGCGGGATGGCGTTTGCCGGCGGTCCGCTCAACAACTTCGTGTTGCAGGCGCTGGTGCGCATGGTGCAGTTGCTGCGCGACGACCCGGGCAGCCTCGGACTCGTCACCGCCGTTTCCGGCATCCTCGCCAAGCAGGGCGTGAGTCTGTGGTCGAGCGAGCCGGGCGCAGCGCCGTTCGCGCACGACGACGTCACCGCGGAGACCGAGCGCGAGA
>CAYGWM010000113.1:0-13370 GCA_964353555.1 uncultured Spirochaetales bacterium
ACGCTCGCCGCTACGAGCGAAGCACTGCCCCCGCGCGGGCGCTCGCGTCGTAGCGGCCCGCGTCGAGCACGAGTTCCCCGTTGATGAGAACGTGCTCGATGCCCTCCGGCGTGCGCGACGGCGCTTCGAAGCTCGCCGTGTCGCGCAGCCGCGCGGGATCGAACACCACGAGGTCGGCCGCCGCACCGCGCCGCACCACGCCGCGATCGCTCCAACCGAGCCGCTCGGCGGCGGCGCCCGTCATCTTGCGCACTGCCTCTTCGAGCGAGAAGAGACCCGCACGCACGTAGGTGGAGAGCACGCGCGGGAAGGTCCCGAAGCTGGCCGGATTCTGATGGCCTTGCGACGTCAAGATCGTGTCGGTTTCGATCGTGCAGAGCGGATGGGCGAGCACCGCGCGCAGCGCGTCTTCGTCGCCCGTGTCGCCGCTGTAGGTGTGATTCAGCACGCGCGCGTTGCGGCGGCTCGCCACCGTGAGGCGCGCGTAGAACTCGAAGGGCGCCATGCCGACCTGCTCGGCCGCCTCGGGAATGCGCAGACCATCGAGGTGGTTCCATTCGGGCACGTCGCAGTGCATCAGCTGGATATCGGGAAGGCCGAAGCCGACCGCCTCGAACGCCATCTCGGCGAAGCGCGCGAGACCCGCGAGCTGCTCGGGATCGCGCAACACTTCCTCGAGCCGGGGTAGCAGCGCGGCCGGGAAGATCACCGCGCAGGTCGTGTTGCCCGCCGTGTACGGGAAGGCGTCGAAGGCGACGTCGAGGCCATCGCGGCGCGCGTCCTCGACGAGGCGCAGCGCCTCGCCATGATTCGGCCAGGTGTTGCGGCCGACGAAGATCAGGTGGCTGATCTGCAGGCGTACGTCGGCGGCGCGCGCCACGCGCAGGATCTCGCGGATCGCGGCCAGGTTGTGCGGATCCTGTTTCGGATCGTGCGAGTAGACGCCGCTGGCCCACGAGTAGGCCTTCAAGTGTGAAGTGAAGAGACGCCCGCGCCGCGCCGCCATCTTCGCAAACGCCGCGAGCTCGTCCTCGCCCGCGAAGATCCCCGGTGCGTAGCCAAGTCCGGTGGAGATGCCCGCGCAGCCGGCGTCGAGCGCTTCGTCGGCGAGACGCTCCATCGCTGCAAGTTCGTCGGGCGTCGGCGCGGCCGGCTCGAGCGCGCCCGTCACCGCGGCACGTATCGTGCCGTGACCCACCAGCTGCGCGACGTTCAGCGCCACACCGCCGCGCTCGAGCGCATCGAGGAAACTTTCCACCGTCGCAAAATCGGGATCGAGCGAGCCGTCGTGCAGCAGCCGGCTCGCGCCACGCGCCGCGTCGCGACTGCGCGCGGAGATCGGCGCAGGGCTGAATCCGCAATTGCCCGCAACGAGCGTCGTCATGCCCTGGCGCACGAACGGTTCGACGAGGCGTCCGTGGTCCGCATCGGGCAGCAGCCAGTCCGCGTGCGAATGGATGTCGATGAAACCGGGCGCGACGATGCGGGCGCTGCAGTCGATCGTGCGTGCGGCCGCGAGCCCGGCGAGATCGCCCAGCGCCGCGATGCGCCCGCCCGCGACCGCCACGTCGGTGCGAACGCGCGGCGCTCCGGTCCCGTCGATCAGCATCCCGCCCGAGAGCTTGAGATCGCAGTCCATGCGCTTCCTCTGGCGCCGCTACTCCGCGCCGGCGTCCTTCATCCCCAGCCGCTTCATCATCTTCTGCAGCGACTGCCGCGGGATGCCGAGTTTCTCGGAGGCCTTGCTCTTCGAGCCGGTCTCTTCGAGCGCCTGGCGGATCAGCTTTCGCTTGAGATCGTCGACGGCGAGGTTCATGTCGGAGAGAAGGGCGAGCTCTTCGCCGCCAGCGCTGGCGTCGTCCTTCGCCGGGCGACCGCGCACGTGCTCGGAGAGCATGTCGACGGTGATGGTGTCGGCATCGCCGGCCAGCGCGACGATGCGCTCGATCTCGTTCTGCAGTTCGCGCACGTTGCCGCTCCAGTGCTGGGCGACGAGGCGATCCATCACCGCGTTGGTAAAGCCCTTGATGCCGCGGTTCATGCGCTTGTTGGCATCTTCGAGGAAGTGATGGGCGAGGACCGGGATGTCCTCGCGGCGCTCGCGCAGCGGCGGGATCGTGATCTCGACCACGCGTAGCCGATAGTAGAGGTCTTCGCGGAACGCGCCCTCTTGCACCATCTTGCGCAGGTCGCGATTGGTCGCCGCGATCACGCGCACGTTGACTTTGCGCACCTCGGAGGCGCCGAGCGGGCGCACTTCGCCGTCTTGCAGCACGCGCAACAGGCGGACTTGCATGCTGAGGTTGGTCTCGCCGATCTCGTCGAGGAAGATCGTGCCGTTGTGCGCCAGCTCGAAGAGGCCCTTCTTGTCTTCGTGCGCGCCGGTGAAAGCGCCGCGCTTGTGGCCAAAGAGCTCGCTCTCGAGCAGCGTGTCGGGCAGCGCGCCACAATTTTGTGCCACGAAGCGACCGCTCTTGCGCACGCCGGCGTAGTGGATCGCGCGCGCGACGAGGTCCTTGCCGGTGCCGGTTTCGCCGGCGAGCAGCACGGTGGCGTCGGTGGTCGCGACCTTTTCCATCACCTCGAAGACGCGATGGATGGCGGGACTCGAGCCGATCAGGTTGTCGAACGCGTAGCGGCGCTGCACTTCGCGACGTAGGTAGAGGTTTTCCTGGCGGAGCCGATCGTTGGCGTCGCGCAGCGCGGCTGCGAGCGAGGCGTTCTCGGTCGCGAGCGAGTACGACTCGAGAGCGCGCCGCACGTTGACGCGCAGTTCCTCTGGGTCCCACGGCTTCGGGATGTAGCGGTAGATGCGACCTTCGTTGACCGCACGCACGATCGACGCGACGTCCGCGTAGCCCGTCAGCATCATCCGGATCGCGTTCGGGTTGTACTCGATGACCTTCTCGAGGAACTCGACGCCGGTCATGCCGGGCAGCACCTGGTCCGCGATCACCAGCGCGATGTTTTCGCGCTCGACGATCGCGAGACCCTCTTGTGCGTTCTTGGCGGTGAAGACGCGGTACTCGCCCTCGAGCGTCAGCTCGAGGCTTTCGCGAATGCCTGCTTCGTCGTCGACGATCAGGATCGCGTAGGGAGTACCGCTGGGATCGGCGGGAGAAGTCACAGAGCCAGCATACCGCTATCGCAAAGACCGACGGCAGGCCGGGCACGCGCCCGGCCTGCCGCTTCGACTCTGCGACTCGCTAGCGGCGAGCGCGGCGCGTGGTCTTGGTGCGACTCGCAGCCACTTTGCGACGCGGCGTGCGCGGCGTTGCGCGGCGCACACTCTTCCGGCGCGAACCGGGCTTCGCCATCTTCGCCTTCGCGACGTCACCATCCTTGTCGACGAAGTAGAGGAAGCCGTTCTCGCGCTTCACGCCAACCTTGGCGATCCGCTGCGGCTTGCTCTTCTGCGTGCGAGCGCTCCCGCGCGCCATCTTCGTGCGACTCACGTCGCCATTCTTGTCGAGGTAATAGAGCCACCCGCGTTCACGGGTGATGCCGGTCTTTGCGATCTTCGTGGCCATGGGGCCGTCTCCTTCGTGGTGGCAGTGCCGGGGATGCGGCATGCGGAAATGCAGAGGAGACGACATCGCGCCGGGGTCTAGGCACGCGGTGTCGGGGGCAAGATGCCCCTGTGCCCCGTGGGTGTCAAGATTTTTCAGGTGGTTAGGGGTTGGAGCTGCGGGGAATCAAGGGGGCGCGGACCCCTCTCCGCTGCGGCCCCGCTACTTGCTGGCTTTGGCTAATTGCTGGATGCGGCTTTGTGCTGGGCCGCGCGCTGCTCGGCAGCTTCGATGACCTGATGTTCCAGGTGGACGCCTTCGAGGGCGTTGATTTCCTGGATGCCGGTGGGACTGGTGACGTTCACTTCGGTGAGGCAACCGCCGATGACGTCGATGCCGACGAAGAAGAGGCCGTCGCGTTGGAGATGGGGGCGCAGGCGCTCGACGATGCGGCGGTCCGGCGCGTCGAGCGAGGCGCGGGCGGCGGTGCCGCCGACGTGGAGATTGGCGCGCGTCTCGCCCTTCGCGGGGACGCGCAGCACGGCGCCGAGCGGTTCGCCCTCGAGCAACAGGATGCGCTTATCGCCCTGTCGCACCTCGGGAACATAACGCTGTGCCATCGCCCAGCGGGTGCCGAAGCCGGTCACCTGCTCGAGGATCGAGAAGAGGTTGCGGTCGTCATGACGCAGATGGAAGACGCCTTCGCCGCCCTTGCCGCCGAGGGGCTTCACGATCATCTCGCCACCGAGCTTGGCGAGAAAATCGATGAACTCGGGAATGCGACGCGAGACGCGCGTCTCGGGCATCAAGTCGGGGAACTGGACCGCGTAGAGCTTTTCGTTGGCCCAGATCACCGTGTCGGGCCGATTCAGCACGAGCGCGCGCCGGCACAGCGCAAGGATCTGCGTCGCGGTGACGTAGTCGATGTCGACCGGGGGGTCCTTGCGCTGGAAGACGACGTCGATGTCGTCGTCGAGCGAGAGCGTGCGCGGCGCGCCGAGATCCGCGTGGCGGCCCACTTCGCGGCGCAGCGTGACGGCTTGCACGCATGCGACGGGCTTGCCCTCCTCGACCGACAGCTCCGTCGGCTGGCAGTAGAAGACACGGTGCCCGCGCTGCTGGGCCGCGAGCATCAACACGAACGTCGTGTCCTTGTCGATTTCGATGGACCCGATCGGATCCATCACGAAGAGCATCGAGAGCGCAATGTTCGACAAATCGGGGCTCCAGGCGACTCACGGGGGACGCCTTTCGGTAGCGCAGCCTCGAAGCCGTCGGCTAGCCTGCGACCCCTCCCCCGGAGTCATCGATGAGGTCCTTCTTCAGGCGGATCGCGCTCGCGCTCGTGGGCTTGGTGGTCCTCGCGGTCGCCGGGGCCGTGGGAACGGCGATCGCTCTCTACCTCGCGATCGTCAGCGATCTTCCCGACATGCGCGGCATCGACGACTACCACCCGCCGCTCGTCAGCACCGTCTACGACCGCGAAGGCCAGCCAATCGGCGAGTTCTTCGACGAGCGCCGCCGACTGGTGCGCCTCGACGAGATCCCCGAGCACGTGATCCTCGCGTTCGTCGCCGGCGAAGACGATTCGTTCTTCGAGCACAGCGGGATCGACTTCCGCTCGATCGTGCGTGCCGCATGGGTCGACTTCACGGCGGGCGAGATCGTGCAGGGCGGCTCGACGATCACGCAGCAGACGGTGAAGAGCCTGCTGCTGACGCCCGAACGTCGCTTCGATCGCAAGGTCAAGGAACTGATCCTCGCGCGGCGCCTCGAGCAGCATCTGACCAAGGACGAGATCCTCGCGCTGTATCTGAACCAGATCTATTTCGGCGGCGGCGCGTGGGGCATCGGCGAGGCAGCGCGCACGTACTTCGGAAAGGAGGTGTCGCAGCTGACGGTTTCGGAGGGCGCGATGCTCGCGGGCTTGCCGAAGGCACCGTCGCGCTTTTCGCCGCTCGGAAACTACGAGGCCGCCGACAACCGCCGCCAGTATGTGTTGGGACGCATGTTCGCGGTCGGCTTCATCGACGACCAGACGTATCAGAGTGCTCTCGCGGAGCCGCCGGTACTGCGGGCGCCGCCCGAACGCGACGACTTCGTCGCAGCGACGTGGTTCGCCGAGGAAGTGCGCCGCCATCTATTCCAAAAGCTCGGTGGCGACACCGTGCTGAAGGGCGGCCTGCGGATCGAAACCACGCTCGACCTGCACTTGCAGCGCACCGCGGAAGCTGCTCTGCGCGCGGGCATCGAGGCGCTCGATCACCGGCAGGGCTGGCGCGGGCCACTGCGTCGCGTTCCGCGCGCGCAGCTCGAAGCCGAAGTCCAGCGAGTCGCTGCGGAGAACAAGCTCGATGCCAGCGCGAACCTGACACTCGCTTCGCTCGACCCGGCGAAGACGTGGCTCGGCGTCGTCACCACGAATGACGATGCCAAGCAGGTCGCCCACGTCGCGTTCGCGCCGAATCTCAGCGCAGACGTGCACCTCGGCGACGTCGCCTGGGCGCGCTCGCGCAACATCGAGCGTGCCGCCGCGCCCCATTCGAAAATTTCGCAGGCGCTCTCGGTCGGAGACGTCGCGCGCTTCCGCGTGTCCCCGCCGGAGGCTACGCCGCCGAAAATGGAAGCCGCGAGCAGCGAGCCCGATCCCGAGTCCGACGCGGAACCGGCCACCGCCGACGCCTCGGCTGAGCCGCCGCCGCCCGCTGCGACCCGCGTCACGCTCTACCAGTCTCCCGAAGTCGAAGGAGCCTTCCTCGCGCTCGACATTTCGACTGGCGAGGTGCTCGCGCTGGTCGGAGGCTACGACTACGCGCGCTCCCAGTTCGATCGCGCCGTGCAGGCGCGGCGCCAGCCGGGCTCCGCGTTCAAGCCGTTCGTCTACGCGGCGGCGCTCACCAAGGGACTCACGGCGGTGTCGACGCTCAACGACGCGCCGATCACGTACACCGATCCCGCGAGCGGCGCCGTCTGGGCGCCGCAGAACTACGACCACAAGTACCGCGGCGTCGTCTCGCTGCGCGAAGCGCTCGCGCGCTCGCTGAACCTCGCGACGGTGAACCTGCTGTTCCGCGTCGGAATCCGGCCGGTCGTGAACCTCGCGCACCAGCTCGGCATCCGGTCGCACCTCGCGCCCTATCCGTCGGTGGCGCTCGGTGCCAACGCAGTGACGCTGGTCGAGATCACGTCGGCGTACGCGGCGTTCCCGGCCGGCGGACACCGCGTCGAGCCGATCTTCATCCGCCGTGTGCTCGACCGCAACGGCAAGGTGCTGCTCGAGAATCTCGCGCTCGATCGCCCGAGCGACGAGTCGCCGCCCACTTGGGAGAGTGCGAAGCAGACACCGCAGGTCCTCGCCGACGGCGTTCCGATGGGGCCCGACCAGGTGATGTCGCCGAGCGACGCGTTCCTGGTGACGGACCTGATGCGCGCGCCGATCGAGCACGCGGGCGGCACGGCGGCCAAAGCGCGCGTGCTCGGCCGTCCGCTCGCCGGCAAGACGGGCACCACCGACGATCACGGCGATTGTTGGTTCATCGGCTTCTCGACCGAGATCGCCGCGGGCGCCTGGGTGGGCTTCGACGAGCGCCGCAATCTCGGCAAGGGCGAGACGGGCGGCCGCGCCGCGCTCCCGATCTGGATCGATTTCATGCGCGAGGCGCACCAGGGCAAACCGGTTCACCAGTTCCCGGTTCCCGAAGGCGTCTCGTACGCGCGCGTCGATCCGTCCACCGGCAAGCTCGCCGGCGACGAAACCTCGAACTCCTATCTCCAAGCCTTCCCCGCCGGCCACGAACCCACCGAAGGCCCCGGTGCCGACGGCCTCAGCGAAGGCGAGGCGCGCAAACTGCTCCGCATGGACTTCTGATGGAGAAAGGGGACGGTCCTCCCCGTGGACTGGGTGTGGAGTTCGGGGACACACCTCGCCCCGCTCGACGTCCCGCCGGTGCGACCCATCCACGCGGCGCGCCGGGCCGCAGCTTCGCCGCGACGCCGAGCGACGCCGACGACCTCCAGAGCCTGCTCGCCAGCGCACTGCAACGACTCGTCGCCGAGACCGGCGCGACACGCGCTGCAGCGTGGTCGGCCGCGCCGGGAAGCGCGCCGCGCGTCGTAGCGGCCATCGGCCCGGAGCCGCCGGCGCGCGCGCCGAGTGCCGCCGAGTACGAGTCGCTCGCCGCGCTGAGCGGCGCCACCGACCTTCGCGCGGCGACGATGCCCGACCCGGCTCGCGTCGCGATCATGCGCGACGGCTATACCGCAGCGGTTCCAGTCGCGATCGCCGCAGGCACGCCGGCGGCCGTGTTGCTGCTCGGCAGCGCAGCGGCCGAGTCCACACGGGTGCGACCGCGCACGCTCGCCGCCCTCGACGCTGCCGCGCAACGCGTCGAAGGACCGCTGCTCGGCGCGATCGCTGGCGCGCGACTCGCTCGACTCGACGCCGATGTGCGGCGCCTCGACCGACTCGCTGCGCTCGGCGGGCTGGTCGCCGAGATCGTGCACGAAGTGCGCAATCCACTGGTCTCCGTGAAGACCTTCCTGCAACTGCTGCCCGAGCGCCGCGACGACGCTGAATTCCTGCAGAGCTTCCTCGATATCGCGGGCGACGAGTTGGTGCGCATCGAGCGGCTGCTCGATCTGGTGCTCGATCACGCGAGCCCGCGCCTGCCTACACCCGAGCAGGACGGCGGCTGTGAAGTCGTGGACGTCGTCGCAGCGGTGCTGCGACTCGTCGCGCATCGCGCGGCGGCCGCTGGCGTGCAGCTTGCGACCGACGTCGCGCCGGCACTGCCCACGTGCAGGCTCGCGCCCGACGCGCTCCGTCAGGTGCTGCTGAACCTTGCGCTCAATGCACTCGACGCGACACCCGCGGACGGCGACGTCCGCATCACCGCGCGCTCACTCGGCCACGTGCTGCAGATCGATGTCGAGGATCGCGGTCCGGGCATTCCGCGCGCACTGCGCCGGCGCCTCTTCGAGCCGTTCTTCTCGACCAAGTCCGAACGCCCGGGCGGCCTCGGTCTTGCGATCTCGCTGCGTATCATCGACGAAGCAGCCGGCACCCTCGTCATCAGCGATCGCCCGGGCGGCGGCAGCCGCTTCCGCATTCGTCTCCCCAGCTCGTGATTCCGCACCACGGCCCGGCCTCATGATCTCGCACCGGGCCCGGACGGGCCCGCGCCAACTCTTGGGCACGTCGTCAGTTGCTGGCTAGTGCACTAGCCATGCTGTGATCGCGGCGCCCACTTCGGTGAGGCCTGCACCAAAGAAGTGATCTGCTTCTTCGATCGTCACGAAGCACGCGCTGGACAGTTCGTGCGTGATCGCTTCGAGCGCGGCCGCCGGTGCGATCCCATCGTGTTCGCCGGTGATGACCAACACATCGCGGGGACGCGCTTCGAGCGCGTTGCGATCGAGTAGCGCGGGTGGCGGCGCCACGAGCAAGAGTCCGCGCACACGGGGGTCGTCGGCCGCGGCGCTCACCGCGGCGGCGGCGCCGAACGAGTAACCGGCGGCGAGCAGTCGCCCGGGCACCGTGCTCGCGAGCTGCTCGAGCGCGGCCGCGTAGTCTGCGCGCGCGTGCTCCGCGTCGCCGCTCGAGATGCCGCCGCTCGCGCCGACGCCGCGCCAGTTGAAGCGCAGCGACGCGAGACCCGCGCGCGCGCACGCCCATGCGATCTCCGAGACAACCGGCGAATCCATGCTGCCGCCGTAGAGCGGATGCGGCGGCGCGATCACCACGCCACCCGCATCGGGATCGCTGCCCGCGACATAGAGTCCGTCGAGCGCGATGCCTTCTGCACCCTCCAGCAAGATCGTCACCGCACGCTCTTCACCCCGCGCCATTCACCGCCTCCAATCCGTTACTCTGGCTGATGATTTCCCATCTCGATGATTCCGCACCACGGCCTAGCTGGTGATCTCGCACCGGGCCCGGACGGGCCCGCGCCAACACGAGTCAGGGGACTGCGAGGTGTGCGAGCGCGAGCCTTATGGTTTTCCGCGCCGGCCGCAGCAAGCGGCCGAGCCAACACGGGTCATGTTTCTCTTTGAGTCAGCGCGAGTCAGGAGGCGCTTTGAGTAAGCGAGAGCTTGCGTACGCGGGGCGGTCGATCTCTGTTTGGGTCGAAGAGGCGGTGCTGCCGAACGGCCACACGGTGCCGCTCGACATCGTGCGTCATCCCGGTGCATCGGCGGTGGTGCCCTTCGAGAGCGGGAGCGACGTGCTGCTCCTCCGCCAGTATCGTCACGCGGCCGGCGGCACGATCTGGGAGGTGCCCGCTGGCAAGCTCGACGGCGATGCGCCCGAGCTGTGTGCCGCGCGCGAGCTGGAAGAAGAAGCGGGACGGCGCGCGGGGCGTCTGGTTCCGCTCGCGACGATCTGGACCACGCCCGGTTTCACCGACGAGCGCATCCATCTGTTCGCCGCGTTCGATCTCGAAACAGTGCCGCACCGGCGCGAAGAGGACGAGGTGATCGAGGTGGTACGCATGTCGCTCGACGAGGCACTCGCGCTGGTGTGGAGCGGCGAGCTGGCGGATGCGAAGAGCGCGCTCGCGCTGCTGCACGCCGCGCGGCATCTCGGACGTCTGCGCTGACGTGGCCGGCCTCGCCGTCCATCTCGGCGGGCACCACCGCGGCTTCGACGAGGTGCTCGCGCTGGTGCAGCGCGCCGAGGCGCTCGGCTACCGCGCGGCGTACGTGGACGGCGACGTCTCGATCGTGCCGTCGCGCGGTGACGGCCCAGTGCTCGACGGCTGGACCGCAACGGTCGCGCTGCTGGCGCGCACGGCGCGCATCGAGATCGGTTCGATCCGGCTCGTCCACCACTGGAACGCCGCTCGGCTCGCACAGGCCGTTGCGACAGCAGAATGCGTCGCGCCCGGCCGGCTGCGCTTTCTCGCGTCGATCGGCGGACAGCCGGCGGATCGCCGCTTCGGCTTCGCGTTGCCGCCCGCGAGCGAGCGCATCGCGTGGCTCGACGAATGGCTCTCCGCGCTGCGGCGACTGTGGGCCGGCGAAAGCGTCACGCTTCGCGGCCGCTTCGTGACGCTCGACGACGCGCGGGTCCGGCCGCTGCCGCGCGGCGGCCGAATGCCGATCGAGGTGGGCGGCGCCGGAGCGCGGCTGCTCGACGTAGTGGCGCGCCATGCGGACCGCTGGGACCTGAACGTCCCGCCGGTCGCGCGGCTGGTTCGCGAGGCCGCGGGCCGGCTCGCGGTCGCCTGCGAGTCGATCGGCCGCGACCCGGCTTCGATCGGTCGCTCGATGTGGGTTTTTGCGCGACCGGATCGGGCCGTCGATGACACGTCCCTCGCCAGCGAGTTTCGTCGTTGGCAGCCGTGGTTTCGCTCGTTGCCGGACTGCGAAGTGGTGGATGCGATGCTTGCGGGCCCCGCCTCGGGCTGTCGCGATCGAATCGCCTCGATCCGCAACGACCTCGGCATCGACTTGCCGGTCCTCGATCTCGCCGGCCTCTCGCATCCGGAGGCCGAGCGCGCACTCGAAGCCCTTGCGAGCGCTTGAGTTCCACCCGAAAGCCGTGTTGACCTGAGGGGTTGACGAGCTTACGCTCGTCCTGCTGCGGGGTTCCGCGCCCGACCCGCAACGACTATTGGATCCAAAAGCAGTCTTGCGTGCCCCGCTTGCACGCAGCACGACGCTCTGATCGCAGAGTCGACCGAAGAGAAGCGAAGACGCCCCCCGACCGACGCAAGCATTGGGGGGGCCAGCGAGGAGACGCTTTGTACGGACGCGGGTACTCGGGTGGCGGCATGGGCTTCGGTCCGCCGGTAACACCGCCCGTCATCAAGCAGCTGCTCATCGCGAACGTCGCCGTCTTCTTCGCGCAATTCGCGTTTCGGCTGCCTCTTTTCGAGGTGCTGACCGCGTCGCCGTGGGACTTCTGGCATCGCGGCTTCCTCTGGCAGCCCTTCACCTACATGTGGATGCACGCCGGACTCGGTCACATCCTCGCCAACATGTTCAGCCTGTGGATGTTCGGCTCGCAGGTGGCGCTGGTCTGGGGAGCCCAGCGCTTCCTCCGTTTCTACCTGCTCTGCGGCGTGGGTGCCGGCCTGATCATCGTCTCGTATCCGTGGATCCCGGTGCTGCTCGGCGCCGGGAACGCAGCGACGCTTCAGTACCCGACGCTCGGCGCTTCGGGCGCAATCTTCGGTGTACTGCTCGCCTACTCACTCACCTGGCCCGACCGCACCATCATGCTGATCTTCCCGCCCGTCGCGTTCCGCGCGATCTGGCTGATCCCGCTGCTGTTCTTCATGGAGGCCTCCTTCGGCCCTCCCAACATCAGCCACGCCGGGCATCTCGGCGGTGTGCTCGTCGGCTGGCTGCTGCTCCGCGGCCAGGGCGACGCGCGCGGGCTGCTCTCGCTCGAACAGATCCGCTGGCGCTTCCGACGTTGGCAAATGCGCAAGCGACTGCGCGCGGTGCAGACCGAGCAATCGCGCAACTCCAACGATCGACCCTCTTATCACTGACCGGGGAACCCCTTCTTGAGCGATCCCGCAACGTTCACCCTCGACGAAGTCACGGACGCCGCGATTGCGCGCGCCGCAGCGCTCGTCGTACGGGCGAAGCATCGGGTGGCGCTCACCGGCGCCGGGCTATCGGTCGAGAGCGGGATCCCGCCGTTCCGCGGTCCGGGCGGCATCTGGACCCAGTACGGCGAGCCGCCGATGGACGGCTATCAGCGCTTCCTGCGCAACCCGCGCGGCTACTGGGAAGAGCGGCTCACGCCGAACCAAGACTGGATGCGCGCACTCGGCGACGCGGTGCGGGGCGCGAAACCGAACGCCGGCCACAAAGCGCTCGCCGACCTCGAGCGCCGCGGTCTGCTCGACGCGCTGATCACCCAGAACATCGACGACCTACACCGCCAGGCCGGCCACCAGCAGCTGCTGGAGATCCACGGCAACCATCGGCTGCTGCGCTGCAGCGAGTGCCAAACGCGCTTCGATCCGGAGGCGATCGCCGTCGACGCGCAGAACCTGCCGCCCCATTGTCCGCGTTGCGCCGGCGTGCTGAAGGGCGACATCGTCCACTTCGGCGAGCCGATCCCGCCCGATGTATTACGCGCCTGCTTCGACACCGTCGCGCGCGCCGACCTGATGCTCGTCGTCGGGACGTCGGCCACCGTCTATCCCGCGGCCGAGTTCCCGCATGAAGTACTGCGCCAGGGCGGCGTCGTCGTCGAAGTGAATCCCGAGCCGAGCGAACTCACGCCCGCCGCGACGCTCTCGTTGCGTGGCCCCGGCGCGGCGGTGCTGACGCGGCTGCTCGATCACATCGCGGCGGTGTGCAGATGAAGCCGCGTAGCGCGCGCAACGGCGCTCCCTGCAATCGCGAGCACGGTGGCTTCGCCGAGTTCCTGCACAGCCTGCTCGCCGGCATCCCGTGGAGCGACCGCGCCGAGTCGCAGGAGATCGTCCACTTCGCAGCGCCGTGCTCCGGCCTGCTGCACATCGAGAACGCCAACGGCAAGACGCGCGTGATCGGCGAAGACCGCGCCGACATCGAAGTGCGCTTGCAGAAGATCGCGCGTGCCGAGAGCGAGATGGCCGCCCGCGCGCTCGCCGAAGCGACGCACCTCACCGCGAGCGAAACCGACGTCTCGCTCGATCTCGAAGTCGCGATCCCGCGCAAGTGGAACCGGCGCGGCGTGATCAACATGGAACTGCGCGTTCCGCGCGGCGTGCGCATCGACGTAACCGCGTCGAATGGCAAGGTCTGCATCGCGTCGCTGTGCGCATCCGTGAAGGCGCGCTCCAGCAACGGCGCCGTCTCGGTCGAGAACATCGAAGGCGACGTCGAGATCCAGTCGTCGAACGCCAAGGTGCG
>CAYGWM010000114.1:0-13243 GCA_964353555.1 uncultured Spirochaetales bacterium
GCAAGCCCACCGGAGCGGGAATCGCAACCGATTGATCCCGTTGGCAGCCGACCCTTTCGCGATCATCACCCTGACCTCTCCTTCATGATCTCCTCCCCGAGGCTCGGACCCAAACCGCGATGAGGGGTAACATAGAGTGACGTTTGGGGTGAAAAAGGGTCGACGCGACAACGCGCCAGCGATGCAGACTGTCCACGGCAGACAGCGCCGTGTGGGCACTCTTCTCTCGAGCACATGACGAGCGGAGAGTTACGCCGTGTCCCTTTCCGCCCCTGTCTCCTGCTGCGTCAGCGTTGAGCGGCACGACCTCGTCTGGAGCCGGCAAGTTCCACTCGATTCTCCTCGCCCAGCAAATCACTTCCGGGCGCGCGATGTGGATTGGCCGGAGCAAGCCGTGCTTTAGGAATGCTTCAGGTGCGCCGACGCGCGGTAACGGAGCGAGCCATGGATCGCAGCAGTGCCGGAACGAACGTACCTGAGGCAGAAGGCGGGGAGCCGAGCTGGCGCTCGCTGGCTGATCCGCCGCGCGTCCGATTCGTGATCCGGTCGCGAGATCTGTGGCGCCCGGTCCTCATCTTCACCGCCTGTAGATTGATCATCCTGCTCACGATCGTCGCGGCGTCGTTCGATTCCTCCGCACCCGTCGCCGGCGTTCTGCCCAAGCTCCGTTTCTGGGACGGCGATTTCTACGTTTCGATCGTCGACGACTGGTACCCGCAGACGGTGCCCCAGACGCCCGACGGCGTCGCGTCACAGAGCTCACTCGTGTTCTTCCCGCTCTACCCGCTTCTCGCCCGCGGCGTCAAAGCCGTTACTCCTCTGGGCTCAGAGGGCTCGCTGCTCTTCGTCTCGGCCATCGCGGGCCTGCTGGCGACGGTGCTTCTGTGGACGCTCGTCGCCAACCTGCGAGACGTGAGGGCAGCGGATCGCGCGACCCTACTCTATGCGGCGTTCCCCGGCGCCTTCGTATGGTCGATGGTGTACTCGGAGCCCGTCCTTGCGGTGTTCGCGATCTCATCTGCGATGGCTCTGCTGGGGCGTCGCTGGTGGCTCGCAGGGCTCCTGGCAGCGATCGGGTCGGCAAGTCGCCCGAATGCGATCGTGTTAGCGCTCCCCTGCGTGTGGGCCGCCGGAGCAGCCGTCTGGTACAGACGGGAATGGAAGGCGCTCATCGCAGCCGCGCTCGCACCGATTGGCTGGCTCGCGTCGCTCGCGTACATCGGTGCGTGGACGGGGGAAACGGGAGCATGGTTCCGGGTCCAGCGGGAAGCATGGGGCGAGACGGTCGACTTCGGCTATCGGACGCTCGGACGCGTCAAGAACGTCGCACTGTGGCTGTTCCAGGGAACCGAGCTGCGGATGAACGAGTTGATGCCGACATTCGGATTCGTGCTGGTCGTAGTGCTGATCCTCGCGATGTGGAAGTGGCGTCCGCCGATCCTTCTGTGGCTGTGGGCGCTCGGGATCGTCGGGCTCGCCAGCGTGTCGGCGGGGCTGGGATTGCGACCGCGCTTCGTCCATTCCGCCTTCCCCCTCGTTGCGGCGGGCGGTGTCGAGCTGCGGGGCGCCTGGTTCGTGCTGGTCGTCGCGCTCTCTGTAGCCTCCCAGGTGGCACTTGCGTACTTCAGTGTCACGTCGACTCGCGCCATCCCATGACGCCCCTTCAACCGCGAGCGCGTACCAACGCACACCCCAGCGCACTTCGATGCTCAGCGCATGAAGGCCTTTACAACCGAACGACTGGAGATGCGCCATGGAAGTAGAGTTCCTCGGGCAGGCATGCACGCTCGCACGCGCCCCCGGTGGCGTCGCGGTGCTGACCGATCCGTGGTTTTCCGGCCCCGCGCACCTCGGCGCGTGGCGGTCTGTCCCCACACTCGACGCGGCCGGCTTGGCCGAGATGCGCGCGCGCGTGGCCGGCGCGACGCACATCTACGTCTCGCACGCGCACGAGGACCACTTCGACCCAACGTTCCTCCGCACGCTGCCGCGCGCGACGCTGCTCGTCGGTGCGTTCCGGAGCACGCTGTTCCGTGCGGCGCTCGAGTCGCTGCGCGACGTACACGAGATCCGCTGGTGTGCAGACGGCGAGCCGATCGCGCTCGCGCCCGGTGTGCGCGCGACGATTTACCTCGAGAAACCCCTTCATCGCACGAACTCCATGCTTCTGCTCGAGTCGGAGGACGGAAGCTTCCTGGACGCGAACGACTGCGGAATCTCGAGCGCGATGCTGTCGGCGATCGCGGCGAAGCGGCGCCCGACGCTCTTTGCGTACACGCTCAATTACGCTGCGAACGGCTATCCGTTCCCGTACCTCCGCGGCACGCTCGCCGAGCGACGCGCGCGCATCCACGCGGTGCGCGACGAGATCGTCGGCGGGTTCCGGACGGCGCTCGGCATCCTGCGCCCCGCGCTCGCGTGCGCGTTCGCAGGCCCTGTGACGTTCTCCGACGCGGAGAGTGCCTTCCTCGACGAGGATCCGGAGGCGCTCGACTGGTCGGCGATGGTCCGCGAGCTCGACGGAGAGGTGCCCGTCCGCTGGCCCGCACCGGGCTCGCGTTTCGTTCTCCGCGGCGACGCCGTGCATTCCGAAGACGTGCACACGTGGCCAGCGGCCGCTCCGGTCGAGCGTTGCGATCCCCGCGTCGACCCGGTGCTCTCGGCAGCGCAGCCGAGCGAGCGCGTGCTCGTGGCCGCAGCCTCCCGACTCGCGGAGCGGCTCGGCGAGATCCTACGCGGCATGCCGGGCCGATCGATCTCGACGACGCTCGTCCTCTCCGCGGCCGCGTCGTTCGCGACCCTCGAGGACGAGCCCGCACTGCGCATCGCCGTGCGGCCCGGCGAGGGCGCACGTCTCCTTCGCAAGGACGAGCCGCCGGCAACGCCTCGGCTCGAGATCACATCGCTGGCGTCGGTGCTCGTGGGTTTCTGCGACGGAGACGTGGATCTCGACACCCTCTTGCTCTCGCTGCGCGCGCGCTTCTCACGCGAGCCCGATACGTTCGACCCGTTGCTCCACGACCTGCTGCGTTTCGGGCACGACCCCGGCTGCGTGGAGGCAATGCTCGAGGCAGAAGCGGACCGGGCGCACAGCTGCGAGCACGACGGCGCGACGCGCGAGACGATCACGATCGAGCACGAGGGGCGCACGCTCCGAATCCCGCGGCACTGCCCGCACGAGGGAGAGCTGCTCGAGCGCGCGCGCATCGACGCAGACGGGCGCCTCGTGTGCCCTCGGCACCGTTGGAAGTTCGACCTCCGAACGGGGCAGTGCGTGCGCGGTGATCGGCGTGTGAATCTCTTCGCGCTGGCCAAAGAGGCGGACGAATAACGAAGGCACACGCTTCGAGCGAGGAAGCGCGCTACCTCAGCGAGGAGGTCGACTCTCTCTTCATCGCCGCCGTGCGCGACCGTATCTTCCCGCACGCGCGACGCGGACGCGACGACGTGGCAGCCAACGCCGGCGGGCGAGCGCTTCGACACGATGCGTTTTTTTCCCCCCTCCTCCCGCGTCCGTAGTAGGCTGGGCGCGCCCAAGGTTGGCCAAGGAGCGTTCAAATGATGTCGCGTCGTCTGCTCTGGTGTGTTCTCAGCCTCGCGGCGTTGCCGCTATTCTTCGAGGCCACGACCGGCTGCGACGTCGTCTTCGGGCTCGAAAGGCCCCCGGATGACAACGCGCTGCAGTGCGCCTGCACTTGCCAGGGCGCAGCCATTCCTTCGACGCTCGAGATCCGCGCGGGTTCCGACGACGCGGAGCAAACCGGCGCCAGCATGGACCTCGCCAGCACGGACCTCGACCTCGGGGACAGGGTCGTCGGAGTCCGCTTCGACAACGTCGCGATTCCGCCGGGCGCCAAGATTGCCAAGGCCTACGTGCAGTTCAGTTCGGATGAGACCGTCAACACGACCACGAGCCTCGCGATCTTCGCCGAAGCCTCCGTCTCGGCGCCGACCTTCTCGGGCGCCGACAACGATCTGACCAACCGGACGCCGGGCTCCGCGTCGGTTTCGTGGAATGTGCCCGCGTGGACGGTCGACGATGCGCTCGACGCTCAGCGGACGCCGGATCTCAAGGACGTGTTGCAGGAGCTCGTCGATCTTCCCGGCTGGACGACCGGCAGCAGCGTCGTGCTGCGCATTCTGGGAACGGGCCATCGCGCAGCGGAGTCCTTCGACGGCGATGCCACGCACGCAGCCCGCCTGGTCGTGAGCCTCGATACCAGCGTGATCGCCACGCTACCCGTCTGTGCGCAGAACTCCGGGGCTGGCCCGCTCTCTCCGGCGGCGCTGATCGGTGAATGCGCGCTGCTCAGCGACACACTGAATGGTCTCAATCAGGCCTGCGGCTACCCGACGCCCTGTTCGTGCTCGCTGGTGGACGTCCCGGGCCAGGACGACAGCTTCAACTCGGACGTGTGCGTCGATCCCTGTACCGAGACGCCGCTCGCCGACATGTGCGCGAACTTCGACCCCAACGCCTTCCAAGCCTGTGTGGACGAGGGCGGAACGGTCGAGGACTGCAAGAGCTTCGTCGCAGCCACCAACGTGATGGGCGAATCGAAGGTCTGCGTGGCTTCCGGCAGCCCGCTCGCGTTCCAGCTGTTCGGGCGCCGCAGCCAGTGTGATGTCGACGGCAGCGCCGAGATCGAGGTCGGCGACCGCGAGCCGAAGCGGGATCCCTCGACCGCGGGCACCGTCGAGTTCCTGGGTGGGCCGTGCCCGGGCGGTGGCTGCAGCGTGCACCCGTACTTCAATCTACGCATGGAGCCGATCACCTTCTCGGTGAGGTGGGCCTCCGACCCCACATTCAGCGACCTGAGTGCGTCCGGCCGCGGTCTCGAGAGTGCGCCTCTGGACGGCTCGGGGCTCGCGACCTTCGCCGCGGACACGATCGCTGGCACGGGCGCCGGGCGGCGTGGTGGCGACGGTCTGGCCGTGGACAGCACGAATGGCAGCCCGCTCGACGTTGGGATCGACTGGGTGGCCCGTAGCTGCACGATGGAGGGGAATCTGGCCGCCAACGTGGGTGACGATGGGGTATGCGAGAACGATGCCAACATCCCGTGTAGGGCTGACTCACCGGACTGCGACGCCGTGGGTGGTGCCTGCATGTTCCCCGACGTCGACGAGATGCAGGTCGACGTTCACCTGACGGGCCAGCTCGTGAACCAGCCGCCCGCGGCGGTGGCAGGCGCCAACCAGACGGTGGAGTGCACGTCGCCCGCTGGGGCCTCGTTCACGCTCGACGGAAGCGGCAGCAGCGACCCGGATCAGAACCTCGCGTTGGCGAGCTGGCGCGAGGGGAGCCGCGTCGGGCCCGAGCTGAGCAACGGCCTGACCACCGTGCAGGCTCTCGGCATCGGAGATAGCGAGCACTACGTGCTGCGTGTGATCGACGGCTTCGCCCAGGCCGACGAGGCCGAGACCGCCGTGACAGTGGCGGACACCACACCTCCGGAGCTCTCGATCAGCGTGACGCCGGTGACGCTCTGGCCTCCGAATCACACGCTCCGCACCGTGACGGTGTCGGTGACGACGAGCGACATCTGCGACACGAGCCCATCGATCCGGCTGATCTCGATCGTCAGCAACGAGCCCGACAACGGCTTGGGAGACGGCGACACCAGCCAGGATGTGCAAGGCGCGCTGCTCGGCAGCGATGACCGGCAGTTCCAGCTGCGAGCGGAACGGAGCGGCAAAGGCAGCGGGCGGATCTACACGATCACCTACGAGGCAGCGGATGACAGCGGCAACGTGACGGTGCGCCAGACCAGCGTGTCGGTACCGCACAACTGAAGGGGTGACGCTTTCGCATCATCGAGCAGCGCGACGAAGGAACGCGAGCCAGAGGATCGCTAGGGCCGCGAGCCAGCCAGGCCAGTCGCCGAGGGCTTGGTAGAGCGTCCGTCCTTCGAGCATCGCCACCTCTGCGTCGAGGCTCTGCTGCGTGAAGGCGTCCGACTGGACGACGACGCGGCCCAGTGGGTCGATCACGGCGCTGACGCCCGTGTTCGTCGCGCGCACCAGGTAGCGCCGCTGCTCGACCGCTCGCAGCTTCGAGAGCGCCAGGTGGATCCACGGCTCTTGCGTGTCGCCGAACCAGGCGTCGTTCGTCAGGTTCACGAGCAGGTGCGGCGAGCCCTCGCGCACCACGCGCCGCACGAAGCCCGGCAGAATGTCCTCGTAACAGACGAGCGCGGAGATCCTCCAATCGCGAAAGGGGAGCGGATCGACGCGGCGGCCCCGATGAACGCGGCCGCTGTTGGGCGCGAGCGAGCGCAGCCACGGGAGCCACTCTGACAGCGGCAGGTACTCGCCGAAGGCGAGCAGGTTGACCTTGTCATACGTACCCGTGACTTCGCCGTGCTCGTCCACGAGCAGCACGCGGTTGAGCCCGCGGCGCTCCCCTGCGATCCGCACGTGCGCCACGCTCCCGAACAAGATGGGCGTATGCGCTCCCCCCGTGACCAACTCCGGCACGCGCGTGGCCCGAACGGGAAGACCAGCGGCGTAGGCGTTCTCCGGCCAGACGATCAGATCCGGGTGCACCGACTCTTCGAGGTGCCGTGTTGCTTCGACCAGCCTGCGCTGACCTTCGCCGGGATTCCTCCACTTCTCGAGCGCTTGCATGTTCGGCTGGACGATGCCGATCCTCAGGTGCGGCGCCTCGCGCACGCTGGCCTCGACCTGCGAGATGCGCACCGCACCGTAGGCCAGCGACGCGACCACGCAGACTGCCACCGCGGCGAGGGAGCGCCGCGCGGTGGGGCTTCGCCAGCATGCGCCGAACTCGTAGAGCGCAGCGTTGACCGCGACCACGAGCGCGCTGATCAGCAGTGGGCCGCCGAGCTCTGCGATCTGGAGCGCGATCGGCACGCTGTGCAGGCTCGCCGCGTAGTAGCTCCGAAAGAGCTGAGGGTACACCAGCTCGCTAGCCGCAAAGGCCGCGGCTGCCGCGACCGCCGCAGAAGCGCCGCGCCGCCGGGCGCGCCACCAGAGCCAGCCGAACAGTGCGAACAGACCGCCGTGATGGATCCAGAACAGCAGCGCGATCGCGAGGCACGCGACGACCGGTAGCCCCGAGAAGGTGCGAAGCGTCCCGACCAGCCAGCTGCAGGCCCCGGCCCAGGCCACGCTCCCGAAGACCAGACCGAGCAGCAGCACGCGCCGGCCGCTGGCGTGCGCGTCCCGCTCGACTGCCGCGAAGAACGGGACGAAGGCCAACAGTGCGAGCGGCCAGGCGCCGATGCCCGCGAAGCCCAGCCAGGCCAACACACCGGCCAGTGCCGACAACAGCCAGGTCAAGCGGTCCGTCGGATGCGGCGCACGAAGGCGAGGCCGACGAAGAGGAGCGCGACGCAGCCGTATTGCGCGAGCGTGAGACCGAAGTAGCGCTGGTCGGCGCCCGGCAGGTCGGTGTTGCGCAGCAAGTCGCCCAGGAAGCGAGCCGGCGCGTAGAGCAGCGCGATCCACGCGATCGTCGCACCCGGTGGGCGCGCTCTTCGATTCAGCACGAGCACGGCCGGCAGCAGCACGAGCACTGTGTAGAGCAGCTCGTAGAAGCCGAGATCGTGCCGCGCTCCGCCGGGAAACTGGATCGCGAGCGGGAATTCGCTCAGGCGGCCGACGTGGTCGTGCACGAGCGTGCAGCCGAGCCGTCCGAACATCCAGCCGACGACGAGCGCCTGGAGCAGCACCTCGGCGATCGCGAGCAGGAAGGCGGGCTTGCGCCGATAGCACAGCGCGAGACCCAGTAGCGCCCCTGCGAAGCCGCCGAACGAGCTCATGCCGTTCCAGAACTCGACTAGCAGCCTCGGGCTCCACTCGCCGGGATGGACCACGTGGGGCAGCAATGCGACTAGATGGGCGAGCGCGAAGCCCGGCGCGAGCGCCCACCCGAGCGCCGCGTGCAGGCTCCGTGCGGGGATTCCGACCGCACGCGCCCGCGACTCCGCAAAGAGCACGCCAGCGAACACGCCGAGTGCGACGAGCGTGCCGAAGACCGCGAGCGAAACGCCGCCCGGGAGCGGCAGCACCCTCAGCTCGAAGTAGGGGATCATCGGGCGGATTTCCTCACCCGACGACCAGGCTTCGGGCCCGAATCCAGCGTTCCGGAATCGGCCCAACGGGGAGCTCGCCACGCAACGCGTCGAGCTCCGTTTCGACACAGCAACGTCAGTTGTCGATAGGGACACGGCACGGCGTCGAGCGCGCGGTGCAGAACACGGATGAAGCTACGACCAGAGCCGCGGAAGGCCGACGCTCCACAGCGACGCCAGCACCCAGCCGACGCCAGCGACGACCAGCGTCGGCGCGCGCAGCAGCAGCTCGACGGGCGAGTCGCCTTCGCCGCGTACCTGCGCGAGGCGCAAGTACTCGAGCACGCCGAAGACGACGAACGGCAGCGAGGCGAACTCGCGGCCCTTCACCAGCAGCGGCGTCTCGATGCAGTAGAGCGCGTAGCCGAAGACGGCCACGCCGCCGACGATTCCCATCGCCTGGTCGAGGAAGACGAGGTTGTAGCCGGCGAGCGCGGGCCGCTGCTCCGCACCGAGGGCTTGACCGAGTTCGCCGTGCCGCTTGCCGAGCGCGAGCAGAAGCGCGAGCGCCGACGAGCAGAGCAGCAGCCAGTTCGACGGCGCGACGCCGAGCAGGAAGCAGCCGAGCACCATGCGCAGCACGAATCCCGTCGAGAGCAGGAACACGTCTACCAGCGGCACGTGCTTCGCGCCGAGCGAGTAGACGAGGTTCTGCCCGACATACAGCGCAAGGATCACGACCGCTCGGGGTTGCCCCGACGCCAGCGCGAGCAGCACTCCGCAACAGAGCCAGACCAGCGCCGATGCGAGCGCGAGACGCACGGAGATGCGCCCGGACGCGACCGGCCGGCCGCGCTTGCGCGGGTTCGCGCGGTCGCGATCCGCGTCCATCACGTCGTTCAACGCGTACACCGCCGAGCTCGTCAGCGACATCGCTGCGATTCCGAGTGCGAGCGCTCCGAGCGCGAGCGGCGCTCCGCTGGCCAGCGCGAAGGGCAGCGGCATCAGTACGAAGACGCCCTTCAGCCAATCCCTCGGCCGTGCCAGGCGCAGCAGATCGCTCGCCGATGAGCGCGGCTGCGAGGCGAGCGCGGGATTCGAGCTCACGGCTCGTCCCCGAGCAGGCGAACCGAGAGTCCGCTGCGCAGGCGGCCATTCGGGTCCCACTTGCGGCGTACCTCGTTCCAGGCCGGGAGGCGCGGCTCCATCGCGCGGAAGTGTTCGGCCCGCGTGAGCGCGTCCTTCGCCAGGTAGATGCGCCCGCCCGCCGCGGCGACCTCGTCGTTCAGGCGATCTACGAGCGCCTGGGTCGGTGCGCCTCGCATCGGCAAATCGAGCGCGATGGTGATCCCAGGTCGCGGGAACGAGAGCGTCCCGCGGCCCTCAGCGCCGAAGTCCTTCACCACCGAGACGGCCGACGCACCGTCCATGCGCACCAGGATCTCGAACAAGCGCCGCACGATCGCGGGATCGCGGTCGATCGGCACGACGCACTGGTACTGCACGAAGCCGCGCGCGCCGTAAGCTCGGTTCCAACTGCCGAGCACGTCGAGCGGGTGGAAGAATGCGCGCGGACTCTGCAGCCGCGATCCCCTTCGGCTCTGCAACGCGAAGACCGCCGAGTTGAACAGGCGGATGCTCCAAGGGGCGATCAGTCCGGAAGGGAGACCGAGCGGCAGCTCGAACGGCGCGCGCCAGCGCCACGGACGGGCCGCGTCGCCGCGCGGCTCGGCCCAATCTCCCGTGATCAGCACGCCCCGCCCGAGTGCCCGTCCGCGAGCGGTCGTGTCGCTCCACGCAACGGTGTAGGGTGAATGCGTGCTCGACTCACGCAGCGCCGCAACCAGCGAGTCGATGTCGGGATGGACGCTCGTCTCGGCACGCAGCCACGGTGATGGGATGCGCGCAAGCTGTACCTCCACCTCGAGGATCTGGCAGGTCAACCCGAGGCCACCCTGTGTCGCGAGGAAGAGCTCCGGCTCGTTCGACTCCGAGAGCTCCAACACGCGCCCGTCGGCGACGCGCGCGCGAAGTGCGCGAACGTGGCGTCCGAATGTGCCGGACGTGTGGTGGTTCTTGCCATGCACGTCGCAGGCAACGAGCCCTCCGAGCGTCACGAACTCCGTGCCGGGCACGACCGGCGATGCGAAGCCGCGCGGCAGCAACGCGCGGTCCAGCGCCGCGAGCGACAGACCCGCTTCGGCGCGCAGCACGCCGGTGGCCGGATCGAACGCGAGGATGCGGTCCGCGCGTGCGGTCGAAACGACGCGCCCGCCCGGCCGCGCGGGCAGCGAGGCGTCGCCGTACGAGCGCCCGAGGCCGCGAAACAGCGCGGGCTCGCGGCTCGCAGCCACGAGATCCTCGTCCCGCGTCTGCTGCGCCTCGATACGCGGATGGCGACCCCAGCCGTAGATTTCGCTCATCCAGTGCCTCGAGTCGCGCGCGCGGCGCAGGTCGGGAGGAGCATGGCTAGAACGCGCTGCGCCGGAGCACGGGGCGCGGAAGCGCACAGACCGCGGTCATCACGACGCGCCAGATCGCTGGCGCGTAGACCACGCGCCGGCCGCGCTCGATGCCGCGCAGCGCTGCGGCCGCGACCGCCTCGGCAGACGCGGCGAAGGGCGGCGCTTTCATTCCCTCCGTCATCGCAGTGTGCACGAATCCTGGCTTCACGTTGACGACGCGCAGACCGCGCTCCCGGAAGCGCAGGTCGAGTCCATCGAGATAGTGGTCGAGCCCGGCCTTCGCTGCACCGTAGAGCGCAACCGGTTTGCGCGCGCGATCGCCCGCGACGGACGAGAACACGCAGAGCGTGCCCCCTCCCCCAGCGACCAGCCGACGGCGCGCCTGCTCGCAGAACAGGATCGTCTTCGTGAAGTCCAGATCGAGAACATGCTGACAGAGTCCGGCGTCAGCCTCGAGTCGCTCCTGGATCGCGAATGCGCCTGCGGTCACGACCACGAGGTCGGCCCCTCCGAGGCCGGTGAACGCCGCGTCGAGTGCGGGGCCGAACGCCTCGGCGTCCTCGAGATCGCAAGCAGCGGCGAGAACGCGACCCGCTGCGCCGCGCGCCTCGAGGTCGGCGCCGCTGCGCGCAAGCTCGCCCGCATCGCGTCCCAGCAAAACGATCTCGCTGCCGCGCTCGGCCAACATGCGGGCGAGTGCACGGCCGATTCCGCGTGTCGCGCCGAACAGGATCGCCTTCACGAAACCGCTCCGCGACGTCCGCGCATAGAGTGGGTTTTCCGCATCTCGCGCATGGTCAGACTCACCTTCGGCCCCGCTAGCGCGTCGCTTGATCGCTTCACTGCGCAGCGCCACACGCCGGTCCTTCGGACGGTGCTCGGCGACAGCACGACCATTACGGAAGGTGTCCCGGTCTCACGGGAACGTGACGTCCGAACTCGGCTGCCCACTCGCTTCCAGGCTTGGATCGCCATCACGCTAGCTATCGGCCCCGCAGTTGTAATCCCCAAGTGCAAATGAAGACGGGTGGACCAGAGCGTTCGCGGCGGTCCCAGTGGATCACGGCGCAGCGCGGGGTTCGCGAAGCTCCAGCGTGACGCTCGCCGGCAGCGAGGCACCGAAGTGCTCGAGCAGCGGGAGCGCCCGCGCCCGCGCAGAGTCGTCGAGCGCGTAGAACGTCACTGTGGGACCCGCGGCGGTGATGGGCTTCTTGTGGAACGTCAGATCTGCGAGCGGCACCCAACCCTTCGGAAGCTCGGGGAACCACTTCGAATAGATCATCGCGAGTCGCACGCCGTGCTCGCGAGCGAGGTCGTCCATCCATCCCGCACCTTCCGCTGCCCGCCGATGCCGAAGCGCTGAGGCCGACGCGAGGCCCCAGAGATCCAACACGTACTCGTCGTTGTGGTACGCGACGGCGCCGAGATCGTTGACGGCCACGGGCGCCCGCCAGAACCCCGCCACGAAGCGATGCATCTGGAACTGCTGCTCGTAGATGTTGGCCGATGCGATCGGAATCGTGCGGAGCGCATTCCAGTACGGTTCGCCGAGGATCGCGAGCAGGATCGCGCTGCCGGCGATCGCGAGAGGCAGACGGCGCGCGGCCAGTTTCGCCAGCGCCACCCCGTGGACCAGAAGCGCGGCTGCGAGCGCGGCCGCGAACGCATAGATCTCGTAGCGGTGGTACCAGCCGAACTGACCGGCGCCGAGGTGCAACGCGATGCCCGCCACGGCCCACGCGGCGAAGAGCCGCTCCCCGCGCGAGCGACGGCGATCGGGGATGGCGGCGGCCGCGGCGAGCCCCAGCAGCGCGAGCATGCCGCCCTGACGATCCTCGAGATTCGCGTGGGCGGTGCTCACGAAGGATGCGATCGATCGGTTCGAAACCGCATCGCTCTTCACCAGCACGGACGTCGGGACGAGGCCGAGCCCCTGCGAATGGAGGAACAGCGCGAACCCACCCAGCGGGATCGCGACGAGGAAGGCACAGGCGAGCGCGGTGCGGCGATGGCCGCGAATCGCCAGCAGCGCGATTCCCGGCGCGGAGAAGGCGAGCGCCTCGTAACGGATGAGCGGACCGACGACGAGCACAGCCGGAAGCCACGCCGGGAGCCGGCCGGTGCGCGCTTCGATCCAGAAGCCGAGCATCAGCAGCAGCGTCACCAGAAGGTGCGCCGAGTGCTCCATTCCGCTGAGTGCGAGGCCGACGACGTTCGTCGACAGTACGAGGAGCACAGCAAGCGTCACGCGAAGCGGGGTGAGTTTCGCCCCCGAAGCGACGGGAAGCGCCTCAGCGACGATGCCGGCGAGCGCGATGGCGATCGCCACCGACAGAAGAGCATTGAACGCGAGCGGCAGCCACTCCGGGGCACCGAATGGCGCGAGAAGGAGCGGCCAGAGCACGCTCGACGACGGCGCAGCAGGCTCGCCTGGATTCACGCCGTACCCGCCCCGCGCGATCTCCTCCGCGACCGCGAGATGGATGTACGGATCATCCAGCGTGTAGACGAAGTGCCCCCCGTTCGTCCGCAAGATGAGGGCGATCTCGCCGAAGAGGAGCAGCAGCACTGCTAGAACCGAGGCGAGTCGTACGGCGCGGTTCGGGGAGAGGGTCAACACCACTCCTAGTATGCCACCGGAGTGGGACGGCGCGGTCAGTCAGCTCGCTGGCGTCCGCACCCGTCGTCGGCTCAGGGCTCCCAGCAGCGGCAGCACGAACGCGAGCTCCGTGCCGAGGC
>CAYGWM010000115.1:0-9788 GCA_964353555.1 uncultured Spirochaetales bacterium
CTCGAGACCGAGGAACAGCGCCAGCAGATCGACGGAACCGACCAGCAGGAACATCCCGGCCGTCGAGAGCAGCAGCAGCGCGTAGTACTCGCCGTGGTTGATGCGCAATTCGGCGAGATACGTGATCGACAGCCAGCACACCAGGAACGACGCGACGCCGATCAGCGCAGTCGCGTAGGCGGCGAGTGTGTCGAGACGCAGCATCGGGTTGTCGATGTCGAAGGTGATGCTCGCGCCGCTCGCGAAGGTGGCGCCGGCGGCGTAGATCGCGAGACCCAGGAACGTGGCAGCGAGCACGGCCAGCACCGTGCCGATCCAAAACTCGGTGACCTCGCGCCCGAGGAAGGTCTTGCGGCGCGACAGCCACACTTCGCCGAGCAGCACGACGAGCGCGCCAAAGCCGGTGAACGCGATCGGCGCAATCGCGGCGAGATCGAGTCGCGGAGCGTTCATCGCGCCTCCGCCGAAGGCTCGAACGCGGCGACGAGTTCATGCGGTCGAGCCTCGAGCGAAGCGGCTTTCTTCTGCTCCATCTGATGCAACAACTCGCCGACCGTCGCGTCGAGGCGGCGCAGGAACGGGCTCGGATGGACGCCGATCCAGACGATCGGGACGAGCATCGCGAGCACCACGAACATCTCGCGGAACGACAGGTCGATCAGCGAGCGATTCTCGGGCTCCTCGATCGGACCGAAGAACACGCGCCGGTACGCCCACAGCAGATACGCCGCCGCCAGCACCACGCCGAAGGACGCGGCCGCGCCGACCCACGGACTCGCCAGGAAGGTGCCCACCAGGATCAGGAACTCGCCGACGAAGCCATTGAGCCCCGGCAGCCCGATGCTCGACATCGCGACGATCCCGAAGAGCAGCGCAAAGACCGGCATCGGCCGGGCGATGCCGCCGAAGGCCGAGATCGCGCGCGTATGGCGTCGCTCGTAGATCATGCCGACCAGCAGGAAGAGCGCGCCGGTCGAGAGGCCGTGATTCACCATCTGCAGGATCGCGCCTTCGAGACCTTCTTCGTTCAGCGCAAAGATGCCGAGCATCACGAAGCCCAGATGCGCGACCGACGAATACGCGACGAGCTTCTTCAGATCCGTCTGCACCATCGCAACCAGCGCGCCGTAGAGAATGCCGAGCAGCGCGAGCCCGAAGATCACCGGCACGGCCTGCTCCGCGGCGACCGGGAACAGTGGCAGCGCGAAGCGCACGAAGCCATAGGTGCCCATCTTCAGCAGCACGCCGGCAAGCACCACCGAACCGGCCGTCGGCGCTTCGGTGTGCGCGTCGGGAAGCCAGGTGTGGAACGGCACCATCGGAACCTTGATGCCGAAGGCCAGCGCGAACGCCGCGAACAGCCACGGCTGCGTCTTCCACCACACCGCCTGACCGGCGAGCGGGATGTTGGTGTCGAGCAGCGCCGGCATGCCGCCCGACGCGCGTCGCACCAGGTCGAAGTTCGCAACGCCGAACTGTTGCTGATGCAACGAGTACAGCACCAGGATCGCCACCAGCATCAACAGCGAGCCGACCATCGTGAACAGGAAGAACTTGAGCGCGGCGTAGACACGCCGCTCGCCGCCCCAGATCCCGATGATGAAGTACATCGGGATCAGCATGATTTCCCAGAACACGTAGAACTGGAACAGGTTCAGCGCGAGGAAGGCGCCGATCATGCCGGTCTCGAGGAACAGGTTGAAGAACACGAAGCTCTTCACTTGGCGCTTCGGGTCGTTCCACGAGCCGACGAGCACCAGCGGCATCAAGAACGTCGTCAGCATCACCAGCAGCAGGCTCATGCCGTCGATGCCGACGTAGTAGTGAACGCCCCAGCTCGGCAACCACGTCGCATACTCGACGAACTGATAACCGCTGCGCGTCGGGTCGTAGCCGAACCAGAGCCGCAGCGAGATCAAGAAGGTGAGCGTCGTCGCGACGACCGCCGCGACCTTCCAGATTTTTTCGGGTAGCCAGCGCAGCAGCATCAGCAACAGTCCCGTCGCAAGCGGCAGGAACGTCACGACGGTGAGCACATGCGCGTCGATCCAGTTCAACATGCGCGCGTCTCTGCCCGGCGCACTAACGCAGCATCCACACGACGATCGCGAGCACGCCCACGACCATCGTGATCAAGTAGCCCTGCGTGAGGCCCGACTGGCCGTACTTGAGAACATGCGCAGCGAGACCCCGCACCGCGCGCGCGCTGCCGTTGGCGCCGATCCCGTCGATGATGCCGGCGTCGACGATGCGGAACAGCACCTTGTCCGAGACGACGACCAGCGGACGCACGATCAGCGCGTCGTAGATTTCATCGACGAAGTACTTGTGCTCGACCAGACGGAACACCGGGCCGAGCGCGGCCCGGACGCGCACCGGAACGCCGGGGCTCCACACGTACATCCAGGCGGCGGCCAGCGTACCGATCGTTGCGGCGCCGACCGCGAGCAGCGCGAGACCGAGTTCCGCCCTCTCGGCGACCTCATGCTGCGGATGCGGCAACACGCCGTGCAGGAAATTCGCGAGCGCGTTCGAATCGGGCACGCCGAGCCAATTGCCGTAGATCTGCGGCAGCCCGAGGAAACCGGAACCGAACGCCAATACAGCGAGCACGACCAGCGGGCCGAGCACGACCCAGCTCGCCTCGTGAATGGGGTGCTGCGGATCGTGATTGGTTCGACACTCGCCAAAAAAAGTCCGGAAGTGGAGTCGCCACATGTAGAACGCGGTGAGCGCGGCGGTGACGACGCCGATCGCCCAGATCCACTGGTGACCCGGCACGGTGTGCGCGGTGTACGCGGAGAGCAGAATCGCGTCCTTCGAGAAGAAGCCGGAGAACGGCGGGAATCCGCAGATCGCGAGCACCGCGACCAGGAACACCGCGTGCGTCACCGGCAGCCACTTGCGCAGGCCACCCATCTTGTCGGTGTCCTGCTCGTGGTGCATCGCCATGATCACTGCGCCCGAGCCGAGGAAGAGCAGCGCCTTGAAGAACGCGTGCGTGCCGACGTGGAAGATCGCCGCGCCGTATGCGCCGCAGCCGGCCGCCATGAACATGTATCCGAGCTGCGAGATGGTCGAGTACGCCAGCACCTTCTTGATGTCGGTCTGTGCGATCGCCATCGTGGCGGCAAGAAGGGCCGTCGCCGCGCCGGTCCAGGCGATCACCGCCGAAGCGCCCGGGGCTTCGACGTACAAGAACGACATCCTGCACACCATGTAGACGCCAGCGGTCACCATCGTCGCGGCATGGATCAGCGCCGAGACCGGCGTCGGGCCGGCCATCGCGTCGGGCAGCCACGTGTAGAGCGGAATCTGCGCGGACTTGCCGCACGCGCCGAGGAAGAAGCAGAGCCCGATCAGCGTCGTGAGTCGCCATTGCTCCGGTCCCGGCAGCCAGCTCGACAGCCAACTGGGCAGCGCAACGGTCTGGTCGATGATCCGCGGCAGCGCGGCCTTCAGCTCGGCGAAGTTCAGCGTCGCAGCGTCGCCGAGCGACCACAGCAGCAAGAAGATGCCGAGCAGGAAGCCGAAGTCGCCGATGCGGTTGACGACGAACGCCTTCATGCCGCAGTAGGCGTTCCAGCGGTCGCCGTACCAGAACCCGATCAACAGATACGAGCAGAGACCAACGCCTTCCCAGCCGAGGAACAGCACCAGCAGGTTGTCGCCGAGGACCAGTAGCAGCATCGCGCACAGGAACAGGTTCAGGTACGCGAAGAAGCGCTGGAAGCCGCCGTCGTCGCGGTGATCGTCGTCCATGTAGCCGATCGAGTAGAGGTGGATCAGCGAACCGACGCCGGTGACGATCACGCACATCACCGCGGTGAGCGGATCGAAGGCGAAGCCCATCTCGGCCGAGACGCGGCCCGAACCGATCCAGGTGAAGACTTCGTCGACCAGTACGCGGTTCTCGCCGGCGATGCCCAGCATCTGCGCGAAGGCCATGCAGGTGACCACGAACGCCGCGATCGGCGCGCCGCACGAGACCGCGATCACCAGCGCGCGCGGCATGTCGCGGCGCATCAGCCCGAGCCCGACGCCGTGCACCAGCGCGCCGAGCAGCGGCAGCGCGGGGATCCAGCGCAGCAGATCGGTGCTGATGCCCGCCTCTACCATCGCAGCAGGCTCACGTCTTCGACGTTCACGGATTCGCGGTTGCGGAACAGCGCGATCACGATGCCGAGCCCCACCGCCACCTCCGCGGCGGCGACGACGATCACCATCATCACGAAGATGTGGCCATCGACGGAGTTCCAGGCGCGTGCGAAGCCGACGAAGGCCAGGTTCGCCGCGTTCAGCATCAACTCGATCGACATCAGGATCACGATCAGGTTGCGGCGCGTCAGCGCGCCGACCATGCCGATCGCGAACAGCACCGCCGAGAGACCGATGACGTGTTCGAGGGGAATTTCCAAGCTACGAGAGCCTCCGCTTGGCGAGCACGACGGCCCCGACGATCGCCGCGAGCAGCAGCAGCGACGAGACTTCGAAGGGCAGCACGAAGTCGTGGTAGAGCGCGCGGCCGACCGCTGCGTAGGAACCGAAGTCGTCGGGGATCGCCTGCACCGTCGGCAGCGACTTCGGGACGAGCTGCAGGAACGCGAACGCACCACCGAGCGCGAACACCACGCCGATGACCTTGGTGAGCCGCTCGCGCCTCTGGCTGAACACATCGCGACGCAGGTTCAGCAACATCACGACGAACAAGAAGACGACGACGATCGCACCCGCGTAGACCATGATCTGGAGCGCGGCGATCAAGTGCGCGTCGAGAACCACGTAGACGACCGCCAGCGCGATCATCGTGACGACGAGACTCATGGCCGACGCCACCGTGTTGCGCACGTTGAGCACCATCGAGAGCGCCGAGATCACGGCCGCTGCGCCGAACAGGTAGAAGAAGACGGCCGGCGCGCTCACGCCTTGACCCCCTGGATCCACAGGATCACGGCGCCCGTGACGAGGATATTCACCAGCGAGAGCGGCAGCATCACCTTCCAGCACAGGTCCATCACCTGGTCGTAGCGCGGGCGCGGCAGCGTCCAGCGGATCTGCATCTGCAACCAGATCATGATGATCACCTTCACGAAGAACGTGACCACGTGGAGGATCATGCAGAGGCCCGTCGCGAAGCCCACGCCGAAGAGCGGCGTCACGCCGCCGATGATGTCGGTCTGCGAGAGCCAGGGGATCGTCCAGCCGCCCAAGAAGATTGCCGTGACCAGCGCGCCGATCACGACCACTTCGATGAACTCGGACATGTAGAACAGTCCGAAGCGCATGCCCGAATACTCGAGGAAGTAGCCCGCGATGATCTCCGACTCGCCTTCGGGTAGATCGAAGGGCGGGCGCTTGTTCTCCGCCATCACGCAGGTGAGAAACAGCACGAACGCGAGCGGCTGGAGGATGATTCCCCAGGTCGGCAGCGTCAGGTGACCGAGGAAGCCGATGCTCCGGACGAGGCCGAAGTGTTCGAGGAAGCCGAAGATCCGGAACGTCGAGTCCTGTGCGACGCCCATGTCGGTGAGGCGCAGCGTCTGGAAGCACATGAAGATGCCGACGATGGACAGGCCCATCGTGACCTCGTACGAGATCATCTGCGCCGATGCGCGCAGGCTGCCGAGCAGCGACCAGTTGTTGTTGCTGGCCCAGCCGGCGATCACCGTGCCGTAGGTGGCGATCGACGCGATCGCGAAGATGTAGAGAATGCCCCAATCGAGATCCGCGACGACGAGGTTCACCGTCGTGTCGCCGAAGTGGTAGGTGCCACCGTACGGGATCACGCCGAACGACGCGATCACCGGGATCGCTGCGATCAGCGGCGCGAGCAGGTGCAGCGCGCGATTCGCGCCCGTTGGCACCACGTCTTCCTTCGTGAGCAGCTTCAGCACATCGGCCAGCGGGTGCAGCAGCCCGAGCACGGTGATGCCGGCGATGTCGGCGCGGTTGGCGCCGATGCGGTCCTGCATCACGGCGCTCTGCTTGCGTTCGACCCAGGTGATGACCGGCGCAAACGCGGCCACCCCGACGATGATGATGAAGAGCGTCTTGATCAGCACCGGGAGCAGCGCTTCCAAGCTACGCCTCCACCCGATACGAATTCTCGAAACCGCGCAGGCCGAGCAGCTGGCCGAGTCGCCACAGCACTTCGCCCTCGGCGCGCGCGTCGAAGGCGGGCTCGACGGCGGGCAGGGCGGTCTGCACGAGTCCCGCGATGTTGGTCAGCGTGCCGTGCTTCTCCGCGGCGTGACGCACCGGCAGCACGACGTGTGCGAGGGCCTCGAGGTGCGAGCGGTGCGTGTCGAGCAGCACCAGTGTATCGACGCCTTCGAGCGCGCTGCGACCATTCGCGTAGGCCGGCGCCAGCACGTCCTGCCCCATCACCACCAGCGCCTCGACGGCGCCGCCGCGCACGCGCTCGAGCAGCGGCGCGGCGTCCTCGAAGCCCAGCGCGCGCGCGCCCGCGACGTTCGCGGCCTTCTCTTCCTTGATCAGCAACTCGTCCTTGCGACCGCGCACCAGCGCGAAACCGGCCTGCGTCGAGCCGAGCGCGTCGAGGAAGCGGCGTGCGACGGCGAGGTCTTCGTTGGTCGCGTGCGGCGAGACCAGCATGCCCACCGCGCCAGCGCCCTTGCTTTCGATCACGCGCCGAATCCGTGCGGCCGCCGCGTCGAGCGCGCGGTCGTAGGGCACGGCCTCGAGGATGCCGCCGGCGTTGCGCACCGCGGCGGCGTCGATGCGGTCGTCCGCGTTGATGCGCTTGTAGCTGAGTCGACCTTCGTCGCAGAGCCAGGTCTGGTTCACCGCGTCGTTGCGGCGCGGCGTGTAGCGGTAGACGCGATTGTTCGCGACGCCGAGGTGCACGTTGCAACCGTTCGAGCAACCGGTGCAGACGCCCGCCACGTCTTCCAGGAACCACACGCGGATCTTGAAGCGGAAGTCCTTGGTGGTGAGCGCGCCGACCGGGCAGATATCCGCGACGTTCATCGAGTAGTCGTTCGAGAGCGGCATCTCGGGGAACGTCTCGATCACCGAGTGATCACCGCGCGCGAAGACCGCGAGCTCACCGGTGCCCGGCACCTCGCGGCAGAAGCGCACGCAGCGGCGGCACAGGATGCAGCGCTCCTGGTCGAACACGATCGTGGGACCGAGATCGACGCGCTTCTTCGCTGCGCGCCGCGGTTCCTGCGTGCGCGAGTGCTCGGCGCCGTACTCGAACGCGTAGTCCTGCAGCTTGCACTCGCCAGCCTGGTCGCAGATCGGGCAATCGAGCGGGTGATTGACGAGCAGCAGTTCCATCACGCCTTCGCGTGCGCTGGCGACGCGCTCGCTCTGGGTGTGGATCTTCATGCCGTCTTGGATGGCTGTATTGCACGCGATCTGGAGCTTCGGGATGCCTTCGATCTCGACCTGGCAGAGCCGGCAGCTGCCGTCGATCGAGAGCTTCGGATGCCAGCAGTAGTGCGGGATGTCGACGCCGTTCATCAGCACGCCGAGATCGTCGAGCGCCTGCAGGATCGTGCGACCGTCCGCGACCTCGTACTCGGTTCCGTCGACGCTGATCTTCGGCATTACAACTCGAAGCTCTGCGGAAAGGGGCACTTGCCGTGCGTGATGTGCGCTTCGAAGTCTTCGCGGAAGTGGCGCAGCAACCCTTGCACCGGCCACGCGGCGGCGTCGGCGAATGCGCAGATCGTCTGGCCTTCCATCTTGCCGGCGACGTCGAGCAGGATGTCGAGATCCGCGAACGATCCCGCCCCGCGCTCGATGCGCTGCATGATCTTCTCGAGCCAGCCGGTGCCCTCGCGACACTGCGTGCACTGACCGCACGATTCGTCGCGGAAGAAGTACGTGACGACGCAGCCGACGCGAACCATGCAGGTGGTGTCGTCGAGCACCATCACGCCGCCGGTGCCGAGCATCGTCTTGCGCTCTTTCAGGAACTCGTTCGCCATCGGCACGTCGAGCTGCGACACCGGCAGGATCGGCATCGACATGCCGCCCGGAATCACGCCCTTCACCTTGCGACCGGGCAGCGGCCCACCAGCATGCTGGAAGACGATCTCGTCGAGACGCGTGCCGAGCGGCAGTTCGTAGAGACCCGGTCGCTGCACGAGGCCTGAGACACCGAAGATGGTCGTTCCGGGACTCTTCTCGGTGCCGAAGCCTTTGAACCAGGCCTGACCGTTCTTCACGATGTGCGGCACGTGCGAGAAGGTCTCGACGTTGTTCACCGTGGTCGGCATGCCGAAGGCACCGAACTGCGCCGGGAACGGCGGCTTCTTGCGCGGCTGGCCCTTCTTGCCTTCGAGCGATTCGAGCAGCCCGGTTTCTTCGCCGCAGATGTAGGCGCCGGCGCCGCGCGTGACGACGACGTCGTGCGCGAAATCGCTGCCGAGGCACTTCGCGCCGAGGATGCCGGCGCTGCGACACTCCGCGATCGCGCGCTCCAGCACGTCGGCCGCGAATGCATACTCGCCGCGGATGTAGACGAAGGTCGTCTCGGCGCCGATCGCCTTCGCGCCGATCAGGATGCCTTCGAGCATCTGGTGGGGTGCGCGCTCCAACAGCAGCCGGTCCTTGAACGAACCAGGCTCCGATTCGTCGGCGTTGCAGACCAGGTACTTCGGCTTGTCGGTGCCCTTCGGCATGAACGACCACTTCAAGCCGGTGACGAAGCCCGCGCCCCCGCGGCCTTGCAGGCCGGAGCCCTTCACCAACTCGACGACCTGCTCGGCCGTCATCTCGGTGAGCGCCTTCTTTGCCGCCTCGTAGCCGCCGCGGCGCTGGTAGCCCGCGAGCGTCGCAAAATCGTCGTCGCCTAAGTGCTCGGTCAGATAGCTGGTGACGAAGGGGACCTTCTGCACGGCGCTACTCGAGGGCGTCGACGATCCGCTTGGCGGCATCGGCGTCGAGATTTTGGTGGTAGGTCTCGCCGACGCGCAGCATCGGCGCCCAGGCGCAGGCGCCGAGACATTCCTCGTGGCCGAGCGTCACGCGACCGTCCTTCGTGGTCTCGCCGGCCTCGATGCCGAGGTGCTGCTCGAGTTCGTTGAGCAGGTTGCGAGCGCCGCGCAGCGAGCAGGGCAGATTGGTGCAGACGTAGACGTGGTGCCGACCCTGCGGGCGGTCGTAGAACATGTTGTAGAACGTGACGACTTCCATCACCTGGATCGGGTGGAGGTCGAAGATCGTCGCCAACTCGCGCGCCGTCTCGGGCGCGATCCAGCCGGTCTGCTTCTGCACCAGATGGAGCGCGGGTAACAGCGCACCGCGCTTGCTCGGGTACTTCGCGATCTCGATGTCGATCTGCGCGCGCGTCTCGGTCGAGATTACCATTCGAGCGCGCCCTTCATCCATACATACGCGAGTCCGCCGCCGAGCATCAGCATGAAGGTGAGCATCTCGACGAAGCCGAACCAACCGAGTTCGGTGAACAGGGCACCCCACGGGTAGATGAGCACCGCTTCCACATCGAATAGGATGAACAGCATCGCAACGATGTAGAACTTGACCGAGAAGCGTTGGTGCGGGGACACGATCTGTCGCTCGCCGCACTCGAAGGGTTCGTTCTTCTCGGCAAAGCGACGTTGCGGGCCGACCAGCAGATGGATCGAGAGCAGCGCGCTGGCCAGGATGGTCGAGATCAGGAGGATCACGACGGCGCCCGTGTATTCCGCGAGCATCTCCCCCCCTCACCGACCCCAAGGCCCCGATTTCCCGCGAAAAGGCGGGCGGAACCTAGCCGCAGCCCCTAGGCCGATCAAGACCGAGGACGCAACGTC
>CAYGWM010000115.1:9888-13133 GCA_964353555.1 uncultured Spirochaetales bacterium
CAACGTCCCCGAATTAGAGTCGGGGGATGGCGGTGCGGGTTGCCGTGCTTGGGGCGGGGAGTTTTGGGAGTTGCCTCGCGATCCTGTGTGCGGATCGCGGCCACGACGTCTTGCTGTGGGCGCGCGACGGGGCGCTGATAGACGCGATTGCGCGCGAACGTCGCAATCCGCGATTCCTAAAGGACATCGCGATTCCAGACGCGATCCGGCTCACGACGGATCTCGCCGAAGCGCTGGCCAACTGCGAGATGGTGATCATCGCGGTGCCGAGCCACGCGGTGCGCGACGTGATGACGCGCGCCGCCGCCTCGCTCCCCGCCGAGGCGATCCTCGTCTCGGCCGTGAAGGGCATCGAACTCGATACGGGCAAGACGATGGACGAAGTGATCGCCGAGGTGCTGCCCGAAGTGCACCACCCGCGGATCGCCGTGCTGTCTGGACCCTCGTTCGCGCGGGAGGTCGCGGAGCACAAACCGACGGTCGTGACGATCGCCTGCCGCGAGGAGGCGTACGCGATCGCGGTGCAGAACTACCTCTCCTGCCCGTGGTTCCGCTGCTACTCCGAGACCGACGTGATCGGCGTCGAGATCGGGGGCGCGCTGAAGAATGTGATCGCGATCGCAGTTGGCATCTCGGATGGGATAGGCCTCGGCCTCAACGCGCGCGCCGCGACGATGACCCGCGGCCTCGCCGAGATCACCCGACTCGGCGTCCGGCTGGGTGCGAACCCGCTCACTTTCCTCGGTCTCGCCGGCATGGGCGACCTGGTGCTGACCTGCACGGGCGACCTCTCGCGCAATCGGCGCGTTGGTCTCGCGCTCGGCGCGGGCCGCACGCTGGCGGATATTCTCGAGGAACTAGGCGAGGTTGCGGAGGGCGTGCGGACTACCTATGCCGCCTGCCAGCTCTCCGAGCGGGTCGGCGTCGAGCTGCCGATCGCGCAGGGCGTGCGGCTGCTGCTCGAGGGCAAGGTCGACCCCCGCGAGGGTGTAAAGCTGCTGCTGAGCCGTCAGCTCCGCGGCGAACGGGATTGGGACTACTAGGGCGGATGCTTCGAGCCTGGCCACCCATTCCTGTTTGGATCAACTTCTTCTAAGTTGAATTCGGTTTTCAATTTCGTCCAGGACCGGCGCCGCCGCGATCTGGGACTCGAGGTCGCCGATCCCGTGCCGAAAGCCGATCGCTCGTTCGCCCGTCCCATCCTGATCTGCGCCGCGCTCGGCCTGGCCCTGCTCGGATCGCCGCCCGCCCTTGCTGCCGAACCGCTCTCCTCCGAAGACCAGGCCCGCCGCGCGACCCATCTGCTCGAGTACCTTGCCGCCGACTACCCGGGCACCGTGAGCGACGGGCAGGTCGTGAACGAACTCGAGTATGCGGAGCAGATCGAGTTCGCGGCGCAGATCCGCGCGCTCTTCGCGGCGCTCGGCATGGCGGACGGCGACGTACTCGTCCTCGCGCTCGCCAGCTTCGAGTCGGCGATCCGCGACCGCGCGCCCGGCGAGGCGGTGTCGAAGCAGGCACGCGAGCTGGCGTTCAGCGTGCGCGAGCGCTTCGGCGTGCGCGCGATCCCGCCGCGTACGCCGGACTTTGCGAACGGTCGCGCGCATTACGCCGCCACCTGCGCACCGTGCCACGGTGCGCAGGGCCTCGGTGACGGCCCGGCCGGGAAGGCCCTCGACCCGCCGCCGCGGAACTTTCACGGACGCGACCGGATGCTCGCGCTCTCGCCGTTCGCGCTGTTCAGCACCATCACTTATGGCCTCGCCGGCACGGGCATGTTGGCGTATGCGCAGCAACTCGATGAAGCGTCACGCTGGGATCTCGCCTACTACGTCGGCGCACTCGGCTTCACGGAGGCCGAGATTGCGCGCGGCAAGGCGCTGCTCGATAGCCAGCGCGACGCCACGATCGCGCGCGTTCCCGATCTCGCGACGCTCACGCACCGCTCGATCGAGGAACTTGCGGAGAGCGACGCCACTGACGAGTCACTGCTCGCGTACCTGCGTGCGCATCCCGAAGTGCTGCGTACGGGGGATCTGCCGCTCGACGTAGCGAAGAGCCGGCTCGCGCAGTCACTCGCTGCGTTCCGCGCCGGCGAGCGCGAGCGCGCGCTCGATCTGGCCATCTCGTCCTACCTCGACGGCTTCGAGCACGCCGAGCCGGCGCTGAACGTCGTCGATGCCGCACTGCGCAACGATGTCGAAGCCGAGTACATGCGCTACCGCGCGGCGCTGCGCGAAGGACGCCCGCCCGCAGAAGTGTCGGCGATCCACCGCTCGCTCGAAGGCGGACTTGCACAGGCGGAGCAGCGACTCGCGGGCGAGAGCCTCGGCCCGACGGCCGTCTTCGTAGGCGCGCTGACGATCCTCGCGCGCGAGGGACTCGAGGCAGTGTTGCTGGTGGTCGCGATCATCGGTGTGCTCGCGCGCGCCGGCCGCCGCGATGCGCTGCGCTTCGTGCACGCGGGCTGGATCACCGCGCTGGTCGCAGGCGCGGCGACCTGGTGGGTCGCGTCGCGCGTCGTCGCGATGAGCGGCGCGAGCCGCGAAGTGGTGGAAGGCGTCTCGGCTCTGACCGCCACCGCCATCCTGTTCTATGTGAGCTACTGGCTGCTCTCGAAGACCGAATCGGCCCGCTGGCAGTCCTTTCTCGACGACCGCTTGAAGACCGCGCTGACCCGCGGCTCGCTCGGGATGCTCTCCGTGCTGACCTTCATCGCGGTCTACCGCGAGTGCTTCGAGACGGTGCTCTTCTACCAGGCGCTCGCGGCGCAGGCCGGGCCCGCCGCCACGGGGCCGCTGCTGGCGGGCATCGGCGCCGGCGCCGCGCTGCTCGCGGTGCTCGCGGCAACGGTGTTTCGCTTCGGCCAGCGACTGCCGATGCGCCGCTTCTTCGCCGCCTCTTCGTTGTTGCTCTATGGCCTCGCGATCGTGCTCGCTGGCCACGGGATCGCCGCGTTGCAGGAGGCGGGCTGGATCCCGGCCACGTCCGTGTCACTCTTCCGCATCGAGTGGTTGGGAATCTACCCGACCTGGCAGGGCCTCGCGCTCCAGGGCGCCCTCGTGCTCGCCGCGCTGGCGGCCCTGCCGATGGTGGTCGGCGGGTTTCGCGGGGAGCCCACCCGAGCTTCTTGATCGCAGAGGGAGGAACCCGAGGTGGCGAGCACTGTGCGAGTTTCCAGCGTAGCGAGCCAGCGGCGAGCGAGCACTGTGCGCGTTTCCCGCGTAGCGAGCCAGCGGCGAGCG
>CAYGWM010000116.1:0-6937 GCA_964353555.1 uncultured Spirochaetales bacterium
TCGATCTCGCGGTGCTCGACAGCGCCGGCATGGAGTTCCCGCTCGCGTGGCTCTATCTGGCCTTCGGTGCCGGCTCGTCGCTCGTCGCGTTCTGCACCGTCGTGATGGCGATCGTCGCGAGCCTCTCCGCAGTCGGGGTGTATCTGCTCGCGCGCGAACTCGGCGGCCGCGTCGCCGACGGACTCTTCGCAGGCGCGCTGTTCGCCCTCTCGCCGGCGAGCTATCGCACGATGGGCTTCGTGCTGATGCGCGAAGACGCGAGCCTGCCGCTCTTCGTGTTGCACCTTGGTCTGCTCGCGCGCGCCGCCCGCGTGCGAACGCCCGCTTCGTTTGCGCTGGCGGGCCTCGCGGCGCTGGCCGCGGCGGCGACGTGGCACGCAATGGGTTTCGCGCTCGCGCTCGAAGTCGCCGTGCTCTTCGCGTGGTTTCTGCGGACGGGGCACAGTCCGCTCTCGGCTCGACATGCGTGGCTCGCGCCCGCGGTCGTCGCGCTGGGCTCGTTCGCGATCCCGCTGCTGGCGGCGCGCTGGTTCGTGATCTCGCTGCCGATGCAGCTCGTCGCGGCGCTCGCGGTGGGCGCGCTGGTTGCGCGACGCGACGCCACGCGGTGGCAGGCCGTCGCAGCGGGAGTCGCCGCGCTGCTGCTGCTCCACGCGGGCACGCTGTGGATGGCTCATCTCGGCGCCGGCGGCGCGAGCGACTATTCCCACGTGACGGGTCTGCTGTGGGCCAAGGTGGTGCACGGCGGCGTGTTGCCGGACGACCCGCGCGTGCTGCCGTTCGACGTGCGGATGATGTGGCAGGGCCCGTTCGAGTCGGCCGCGCTGCGCGAACTCTTCGCGGGCTTCACGGTGTGCGCGGTGCTGCTGCCCGTTGCGGCGCTGCGCGCGGCGCCACTCTGGCTGCGCGGTCGTGGCGACGCCGGCTTCGCGTGGCTCGTCGCACTCGGCGTGCTCGGCTGTGTCGGCGCGATCTTGATTCGCCGGCTGCTGGTGATTCCCGCGCTCGTGCTGCCCGCCGTCTGCGCGCTGCTCGTGCCGCTCGGCCGCGAACGGAAGACGTGGCTCGCGGGGCTCGTCGCGGCGCAGGCGATCGCGTTCGCGGCGATCCTGCCGCACCGCGACGTGCCGTGGTACCAGCCGTTGCAACAGGAAGAGATCGCCGCGGTGATCGACTGGATCCGCGCGAAGCTCCCTGCCGACGGCGCGATCGCGGCCGACAACATGACGTCGCCCGCGGTGCTCGCGCTGACCGGCCACGCGATCGTCGTGCAGCCGAAGTACGAGACGGAGGCGAGCCGCCGCCGCAACGAGCGCTTGCTGACCACGCTCTATCAAGGATCGGTGGGCGACCTGACCGCGCTGCTGCGCGAGTGGAACGTCCGCTGGCTGCTGATCGACCGGCAGACGCTGTGGAGCCTGCGCACCATCGCCGGGCTTCCGATGGCGCTCAGCGAACCGGTTCCAGGCACTGCGGCCGCGCGCTTCCTGTCGCAGGACCCGTCACGTTTCGACGGGATCGCCGGCTTCCCGCTGCTGTACCGCAGCCCGTTCCCGCAGGACATGATGCGGCTCTACGAGGTTCGCTGACGGCGCCGCGTCGGAGAACAGGAACGCCAGCAGCCCGCCGATCATCACCGCGCTCCACGACCAGATCTCCTCGTGGATCACGACCGCGAGCGACGCGTGCATCGCGACGAGCCCCCACGCCCAGAGCTTGCCGACGCGCGGCACCCACAACAGGAACGGCGCGAAGCCTTCGAGCACCACCGCGGCCCACGTCGCGAGCGCGAGCACCGGCGCAGCCGCGCTCCAGTCGATCGCGACGCGGCTGAAGTTCGCGCTGGTCATCGCGATCAGCACGGTGTCGCCGTTCAGCCACGACGGCTTGTCGAGCCGGCTCCAGCCGGCCACCGCGTACATCGCGCACACATGAAGCTGGAGCAGCCGCAGCGGCCAGCCGCTCGCGTACCAAGAAGCCGCGGCGAGTCCGCGCCGGCGGCGCAGCCAGGCGTCGATCGAGAGATGGCTTCCCGACGGCGCGAGCACGACCCACAGCAGTGGCGCCGTCACGAAGCCCGCCCAGCTCACGTACGCAATCGGGTTGCGCACCCAGAACAGCAGATGCAGCGCGACACTCAGCAGCCCCGCGACCCGCGTGCGCAAGCCCAGCGTGAACGCCGCGAGTGCGACCAGCATCAACAGAAAGAGCGCCGTGATCGCGCCCTCGCTCGGAATCTGTCGCAGCAGGTCGAGCGCGGGCAGGATCAAAGGATGGAACGACGGCAGCTCGGGCACGCGCGCGGCGAGCTGCGGTCCGCCGATCCCGCGCGGTCCGAAGAGATCCTGGTACGCGGTGATCCGCAGCAGATACGCGAGCAGCAGCGTCGCGCCGAAGACGATGCGCGCGCCGACCATCGCGTGCAGCGGCCGCGGCGCCAGCCACCACTGCTCGAGCGCGACGCCCGTGGCGCGGATGCGTCGCGCCATCGGCGTCAGCCCCCGATCCTGGCTTCGAGCGCGCGCAGATCGGCGTCGCTCGGCCGGATCAAGCGCTCGACGAGCCCCGCCGGATCGCAGCGCCAGACGAACGCCGCGGCGTTCGCGACGCCTTCGGCGCGGCTGCGCAGATCGAGATGCGGCTGCGTCCACGTCACCGTGACGTCCTGCCACGATGTCGAGCCCCAGGTGGGTCCGTGGCAGGCCCAATCGCCGATCGCGGCTTCCGCGACGCCCGCCGGCGAGCGCAGGATCAGCGCGCGCAGGGCGCCCTCCGTCCACGGCACGACGAGGCGCACGCCCTCCGTCACGCAGTGATCGCCCGGCGGCGCGAGGACGGTGGCGCGCCGCTGCGCGTCGCGCGCGACGACGCGAATGCAATCGGAACGGATCAGCACCTTGTCCTGATAGCCGGTCTCGAAAACGGCCAGACCCGGGATGATGCCGACTGCGCGCAGCACGGCCCGCGCCACTTCACTACTGCGATCCAGCGCGTGCGGTCGCACCTCGGGCGGCAGCGCCGCCAGCCCGAGCACGGTGGCGTAGCCGGTCAACAGCGCAGTCGCGAGCGCGCGGCGCACTAGAGCTTGGCCCGCCGCAAGCGCAGCGCGTTCGCGATCACCGACACCGAGGAAAGGCTCATCGCCGCCGCCGCGATCATCGGCGACAGCAGCATGCCGAACGACGGATACAGCACGCCCGCCGCGATCGGCACGCCGAGCAGGTTGTAGACGAACGCAAAGAACAGGTTCTGGCGGATGTTGCGGACGGTGGCGTGCGACAGCCGCCGCGCGCGCGCGATGCCGCGCAGATCGCCGCGCACCAACGTGACGCCCGCGCTCTGCATCGCGATGTCGGTGCCGGTGCCCATCGCGATGCCGACCTGCGCGAGCGCGAGTGCGGGCGCGTCGTTCACGCCGTCGCCGGCCATTGCGACGATGCGCCCCTCGGCTTGCAGCTTCGCCACCAGCTCCGCCTTCTGCGCGGGCTGCACCTCGGCGTGTACCTCGTCGAGGCCGAGTCGCGTTGCCACTGCTTGTGCGGTCGTCTCGTGATCGCCGGTCAGCATCACGACGCGCACGCCGTCCTCGCGCAGCAGGCGCAGCGCTTCGGGCGTGGTCGGCTTCACCGGATCGGCGATCGCTAGCACGCCGGCTGCGCGACCGTCGATCGCGACGAAGAGCGCAGTGGCGCCGGTCGCACGCAGCGATTCCGCCTGCTCGACGAGGTCTGCTGCGTCGACGCCTTCCTGATCGAGCAGCGCGCGATTGCCGAGCGCGACGCGGCGACCGCCCACACTGCCGACGACGCCGCGCCCGGGTCGCGCTTCGAAGTCGCTCGCCGCATCGAGCGCGATGCCGCGCTCGCGCGCGGCCGCCAGGATCGCCGCCGCGAGCGGGTGCTCGCTCGCGCGCTCGAGTCCCGCCGCCGCGCGTAGCAACTCGGTCTCGTCGAAGCCCGGCTGCGGCAGCGCGGCGACCAGCCGCGGCCGGCCTTCGGTGAGCGTACCGGTTTTGTCGACGACGAGCGTATCGACGCCGCGCAGCACCTCGATCGCCTCGGCGTCGCGGAACAGCACGCCGACCGACGCGCCCTTGCCGGCCGCGACCAGGATCGACATCGGCGTTGCGAGGCCGAGCGCGCACGGACACGCGATCACCAGCACCGCTACTGCATTGACCAGCGCGAACGCGAAGCGCGGCTCGGGACCGAACCACGCCCAGCCCGCGAACGTCAACAGCGCGACGATGATCACGGCCGGCACGAACCACGCGGCGACCGCATCGGCGAGCCGCTGGATCGGCGCCCGCGAACGCTGCGCTTCGGCGACCAGCGCGACGATCTGCGCGAGCAGCGTCTCGCTGCCGACGCGGTCGACGCGCATTACGAAGCTGCCCGTCTGGTTGACGGTCGCGCCGATCACGCGATCGCCGGGACCCTTCTCGACCGGCATCGATTCCCCGCTCAACATCGATTCGTCGAGCACCGAGCGACCTTCGAGCACTTCGCCGTCGAGCGGAACCTTCTCGCCGGGCCGCACGCGCAGCCGATCGCCCGCCACGACGAGCTCGATTGCGACGTCTTCCTCGCTGCCGTCGCCGAGGATTCGCCGCGCACTGCGCGGGGCCAGCGCGAGCAGCGAGCGAATCGCCGCGCCGGTGCGATGACGCGCGCGCAGTTCCAGCACCTGACCGAGCAACACGAGCGTCACGATCACCGCAGCGGCTTCGAAATAGATCGGCGCGCCGCCGTCATGACCGCGAAACGAAGCCGGGAACACGCCCGGCGCGAGCGTCGCGACGACGCTCGACCCCCACGCCGCGCCCGTCCCGAGCGCGATCAGCGTGAACATGTTCAGCTGCCGCGACCGCAACGAAGCGAAGCCGCGCTGGAAAAACGGCCAGCCCCCCCAGATCACCACGGGCGTCGCCAGCACGAGCTGCACGAACGCCAGCGTGCTGTTCGACATCGCCAGCACCACCACGGGCAGCGTCAACACCGCGCACACCAACAGCCGCCGCTGCATGCCGACGAGTTCCTCGCTCGCCCCCTCATCGAGCCGCGGCGCCATCGCCTCGAGCGCCATCCCACAAATCGGACAAGCCCCCGGCCCCCCCCGCACCACCTCCGGATGCATCGGACAGGAGTAGGAACCGGTGCCGGGCGTCAGGTTATTTCTTGTCAGGTTATTTGCGGGGAGGAAGCGGGCGGGCTCGGCGCGGAAGCGAGCGGCGCAGCGGGCGGAGCAGAAGCGGTAGAGAACGCTCTGGTGGACGACGGTGTGCGGCGAATCGGCCGCGACCGTCATCCCGCACACGGGATCGCGCAGATCGCCTTCCGCCGTCTGTTGCATCCGAACCCCCTCGACGCGATGACGGATGTATACCCCCCTGCGACGGGGGGTGGTAAGATGCCGCCCGCTCGAATGGGATCCCGAGACGAGAGGAGATCAGGATGGCTCTCAAGGTCGTGGTCGACTTCGACCTGTGCGAAGCGAACGCGCGCTGCATGGAAGTATGCCCGGAAGTCTTCAAGGTCGACGACGACGACTTCCTGCACATCCTGATCGAGAACCCGCCCGACTCGATGCGCGAAAAGCTCGAGGAGGCCGCGCGCGTCTGCCCGCGCCAGGCGATCACGATCGAGAAGAGCTAGCTCGAGTCGGTCGCGGCGCTACGACTCGAACGGCGCGATTCCCTGTCTTCCCAGCGATGCGGCATCGAGCGGCACGTAGGCGCGCGCCTCGACGTCTCGCACGAAGAGCGGATCGTGCACGAGCGCAGGGTCGTAGCCCTCGCGTTGCAAGTCGACCTTGCGAAGCTTGAAGGTGGACGTGACGTCGGGCTCGGGCGATAGCCGCACGAAGAGCGGCGCGGCATAGGCGGGTAGCGCCCGCTCGACCCATGCGAAGAACGCCGCGCCGTCGAACGCTTTGCAATCGCGTAACACCAGTGCCGCCATCCCCGCGCGTCCTTCCGCGCCTGGCACGCGCACGCCGTAGACGTTCGCGATCTCGAGACCCGGGAAGCCGCCGAGCGCCTCGGCCACTTCCTGCGTCGAGACGTTCTCGCTCTTCCAGCGATACGTGTCGCCGATGCGATCGACGAAGTAGAAGTAGCCGTCCTCGTCGCAGCGCAACAGATCGCCGGAGCGGTACCAGCGATCGCCCGTTTGGAACACGTCGCGCAGGATCTTGCGCTCGGTGGCTGCTGCGTCGGTGTAGCCCTCGAAGCGGCCGGCGCCCGAGTCGGGCAGATCGGGAATCGCGCCGAGGAACTCGCCGACTTCGCCGGGCGCGCACGGGATGCAGCGACCATTCGCGTCGCGCAGGTGCTCGTCGCGTTCGAGGTCGTAGCGCACGAGCCGCCCGTTGTGGCGCTCGGGAAACGGAATGCGACCGCACGAGCCGACGCGATTGTCGACGTTGATCAGCGACGTATTCGCCTCGGTCGACGACCAGCCTTCCAGAATGCGCGCCACGCCGAAGCGGCGAGCGAACTCGTCCCACACCTCGCGGCCCATGCCGGCGCCCATCATCACGCGCACGCGGTGCTCACGTTCGTTGGGCCGCCCGGGGCGCTCGGGCTGATTCACCAGGTAGCGACAGATCTCGCCGACGTACTGGAAGCCGGTGACACCGTGGCGGCGCACGTCGTCCCAGAAGCGACTCGCAGAAAACCGGCGCGCGAGCCACACCGACGCGCCCTGCGCGAGCGCGCTCGAGATCACCACCATACCGCCGGCGCCGTGATAGAGCGGCAGCACGCAGCCAATCACGTCGTCTGGTCCGTAGCCCGCGACCGCGGACATCCCATCGCCGACGCCGAGCCAGCGCATGTGCGAAAGGCGAGCAGCCTTCGGGAGCCCGGTCGTTCCCGAGGTATAGATGAAGAACAGATCGTCGCCGGCCGTGAGGCCGGCGCGCACCGCGCGATCGG
>CAYGWM010000116.1:7037-12956 GCA_964353555.1 uncultured Spirochaetales bacterium
AGCGAGCCAGCGGCGAGCGGCGAGGTCCATAAGGCCATTCCCGCGTAGCGAGCCAACGGCGAGCGGCGAGGTCCAGAACGTGGCGTTGCAGCATCCGAAGCCCGGCCTCACCCACGACAACCGCTTCTTCTGGGAAGGGCTCGTCCAGCACAAGCTGTTGATCCAGCGCTGCGCGAGCTGTCACCGGCTGCAGCATCCGCCGGCGCCGATGTGCCCCGGTTGCCATTCGTTCGAGATGGAAGCGATCGAAGCGTCCGGTCGTGGCATCATCCACAGTTTCGTCGTCGCACACCATCCGCCGATTCCGCCGTTCGAGTATCCGAACGTGATCGTGCTGGTCGAACTCGAAGAGGGCACGCGGCTCGTGTCGCGCCTCGTCGGCACGCAGCCCGACGACGTCGCGATCGGCATGCCCGTTGCGGTCGAGTTCGAAAAGGTCGACGAGGGCTTGGTGCTCCACCGCTTTCGCGTGACCGCATCCGGATGAACTTTCCGGGCCGCGCCGCGATCGCCGGAATCGGTCAGACCGAGTTCTCGAAGGACTCCGGGCGCAGCGAGCTGCGCCTTGCGTGCGAAGCCGTGATGGCCGCGCTCGGCGATGCGGGTCTCGCCCCGCGCGACGTCGACGGCCTTGCGACCTTTAGCATGGACAACAATCCCGAGATCGAAGTCGCGCGCGCGATCGGTGCGGGGCCGCTGCGCTTCTTCTCGCGGATCCACTACGGCGGCGGCGCGGCGTGCGGCGTGATGATGCAGGCCGCGCTCGCGGTGGCGAGCGGCGCAGCAGAGGTCGTCGTCTGCTATCGCGCGATGAACGAGCGCTCGATGCAGCGCTTCGGCATCGGCACGACGCCGCGTGCGGCGGTCGCGACGACCGAGACTGCGCATTTCGGCTGGTACACGCCCTTCGGGTTGATGACGCCCGCCTCGTGGGTCGCGATGCAGGCGCAGCGCTACCTGCACGACACCGGCGCCACAACCGAAGACTTCGGGCGCGTCTCGGTCGCCTGTCGCAAGCACGCCGCGACGAACCCGAATGCGTGGTTCTACCGCAAGCCGATCACGCTCGAGGAGCACCAGGCCTCGCGCTGGATCGTGCGGCCGCTGCGGCTCTACGACTGCTGCCAGGAGAGCGACGGCGCGGTCGCGGTGATCGTCACCACCACCGAGCGCGCGCGCGACCTCCGCCAGCCCCCGGCCGTGATCCGCGCCGCCGCGCAGGGCGCGAGCGTCGATCAGCAGATGATGACCAGCTACTACCGCGACGCGATCGGCGATCTGCCCGAAATGAGCTTCGTCGCGCAGCAGCTCCACGCGCAATCCGGCGTCGGAGCGGGCGATTTTCAGACCGCAGTGATCTACGATCATTTCACGCCGTTCGTGCTCGCGCAGCTGGAGTCCTTCGGTTTCTGCAAGCCCGGTGAGGCGAAGGACTTCGTAAAGGGCGGCAACATCGAGCTCGGCGGCTCGCTTCCGGTGAATACCCACGGCGGTCAGCTGGGAGAGGCTTACATTCACGGCATGAACGGCGTTGCCGAGGGCGTGCGGCAGGTTCGCGGCAGCGCGGTGAACCAGGTACGCGGAGTCGAACATGTGCTCGTGACGGCCGGCACAGGCGTACCGACCAGTGCAATCGTTCTTGGCAAATTCTGAGGGCGCCCCGTCGCCCCCGAGGAGGTCCGACCCATGACAGATCTGACGAACGAGCTTCGCGCGGGAGATCTCATCCAGCACACGAAGTTCGGCCTCGGCAAGGTTCTCGATGTGAAGCTCCAGCACGTCCTCGTCCACTTCAAGGACGACAATCTGGACGTGCGCAAGCTCGCGATCGACAAGTCGCCGCTCACCGTGCCGGAGGTCCGGACCGACGCGCGACTCGACAGCCTGCCCGCGTTCAGCGACGGCAAGTTCGAGGGCAAGTCGAAGCGCATCGGACTCGACGACGCGATCGCCGAGTTCGTACTGCAGTTCCCGAAAGGATTCGAAGACCCGGCCTACGCCGAACAGCGTGCGCTGCGCGCGGCAGCACACGAACTCTACGAATCCACGCTGGGAGGCGGACTCGCGGAAGAGTTGCTCGCGGCGGACGAGGTCGCGGAGATCACGCAGCAAGTGGTGGCGCTGATCGGTCCGACGAAGCTGCTCAGCAAGTTCGAGCTGATCGCGCTCCGCGATGGTCTCGGCGAGCAGCAGCCGCATGCCAAGCGTTTCTTTGGCGCGCTACTGGAGTTCGTGAAGGCGGCCCCGGACGAGGCGGGCTTCGAGAAACTCGTTGCGGCGATCGGCAAACTCCCGTCTACGACGCCCAAGGCGCGCGTCGCGAGCTGGCCGGTGCTGACGGTGCTGCCGTTCCTCGCGCGCCCCGATCTCTTCATGTACCTGAAGCCCGAACCCACCGTCGGCTGCGCGCTGCGCCTGCGCTTCGACCTCCACTACGACCCGTCGCTCCAGTGGGTCACCTACAACCAGCTGATGACGCTCAGCAACCTGCTGCTCGAAAAACTCCGCCCGCTCGGCGCCCGCGACTACATCGACGTCCAGTCCTTCCTGTCCCTGATTTGAAGGAGAAAGGGGACGGTCCTCGCCGAGGACGGGGCGAGGAGAAAGGGGACACCCCTGCTCGAAGGGTGTCCCTCGAGTCCACAGCCCGGCCACTTCGAGGACCGTCCCCTTTCTCCTTCTTGCGCTCGATCGGGTGCGCGTTCGGCGATGTGACGATGCGGGTCGCTGGGAACGAGGCGGTGCGGGCGACGCAGACGCCCGAGGGTCCGGCGACGCTGCATACCACGACCACCGAGATCCGCGCGTGGGGCGATGGCGCCGACTGGGCGATCGCGCACGCGGGCGACCTGCTCGGCCTCGCGGACTTGCCTCCCGACGCGCTGCCGGCGGGTGCTCGCTCGGTGCGACTGCCGCGCACGCATCGGATCCTGGAGCTACTGGTGCCGATCGTGCTCGAGCAGCTCGTCTCGGGCGCCGAAGCGGGACGCGCCTTTGCCGGACTCGTTCGCCGCTTCTCCGAACCGGCGCCCGGTCCGTTCGCAGATCTCTGGCTGCCGCTCGGCGCGCAGCAGCTGCTCGCGATTCCGGCGGCTGCGTTCCCGGCGCTCGGCGCATTGCCGCGGCAGGGTGCGACGCTGCACGAACTCGCACGCCGCGCGAGCCGTGTCGAGGAAGCCGCTGCGATGGACGCCGAAGCCGCCGAGCGCCGGCTGCTCGCCTTTCCCGGCGTCGGCATCTGGACCGCGCGCAGCGCGATGCTGCGCGGCATGGGCCACGCCGACGCGGTGCCGCTCGGCGATTACCACCTGCCGAAGATCGTCGCGTTCCATCTCACCGGCGAAGCCGTGGGTGACGACGCGCGCATGCTCGAGCTGCTCGAGCCGTGGCGCGGCCAGCGCGGTCGCATCGTGTCGTGGATCCTGCGCGACGGAAAGCTGCCGCCGCGCCGCGGTCCGCGGGTGGCGATGCGCGACGTAGATCCGGTCGGTCGCGCGCTGCTGCGCGGGTCGCGCTGACGCTACGGAGACCTCGTGCACGTCTTCGCCACGATGGACCAGCGCATGTCGCTCGCCGCCGTTGCGGCGCACGCGCAGCGCGCGGAGCGACTCGGCTACACGGGCCTGCACGTCCCCGAGGCCGTGCACGACGGGCTGTTGTTGTCGCTTCGCGCGCTCGAACACACGACGACGTTGCGCGTCTCGACCAGCGTGCTGCTGGCGTTCCCGCGCTCGCCGATGACGACGGCCTACGCGGCATGGGATCTCGCCTCGTTCTCCGGCGGCCGCTTCGAACTCGGGCTCGGCTCGCAGGTGAAGGGCAACGTCGAAGGGCGCTTCGGAGTCGTGTGGTCGGCGCCGGTGCCGCGGCTGCGCGAATACGTGCAGGCGCTGCGCGCGATCTGGTCGTGCTGGCAGGACAGCACGCCGCTCGACTTCGCCGGCGAGCACTACCGCTTCGCGCGGATGCAGCCGTTCTTCAATCCGGGGCCGATCGAAGATTCGGCGATTCGCATTGCGCTCGGCGCGGTGGGGCCCGCGATGACGCGGCTCACCGGTGAAGTCGCCGACGTGCTCGTGACGCACCCGACGAACGCGAGCCCGCGCGTGCTTCGCGAGCGCACGCGGCCGAAGATCGCCGAGGGCTTGCAGCGCGCGGGTCGCGCGGCAGATGCGTGCGCGATCGTCGCGGGCGGTTTCATTGCCACGGGTCGCGACGCCACGGCGGTTTCGGCCGAGCGCGAGCGCATCCGCGAGTATCTGGGTTTCCTGTACTCGACGCCGCAGTACTGGCCGGCGCTCGAGGTGCACGGCTTCGCAGACGTCGGCCGCCATCTGCATCAGTTGTCGCGCGAATCTCGTTGGAGCGAGATGCGCGCTGCGATCCCCGACGCGTTGCTCGATGCACTGGTGCCCGCCGCACCGTATGCCGGGATCGCAGACCTGTTGCGCGCATGGTTCGGCGAACTCTGCGGCGGCATCACGTTCCCGGTGCCTGCCGATCCCGCCGATGACGCGCTCGCCGCAGCGACCATCGCGCAGCTGCGCGGGTGACGCTCTCCGGCGCGTCGATTAGAGTGGGCGCCGCATGAGCGCGCCCGACGATTCCAGCAAACCCGGCTCCGACAGACCCTACGGCGGGCCCGGCAACTTCGTCCGCGAGCTGATCGAGGGCGAGATCGCCGCCGGCACGCACAGCGGACCGGTCGTCACGCGCTTTCCGCCCGAGCCCAACGGCTACCTGCACATCGGCCACGCGCGCCCGATCACGCTGAACTTCGAGATGGCGCGCGAGTTCGGCGGCCGCTGCCATCTGCGCTTCGACGACACCAATCCGGTTTCGGAGGACGTCGAGTACGTCGACGCGATCCAGGCCGACGTGCGCTGGCTCGGCTTCGACTGGGGCGATCACCGCTACTACGCGTCCGACTATTTCGAGCGGCTCTACGGCTGGGCCGAGGAGCTGATCGGCAAGAGCCTCGCGTTCGTGTGTGATCTCTCCGCCGAGCAGATGCCGCTCTATCAAGGTTCGCTCACCGAGCCGGGGCGGCCGTCACCGTTTCGCGATCGCTCGCCCGAGGAGAATCTCGATCTTTTCCGCCGCATGCGCGCCGGCGACTTCGAGCCGGGCGCGCGCACGCTGCGCGCGAAGATCGACATGGCGTCGCCCGTGCTGGTGTTACGGGATCCGTTGCTCTACCGGATCGTCAAGGCGTCGCACCACCGCACCGGCGACGCGTGGTGCATCTATCCGATGTACGACTTCGCGCATCCGCTGTCGGACGCAATCGAGGGCGTCACGCACTCGCTGTGCTCGTCGGAGTTCGTCGATCACCGGCCGCTCTACGACTGGGCGATCGCGAACTGCTCGGTGCCGAGCCGGCCGCGGCAGATCGAGTTCGGCCGCCTCGACCTCACCTACACGGTGATGAGCAAGCGCCTGCTGAAGCGGCTCGTCGGCGAAGGTCACGTGCGCGGCTGGGACGATCCGCGCATGCCGACGCTCTCCGGCATCCGGCGCCGCGGCGTGCCGCCGGCTGCGATCCGCAACTTCAACCGCGACGTCGGCCTCACCAAGCGCGACATCACGATCGAGCTGCCGCGCCTCGAACACGCGGTGCGCGAAGAACTGAACCGCACGGCGCCGCGCGTGATGGCGGTGCTGAACCCGCTGCGCGTGGTGATCGAGAACTTCCCGGAAGGCGAGCAGCTCGACTTCGAAGCGGTGAACAACCCGGAAGATCCCAGCACGGGCACGCGCACGGTGCCGTTCTCGCGCGTGCTCTACATCGAACGCGAAGACTTCCTCGAAGACCCGCCCAAGAAGTACTTCCGGCTCGCGCCGGGTCGCGAGGTGCGGCTGCGCTACGCGTGCCTCATCACCTGCACCGGCGTCGTGAAGGACGCGAGCGGCGAGATC
>CAYGWM010000117.1:0-12533 GCA_964353555.1 uncultured Spirochaetales bacterium
GGTGTCAATCCAGTTCGGGCCGTTCTCGGGTCTGCGGAAGCGTCCGAGTCCCATCAGCACGCGCTCCCAGGTGGGACTCGTCATGACGCTTGCCATCCACCCGGGACTCCCGCTCGTTCTTGCTACAGGCTTGGCTTTTCCGCTGCTCGACTGATGGCGCCGGCGGATCCCGAGAGGCTGAGGTTCGAGACCATCAGCGAAGCGCTGCCCACGCAGCGGTCAACCGAGCACAACGCGCACCCGATGGATCGCGCCGTCATCCGCGAGCGGGATCCCAGTGCGGATCGCCGCAAGCGCCTTGCCGTCGAGCTCGAGTCGCGTGACGCCGCGGCAGACGCCTCGCGGATTCTCGACGGTGATCTGGTAGCGGGCCGAGCGATGCCGGTACTCGATGTCGAAGCCCGGCCACGAGGTCGGGATGCAGGGATCGAGTACGAGCCGCGCGCCCTGCACGCGGAAGCCGAGGATCCATTCGAGGCCTGCTCGGTACAGCCAGCCCGATGCGCCGGTGTACCAGGTCCAGCCGCCGCGCCCGACGTGCGGCGGCACGGCGTAGACGTCGGCGCAGACGACGTAGGGCTCGACCTTGTAGCGGTGGACCGCCGCGCGTGTGCTCGCGTGGTGGATCGGGTTCAGGATCGAGAACAGCTCCGCCGCCTTGTCTCCGTCGCCGAGCTCTGCGAAGGCGAGCAACGTCCACACGGCGGCGTGTGTGTACTGCCCGCCGTTCTCGCGCACGCCGGGCGGATAGCCCTTGATGTATCCGGGGTCGACCGCTGCGCGATCGAAGGGCGGCGTGAAGAGCAACACGAGCCCGTCGTCGCGGCGGACCAACTGCTCGTCCACGGCCGCCATGGCGCGGCGCGCGCGATCCGGATCGGCGGCGCCCGAGAGCACCGCCCACGACTGCGCGATCGCGTCGATGCGGCACTCGCTGCTCGCGGCCGAGCCTAGCGGCGTGCCGTCGTCGAACCAGCCGCGTCGATACCAGGCGCCGTCCCACGCGTCTCGCTCGAGCGCGACCGCGAGATGCGCTGCGTGCGCCCGCCACTCCGCGGCGCGCGCGGCTTCACCGCGAGCCTCCGCCAGCGGCGCGAACGCCATCAGCGTCGCGTGCAGGAACCAGCCCAGCCAGACGCTCTCTCCCTTGCCTTGCTCGCCGACGCGGTTCATGCCGTCGTTCCAGTCGCCGGTGCCGAAGAGCGGGAGCCCGTGGACGCCGACCGCAAGGCTCCGGTCGAGAGCGCGCGCGCAGTGCTCGAAGAGCGTGGCCTGCTCCTCTGCAATCATCGGCTGGAAGAAGGACTCGTGTTCGCCCTCGCGGAGCGCCGGTCCGTCGAGGAACGGAATCGTTTCCTCGAGGATTCCGACATCGGCGCTGACCCCGATGTACTGCGCCGCGGTGTAGGCCAGCCAGATTCGATCGTCCGAGATCCGCGTGCGAACGCCCTGGCCCGAGTGCGGCAGCCACCAATGCTGCACGTCACCCGCGACGAACTGCCGTGCCGCCGCTCGCAGCAGATGCTCCCGGGTCAGCGCGGGCCGCGACACCGCCAGCGCCATCGCGTCCTGGAGCTGGTCGCGGAAGCCGTAGGCGCCACTCGCCTGGTAGAAGGCCGAGCGCGCCCACACCCGGCAGGCAAGGGACTGATAGAGGAGCCAGCGGTTCAGCAGCAGGTCGATGGAACGGTCCGGGGTGCGCACCTGCACGGTGCCGAGCACGTCGTCCCAGTGCTGCGCGACCGCGCCGAGCACCGCGTCGAGGTCCGCGCGGCGGTAGCGTGCGACGAGTGCGAGCGCTTCCGCGCGGCTTGCCGACTCGCCGAGGAAGAAGACGATCTCGGTTGCACCGTTCGGTTTCAGCTCGAGCCAGGTCTGGAGCGCGCCGCACGGATCGAGGCCGGCGCCGACGCGACCCGAGAGTGGGGCGTCCCGCAGCAGTGCAGCGGGCTGCTCGAGCCCGCCGTTGCGGCCGAGGAACTCGGTCCGATCGCCGGTCCACGCGAGCTGTCGTCCGGCGAGGTCCGCGAACGCCACGTGCTCGCCAAAGCCCGTCCGCCACGAATTGCGCGCGAGCAGCGCGCCGGTGTCGGAATCGATCTCGGTCGCGACGAACGGCGCCGACGCGCCACGCGACGGGCCGAGCACCCACTCGACGTAGGCGGTGACCGAGAGGCGCCGAGCGCGGCCCGAATCGTTCTGGATCCTCAATCGCGAGATCTTGATCGGGTCGCCGAGCGGCACGTACTGGAGCAGTTCGAGCGAGAGACCGTGTGCGGCGTGCTCGAAACGGCTGTAGCCCTGGCCGTGCCGTGCGACGTAGTGTCCGGCTCCGTTGCGGATCGGGAGCGCGGTCGCAGCCAGCAGCACGCCGTCGTCTTCGTCACGCACATACAGCACTTCGCCCGGCCGGTCGCCGACCGGATCGTTCGACCAGGCCGTGAGCTGGTTCTCGCGACTGTTACCGGACCACGTGTAGCCGCTGCCCTCGACCGAGGTCTGGAAACCGAAGCTCGGGTTGGCGATCACGTTGATCCAGGGCGCCGGCGTCCACTGTCCCTCGCCGAGAATCGTCACGTACTCGCGCCCGCCCGCGGCAAATCCGCCGAGGCCGTTCCAGAACTCCAGCTCCGGATGCGGCGGCGCCGGCTGGGGCGACCCGCTCGGCGAGAGGCGTCGCGCCGGCGTGACGGCGGCCTCGACCCGGCGCTTGAGCTGCTCGGAAAGGCTCCCACGTCGGCCCACCAGTACCGCTCGCGCCACGCTCTGGAGCACGGTGCGCACCTCGACCGAGACCAGGTCGGCGCGCAGAACAAACACTGTACCCCGTACACTCTCGGCCTCGCGGTGCAGCCGCGACTGGCTCGCGCGAACCATCGCTTCGACCGACGCGTGGAGTTCCTGCGCGTACGAGGGTGGCCGCTCGTTCAGGATCACGAGGTCGACGGAGAGCCCCTTCATCCGCCAGTACTCATGAGCGCACAGCAGCTGCCGGAGCAGCTGGAGGTCGTCGGCTTCGTCGATGCGAACCAGGACGATCGGCAGGTCGCCGGAGATCCCATGGGCCCAGAGCGCCGCGGGTCCCTGCACGTTGCGCTCGAGCAACGCGGAGGAGGGTCGCAGCGCCGGATCCGAGAAGAGCACGTGGTTGGCCAGGCGTTGGAAGAGGTGCGCCTCGTCCGGACCGACACCGAGGTGATGCAGCTGGACCTGGGCCTGCGTCCACGCCAGCGTGACCGCGCGCTGGAACGCCGTCGCGTCGTGGTGCTTGTCGGCCAGGTCGAGCACTTCGCCCCGCGACGGCGCGACGAGCGTCCAGAATGCCACGCGCACGGTGGCGCCGGGCGGGATCCGCACGCGGCAGCGGAGGCTGAAGATCGGATCGAGCACGGCGCCCACCGTGCCTGCGAGCGGCCGGCTGTCCATCACGGAGAGCGCCGCGCGGAGCGTGCGCCCGCGGCCGAGGAAGCGCGCGCGGTCGGTCTCGTAGTGCAGCGCGCCCACGCGCTCTCCCTCGACCACCGCGAGATGAGCGGCGAAGACCTCCGGCTCGCCGGGCGATCGCCGTCGCCGGGTCGCCAGCAGCGCGCCAATCTCCGGGACGAACTCGGTCGACACGAACAGCTTGGAGAAGGCGAGGTGCGCCGCGTCGGCAGCGGGCGGCGCGAGCACGATCTCCGCGTACGAGGTGAGCTCGATCTCCCGGACGCGAGCTCCGAGGTTCGAGACCGATACGCGACGCACCTCGGCGTCGTCTTCGGCGGATACCGCAATCTCGAGCGTCGTCGCGATCGTCCCGTCGCGGCGGGCGATCTCGACGCGATCCTCGGAGAACTCCACCTCGTAGGCGTCCGGCTCGGCGCCGCTCGGCTGGTAGCCGGCCGACCACACCGCGCCGCTCTGGGGATCGCGCAGGAACACGTACGACCCGGACGCATCGCAGGTCACATCCTCCTGCCAGCGCGTCACGGCCAGGTCCCGCCAGCGGCTGTAGCCCGAGCCGGACCCGGTGACCATCACCGCGTAGCGGCCGTTCGAGAGCAGATGCGCGCGGGGGATCGCATCGTGCGGCGAATCGAAGCGGCGTCGCGCCGGGGGAACCAGCTCGCGCACGTTCGCGACCGCCTGCACTTCCTCCGCGCGCGGACGGGCGACGGCGACACCGCGCGGTGTCCTCTCCTGGAGCAGCAGCTCCGTCGCCTGGATCATCGGCTCGGCGTGGAAGCGGGCGCGCATCGCGCCGTGGTCGAGCGCGTCGGCGATCGCGACCACGGTCATTCCCTGGTGGTGCGCCATGTACGCGCGCACGATCGCGACCGGCTCGTTCTCGGGGAGTCGCGCGGGGGTGTAGTCGAGAGCCTCGTACCAGCCGAAGCGGCCGCGACCGCCGGCGGAGGCGAGACGCTCGAAGTTCTGCACGGCGCCTTCCGGATCCACCATCGCCGCGAGCGCCGTTGCATAGGGCGCGATGACCGCATCCCCGCCGAGCCCGCGTTTCAAGCCGAGGCCGGGCACCCCGAAGTTCGAGTACTGGTAGGTGAGTTCCAGATCGCGCGCGTTGTATGCCGACTCCGAGACGCCCCAGGGCACCCCGAGCTCGGCGCCGTATTTCTGGTGCCGGCGCACGATCAGCCGGCTGGTCTGCTCGAGCAGGCTCCCCACCGGAGCGCGCATCACCAGCGACGGCATCAGATACTCGAACATCGAACCCGACCACGAGATCAGCGCGGAGCCGCGATCCACCGGCGTGAGCGCGCGCCCGAGCCGGAACCAATGACGCACCGGCACGTCGCCCTTGGCGATCGCGACGAAGCTCGCAAGCCGCGCCTCCGAGGCCAACAGGTCGTAGCAGTTCGGGTCGAGCGTGCCGTCGGTCATCCGGTACCCGATCGAGAGCAACTGCCGCTCGCGGTCGAAGAGGAAGCCGAAGTCCATCGCCGCCACCAGCTGACGGGCCTGGTCGCCGATCGACGCGAGGCGGCGGCAGAGCAATCGGGCGCCACGGGCGGATCGCTCGAGCGCATCGATCTGCATCGCGCTCGGCTCTGGGCTGCGCGCCAGCACCTCGATCGCCTCCTCGCAGCGATCCGGCAGCTCGGCCAGCGTCGGGATCGAGGTGGAGAGAGACTCGGGCGCGACGCCGCCCGTGCGACCGCTTGCCCAGGGCAGCAGAAGCTCGAGGTCGCGCTCGTGACTCTGGATCGACGAGCGGAGCGCTTCCGCCCAGCTGAGCAGATCGGCGCCGGCGTCATCGCCGCGTTCGCCGATCAGCGTGCGAGCGATGTCGGCGGCGGTGTCGGCGTGGGAGGCCAACACCGTGAGTCCCTCGACGACACCGGCGGGCGTCGCAGACGCCGCTTCGAGCGAGGCGGCGACCGCGTCGAGCGCCTCTTCGAGTTGCGTCCAGGTCACGGTCTCCGTGTGTCGATCCTCGGCGAGTGCCCGCAACGACTCGCGGGTGAGTGCGAGTGCGTCCGCGGTCCCGGCGAGCCACTGCGGGTCCAGCACCGGACGCCCGATCCTCTCCCGACACGCCCGGTCGAGCGCGATCAGATGACCCGCGAGATTCCCGCTGTCCACCGAGGAGACGTACTTCGGGTCGAGCGGCCGCAGGTCCTGCGTGTCGTACCAATTGTAGAAGTGGCCGCGGAAGCGCTCGAGGCGGGTCATCGTTTCGAGCGTCGCTTCGAGACGCTGGACGGTGTCGATCGTACCGAGCCAGCCGAAGTCGCGGGCGGCCACCGTGGAGAGCAGGTAGAGGCCCAGGTTCGTCGGCGACGTGCGGTGCGCCACCACCGGGACTGGATCTTCCTGGAAGTTGTCGGGCGGGAGCATGTGGTCCGCAGGCGTGACGAAGGTCTCGAAGTAGCGCCAGGTGCGGCGCGCGACGCCGCGCAGCGCACGCACGTCTGCGGCGCCGATCGGCGCTCGGCCCCCGACCGATGGCGCGCGGCTGGCCCAGCGCGCGATGGCGGGGGAGAGCAGCCAGGCGATCAGAAAGGGCGCGGCGACGCGCCACGATCCACGTCCCGCGCGCGCGACCGGGATCGCAACCGCGACGGCCAGCACGATGGCGCCGCCCATGCGCCGATAGAAGCCGAGGAGATCCAGTCGCGGGCCGAGGCTCGCTTGCGCGGCGGTGACCCACTCCAGCAAGCGGCGGCGTACGAGCAGGCGCCACAGCGTACGCACGATGGCGTCGGTCATCAGCCATGCCTGGTGCGCCAGCAGGATCGCCAGGAATGCGAGCTGCCGCAGCGCGAGTGCCAGGTCCCCGCCGACGGCGAGCAGGTGGCTGCGCTTCGAGATCCCGAGACGGCGCGGCACGAGGCCGAGGAAGAAAGGCAGGAAGGCCGGCGTCGCGAGCGTCGCGACGACGAACGTGCTCCACGCTCCCGGCGACGTGAGCGGCAGCGCCCAGCCTGCCACGAGCGCCGCGAAGGCGGCCGGCGCCGAAAGCGAGCGACGTAGATTGTCCAGCATCTTCCAGCGGCCGATCCAGGGGATCGCGCGGCGCTCCGGATTCCCACTCGAATCCCGACCGCGGCCAAAGATCCACGGCAGCAGCTGCCAGTCGCCGCGCGCCCAGCGATGCTGGCGCGCCGCGGCGACGTCGTAGCGGGCGGGATGCTCCTCGACGACTTCGATGTCGGAGCCCAGTCCTGCGCCAGCGAAGATCCCCTCGAGCAGATCGTGGGAGAGCAGCGTGCTCTCCGGAATGCGCCCCGCGAGCGCCGCCTCGAAGACGTCGACGTCGTAGATGCCCTTGCCGGTGTAGGAGCCCTGCCCGAACAGGTCCTGGTAGACGTCGGAGACGGTGAACGCGTACGGGTCCAGCCCGCCGGGACCCGAGAAGATGCGTTGGAATAGCGATCCCTCACGGCCCATCGGCAGCGAGGGCGTGACACGCGGCTGGAGCACGGCGTGGCCCTCGATCACGCGTCCGCTGCGGGGATCGAGCCGGGGGCGGTTCAGTGGGTGCGCCATCTTCCCGATCAGCCGCTTCACGACGTCACGCGGGAGACGCGTATCGGCGTCTAGCGTGATCACGTAGCGCACGCCGGCGGGAACGACGGGCGCGTGACCGGCGTCAGCCAGGAAGGTCGTGTCGGTGGCGCCTCGCAGCAGTCGATTGAGTTCGTGCAGCTTGCCGCGCTTGCGCTCCCACGCGATCCACTTGCCCTCGCTCTCGTTCCAGACGCGCCGGCGATGGAGCAGCAGGAAGCGCTCGCCATCCGCCGCCGGCTCGTGGCGCAGGTTCAAGCGGGCGATTCCCTCACGGGCGGCCGCGAGCAGCTCGTCGTCGCCCGGTGCGTTCTCCGTGGCGGCGTCCGTCCAGTCCGAGAGCAGCGCGAAGCGGACGTCGCCGTTCGAGCCCGATAGGTGATGCACCTCGAGCCGCTCGATCTGCTCCTCGAGTTCGGCGCGGGCCGTGAGAAGCGTGGGCACCACGACGAGCGTGCGCAGGCTCGTCGGCACACCGTCGCGTAGCTCGAGGCCGGGAAGCGCCTTCGGCGCGAACTGGTCCGTGATGATCCGGTTCACCAGCACGACGGCCGCATCGGATGCGGGAATCAGCGCGAGCAGCGCGAGCACGAGAAATCCGGTTCCCGACGTCTCCGCTCCTGCAGCGCCGAGGAGCGCCACGGCGAGCAGCAGCGCGGTCAGGACTGTGATCGATCCGAGATAGCCGAAGATCCCGGCGGCGGAGGTCGCGCGTACGAACCAGCTGCGGAGCGGAGCGCGGAATCCGAGCACGCGCTCGAGCGCCGAGCGCCCGCTCGAGATCAGGTGATAACCGGGGTCCTGCTCGCGGCGCGCCGTCGCGTCGCCGGCCACGGGCGGCTCGGAGCCGGCGCGCCGCGTCGCCTCGAGCGCACGCCGGACGACCTCGATCTCGGTGTGCCCCGAGCCGCGCGCGAGGTCTTCGATCGCGTGGCGGTAGCGATCACGCGTCGCGAAGTCCATCGCGGCGAAGTCGCTCTCGGCGCGCAGCGCCTCGTCGACGAGGCTCACGCTCTCGAAGAAGGCCGCCCAATCGAGGTCGGACAGCAGTCGCATGCTCGTGATCACGTTGCGAACGGTCACTTCCGCCGCGCCCTGCAGCTGGTGCTCTTCGCGGACGATCTCGTCGGCCGTCGTTCCCTGGGCGGCGAGCCGTTCGTCCAGCCAGCGCAGCGCGGGCGTCACGGCGGGATCCTGATCGCGAAGCCGCTGGATCAGCTGCACCGCAAAGGAGCGCGACAGGCGCGTCGCTTCGAAGGGCCACAGCACGGCGGCTGCGGGCTCGCCCTCGCCGCGGCCGATTCCGAGGAGTCGATCCGCGGCGGTGTCGGCTGCCTGCCGCCACGTACGGCTGCTCACGATCCGCTCGGCCGAGCGCCGAAGGTTCTCGACGAGGAGGATCCGCAGCGTGATCGCCACTGCCCAGAGCTCGCCGATCGTGAGCGGCTGCACGCGCTGGTAGGCGCGCACGAAGCGGAAGAGCGCATCGGGGTTGAAGTGGCTGTCCGTGTGCGCGACGAACGCCCAGGCCATACCGAAGACGCGCGGGTAGCCGGCGAGCGGCCCGTCCGCCAGCTTCGGCAGCAGGCGATAGAAGCCGCGCGGCAGGTCGTCGCGGATCTCACGGATCTGCGCTTCGACGACGTGGAAGTTGTCGACCAGCCACTCGGCGGCCGGGGTGATGGCCCGCTCCTCGCGGATCGCGTCACCGATCGCCCGATACGCCGCGAGCAGCACCCGGCCGTTGTCGCGGAGCCGCTTCGCGAGTGGCCGGCCACGGGCGGGCCGGGGCGTGACGCGCTGCGCGGCCGCGAGGCTCTCGGCATGCTGCTCGAGCCGCTCGATGCTGAAGAGCTCGGCGCGGATCGGATCCTCGCCGTCCCCACGCTGGTTCGTGTAGAAACTCCGGAGCGCTCGACGGAGAGAATGCTTCATGGTCCCCCTTGCGCGGGAAACGCGCGGAGATCGGATCCCGGGAGGTGCTGGGGCGAGCCGCGATTCAACCGTCGCGTTCGAGCTGGCACCGCCGCAACGAACTCGGCGACAGTGCCACGAGCAGCGTCCGCTCGCTCTCTCTCCGTGACCGGAACCTGTGGAACGCGAGCACTCCCGAAGTCATGATCTCCACCTCGTCGACTTTGGCGGCCGAACTAGCCATCTGGTCGAGCCCGGGTGCGCCGCCGCGGTCTACCCGGCGCAGCACGCGGTACCCAATCAGATTCACAGCGGCCACGGCCCGAGTGCGAGGATCGACGCGAGCAGCGGCAGCACATAGAGCGGAAAGGGAATCGTGCAGACCGCGATCGCGCGGGCGGTTCCGGTGTAGTCGAGCGCCTGGCGTACGGCGACCACCATCGCGACCAGCTCCCAGATCGTGCAGATCACCAGCACGCCCAGCTCGAAGCCGGGAATCAGCATGAGTACGCGCAGCATGCCCGGCGCGCCGGAGAAGCCGATCGTGCGCATGAGCTGGCCAAGGTTGGCATCGGTCTCGGGGCCCGGCAGCAGCCGCGTCCCGACCCAAAAGGTCGCTGCCGCCCACGCGAGCCACACCACGATCGCCGCCGCAGCCTGGAACGGGATGCCCTGCCAGCCGCTATTCGCGAGTCCGCCGACGCCGAGCGCCGCGCCGGACAGCACCACCACCACGAACGCTTGCGCGTTCGCGCCACGATCCGCCTCGACTTCTTCGTAGACGGTCGCATCGAGCAGTGCTGCCCCGAGCATGCGCCGCAGGAATCCGCTCATGCGCGTCCTCCAATCATCAGGGTCGCCACTTCCCGTCCGAGTCCACCCAACGCCTCATATTGTCGAGCGTCTCGGGCAGGTTCTTGCGCGTGATCGCATCCTGGAGCGAGCGCGGCAGCGCCGAGCCGACGCGCACCGTAGACCCGAGGCGGCCCAGCGTCCGATCGCCGCTCAGATCGAAGAGATCCCACGCCCCCGAGATGGATTGCATACCGTTCTCGTAGTTCGGAGCGAGCGACCACTCGATGTGCCATGTGGAGGGGTCCAGCTGGTAGCGCAAGTGGTAGGTGAGGCGGACGAAGAGCACGCTGATGCGGTGCCGGTCGACGACGCCGTTCGCGAACTGTTCGACGTTCGTGAGCTCGGTCAGCTCCGGCCGGTACTCGCGCTGCCGTTCCGTCTGCGTGAGCAGCCGCCAAACCAACGCGTAGGGCTTCGAGAACACGACGAGCCCCTGAACGAGGCCGGGCGCAGCGGCGTCGCTCGGGAGCATCAGGGAGCGCTCGCGCTCGAGGCGCGGGAGCAGATCGGGAGAGATCGATCGCAGGTAGGGCTCGGCAGGCGGTGGCGCGAGCAGCGCGGCGTCTGCGGCCGCGAACTCGGGCGCGCTCCACGCGAGGAGCAGCGCAGCACCGCGCAATCTCCAAGAAGTTCGACCCATCCGAAGAACCTCGCCCGCCGAGCGCCTGCCTCAGCCCGCCGCGGCGGCGGAGAGCTCGAAGGACGCCCCTTCGACCCCGCGCACCAGCTGGAAGGGCAGCGACGACGTGGTCGTCTCCGCGAACATACGATCCAGCTCATCGTCACCGTGGCTCGGATCGTGGTGGAACGTCACGAACTGCTTCACGCCGGCCGCACCCGCAAAGGCGAGCGCCTGGGGAAGCGAGCTGTGCCCCCAGCCCACGTGCTGCCGGTACTCCTCGGCTGAGTACATCGCGTCGTGGATCAGCAGGTCCACGCCCTTCGCGAGACCCAGGCCGGGCACGTAGTCGAGGTCGCCCGGGAACTCACTCTGGCCCAGCGCCGGCTCGTGGTCGGGGAGGTAGGCGAGCGACACCCCGTCGGCGTCGATGCGATAGCCGACGGTGGGACCGGGATGGCAGACCAGCTCCGCCTGGATCGCGAAGGGACCGACGCGGAACGCGCCGAGAGAGACCACGTCGTGCAGCTCCGGGTGACGGGGGAGATCGCGCATGCGTACCGGGAACAGCGGAGGCGAGAGATAGCGGGACAGACGAGTGCGCAGATCCAGCGTGGTCGAGGACGGCCCCCAGATGTGCACCTCGGTCTTGGGGCGGAACAGCGGCTCGAAGAAGCCCAGGCCCTGGATGTGATCCATATGGAGGTGCGTCAGCAGCAGGTCGACCCGCTGGAGCCCGTCGGCGATTGCGTCGCCCAGTCGGCGGATCCCGGTTCCTGCATCGAGTACGAGCACGCTGCCATCCGCGGCGCGCACCTCGACGCACGAGGTATTGCCACCGTATCGCGTCGTCTCCGGACCCGGCGACGGCAGTGATCCGCGCGTCCCCCAGAGCGTGACCCTCATCGCGAGCCCTCCCAGAAGATCCCGACGGCGCCCAGGTGCCGGTTGCACTGACCCAGCAGCGGGAACGCAGTCCCGTCGATGCGCCGCTTCACGCCATCGAGGCCCTGGTATAGGAAGCGCCGGTAGCTGGGCTGCTGCTTGAGGCGCGCGATGGTAAACGGGTGGTCTTCCACCTTGATCGGGGACCCGTCCTCGTCGGTCGGCTGGAACGCGCCGTACCAGTCGCCGAGCTGGACCGGACCCAGCTCCGCGAAGGGACGCCCGATCAGCGGCTCAGCGGCCGGGTTGTAGAAGAGCAGCTTGCCTTCGGCATCCTGGACGATGATCGGAATCAGCAGCCGGTCCGCGAGTCTTCGCAGCAGGACCACCTCGACGGCGTGACGGGAGCGCAAGGGCCCGCTCCCTTCCAGCGCCGGCGAAGACGGAGCCGCGGCGCGCTCGCGCACCTCCCAGAAGATGCCGGCCGCACCCAGCAGCCCCGCTTCGCGCGTCGCGAGAGGAACGGCGACGCCTTCGACGACCCGCGCAACGCCGTCGAGCCCCGTCAGCCAGAAGCGGCGATACGCCGGCTCTCCTCGGTCGGTGGCGCGTCGGAGCGGTTGCTCCTCGGGGGGAAGCAGGATCCCGTTCGCGTCGGCCGCCCGGAACACGTTGGCCCACTCCGCCCACTCGATCTTCCCGGTCTCGTCGAAGCGCCGCCCGAGAATCGGCTCGGCCGATTCGTTGAAGAAGAGCAGATCGCGGTTGCGATCGACGATCAAGATCGGCACCGCGAGGTAGCTCGCGAGCTGGCGCATCAGCACGATCTCGATCCCGGGTTGACTCATGGCAGCCTCCCTGTGGACGCGGCCGCCATCCTATCATGCCACGGCCGGCCGGGTCGTCCGCGGCACGAGCGACGGCTACCTGGTGGCGCTCAATGCCGAGACCGGCGAAGTGGTCTGGGCGCGCCGGGTCGCGGACTCATCGCAAGGCGAAACGTTCACGATGCAGCCGCTGATCTACGACGACCTGATCGTGATCGGTACGGCCGGCAGCGAGAACGCAGTTTCGGGCTGGGTCGGCGCTTTCAAGCTCACCGACGGATCTCCGGTCTGGAAGTTCAAGACGGTGCCCGGCGCCGACACACCGCGGGGAGAGAGCTGAGGACACGGCGCCGGAATCAAGGTTGGCGGCGGTGCGATCTGGACCCCGCTCTCGCTCGACCCCGCGAAGGGCGAGCTCTACGTGGCCG
>CAYGWM010000118.1:0-12386 GCA_964353555.1 uncultured Spirochaetales bacterium
TCGCAGCGATCTACGAGAAGCGCGCGACCGGCGAGTCGAGCCTGATGGCGCGCAATCTGTTTCGCGCGGCGGCAGCGTACGCACGCGAGGGGCGGCCGTTCGCGTGATCGAAGCCATTGCAGCTTGGCTCGCGATGGATCGATCGGGGATACTCGTCCGCCCACGCAGGCCGGCCGAGAGAGCAGCATGAGTGACGCGCCCGTTCTTTCCGTCGTCGTTCCCGCATACAACGAGGCGCGACGCATTCCCGCAACGCTCCAGGCGATTGCGAACCACTTCGCCGCCGCGCCGCACGCAGTCGAACTGCTGGTCGTCGACGACGGCAGCAGCGATGACACCGCCGCGGCCGTGCGTGCCCTCGCTCCATCGCTCGCGTTGCCGCTCCGGCTGCTCCGCTACGCGCCGAATCGCGGCAAGGGCTTCGCGCTGAAGGTCGGCTTCGCCGCGAGCCGCGGCGATCGCGTGCTCTTCTCGGACGCGGATCTCTCGACGCCGATCACCGAGGCGGACCGCCTGCTCGCGGAACTCGACCGCGGCTTCGATGTGGTGATCGGCTCGCGCAAACGCGCGAAGGCGCAGATCGAAGTCCACCAGCCGTGGCTGCGCGAGACGCTCGGCAAGGGTTTCACGATGCTGGTCCGCCTGCTCGTCGCCGACGTCACCGATGCGACCTGCGGCTTCAAAGCGTATCGCGGCGATGTCGGCCGCAATCTCTTCTCGCGGATGCGGGTCTTCGATTGGAGCTTCGACGCCGAGATGCTGTGGATTGCGAAGCAGCGCGGCCTGCGTGTCGGCGAAGTACCCGTGCGCTGGAGCGACCAGGCCGGCACCAAGGTCGACCTGCGGCGCGACGTGCTGCGCTCGCTGCAAGGCATCGCGCGGATTCGCGGCTATGCGGCGCTGGGCCGCTACGCCGAGCCATTCCCGCTCGACGTCGACGCCGAGGTCTGGAAACCGCCGCCGCATCTGGGCGTCGCACTGTGAACGAAGCCGAGTTCCAGCTGATGGAGCGCCTCGAAGACGGCCACTGGTGGTTCGTCGGGAAACGGCTGTTGCTGCACACGCTCTTCGGCGACCGCGCACCGGGCGGCCGGATCCTCGATCTCGGATGCGGGCTCGGTGGCGTACTGCGCGACTTCGAAGCGAGCGCGGCGTGCTTCGGAACCGATCGGTCCGCGTATGCGCTGCGCGTGTGCCGCGAGAAGGGCCGCGCGTCGTTCGTTCGCGCCGACCTGCTCGCGACGCCGTTTCGCAGCGGCAGCTTCGACACGGTCGTCGCACTGGACGTGATCGAACATCTCACGGACGACGTCGCGTTCCTGCGCGCCGCGGGCGCGCTGCTCGCCCCAGGCGGGCGGCTGATCGTCGCGGCACCCGCCTTCCAATTGCTCTGGAGCCAGCATGACGTGACGTTCCAGCACCATCGCCGCTACACCGCGAGAAACCTCCGGGCCGTCGTCGAGTCTGCCGGACTCGAGCCCGAGCGGATCACCTACCTGCACGCCCTGGTGTTTCCGGTCGCGTTCGTCTGGCGCATCGCGTCCCATCGGCTGGGATTGGGACGCTTCGCACCGAGCACGGACTTCTGGCCCGTTCCCGGCTGGCTGAACCGGATTCTCGCCGGAACCTACCGATTCGAAGCGTGGCTGCTGCAGCGATTCGATCTGCCGGTGGGCGTCTCGGTCGCTTGCGTCGCGCGGCGCGCACGGTGAACGATCGCGAGAGCGCTGCGGATCGCTGGGTTCCGTGGCTGCTCGCGCTCGCCACCGCTGCCTATCTGCTTCCGCTGCGCGGCTACGGACTGATGATCGCGGACGACGGCTGGTACCTGCAGCCGGTGCTGCGGATGCGCGACGGCGAGATCCTGTACCGCGACATCTGGACGTTCTACGCGCCCGGCATTCATCACGTCGTCGAGTGGCTGTTCCTCGTGACGGGACCTTCGATCCTGGCGGCGCGCACGCTGCTGGCACTGTTGATCGTCATCTCGGTCGTGCTGACGTATCGGATCGCGCGGCGTTTCGCGCCACCTTGGCTGGCCTGGCTACCGGCCGCGGTGTACGCACTCGCGCCGGGGCCGTGGCACAAGGCGTACTTCGCGACCTGCACCGCGGCGTTCTTCGTGCTGCTCGCGCGCGCGCTCGAGCGACCGGACGCGAAACGCTTCGCCGCGCTCGGTGCGATGGCGGGCGTGACGCTCGTCACGCGGCAGGACATCGGATTGCTGCAGATCGCGGCCGCGCTCGTCGCGACGCTGCTGCCCGCGCTGTGGCCGGCCGGATTCGGGCGCGAGTCGCGCGCGCCCGGCCTGGCGCTGCGCTGGGCGGCGGCCTTGCTGTTCGCGTTCGCCCTGCCGTTGACCGCAACGGCGATCTACTACGGCGCCCACGGAGCGCTGGCCGACCTCCTCGACGCCACGTTCGTCCGCGCCTTCGGGCAAGCCGGCGCCCATCCCAATCTGCTGGGTCGCATCCTCGGCCCGGCCACCTTCGCGCGGGCGCCCGAGGGCATCGCCGTCGGCGTGCTGATGTTGCTGCCGCTGGCGCTGTATCCGGCGCTCGCGTTCGCGCTGCTCGCGCGTTTGCGCCGCGAAGGGCTCACCGCGCGCAACGCGCTGCTCGGCGCGCTGCTCGCGTACGCGACTGCGACGCTCTCGCAGGCGTACTTCCCGATGCTGCTGCTGCGCTTCCTGCAGAGCGCGCTGCCGTTCTACCTGCTCGCGACCGTCGCGATCGCCGACGGAGTGGCGGCTCTGCGCGCGCGCGGGCGGATCGTTGCCGCGCGCGCACTCGTGTCGAGTGCGTTCGCCGCGTCCGCGCTGCTCGTGGGACTCGTGATCGCCGGCCTGCCTGCGGTCCGCCAGCCGATCTACACCGGATCACTGCGCATGCTGCGCTACGACGATCCGGTCGCGTTGCTGGGCGCGACGATCCAGGAGGATTACGGGCTCGCCGAGGAGATCCGGCTGGTGCGAGCGTTCTTCGCAGCGCACACCGCGGCCGACGAACCGACGATCGCGCTGCCGATCCATCCGCTCTACAACGCGCTCCTCGATCGGCCGAATCCGACCCGCTACATCGCCGACCATCCGGGCGGCGACTTCACGATGACCGCGGAGCAGAAGCGCGCCGAAGCCGCCCGCCTGCTCGCCAGTCCCACGCGCTTCGTGATCGTCGACCAGCGCTGGTACGCGCGCCCCGGCCTGCCCGACCCGCTGCTCAGCGCGCTGCGCGACGCGTTCCATCCGGTGCGCGGCTACGGCACGGTGTTGCTGCTCGAGCGCGGCAACGATCCGGGCTGGCGCGCGTTCGCGGAGCGTCTGCGGCGCGCGCTCGCGACCGGCCCGACGCCGGCGGATATCGCTCCGTGGCGCGCCTTCGCCGACGCGCATCCGAACGAGCCGCTCGGCTGGCGGATGCTCGGACTCGCGCTGCAGGCGAGCGGCGACGTGCCAAGCGCGATCGACGCGTTGCATCGCGCCGCGGCGCTCGATCCGCAGGATGCGCTGCCGCTCGAGGCCACCGCGGCGATGTTGGCGCGCAGCAATCGCAAGTCCGAGGCGATCCTGGATCTGCGCCGCGCCCGCGCGGTGCGCGGCAGCGACGCGCTCGACGCGCTCGCCGCGCAGCTCGGCATCGCGGGCGAGTAGTCGCGCGGCGACTACCCGGCCTGCGGCTTCGGAAACCGCACGTACTCCTCGATCAGCAGCTTCGCGAGATCGCTTTCGCTCGGCGTCTCGCCCTCGAGGCGGCCGCGCTGCCGCAGGTCGGCGCACAGCGTCGCGAGGATCTGTTCGAGCGAGAGGTCGTCCTCGTGCGCTTCGACGCGCCGGCGGTCGGCTTCGTCCGCGTAGCAATACGCCTTCCACGACACCGACAGCCGCAGTTCGTCCCAGTCGTAGCGGGCGAGCTCGCGGTCGCCGTCGAAGAGGCACCAGGTGCCGCCGCCTTCGCTGCGAAGCTGCATGCCCTTCGTGAAGCGCGGCGCGGGATCGTCCGAAGCGACGCGATCGACGCCGTGGAAGATCGTGTCGGTGTCCATCATCACCGCGGTGTTGTGGCGTGCAGGGATCGTCTGGGCCGGCTTGCCCGGGCCATCGGGATAGAAGGCGAGATCGCCGCCCGCGCAGTCGCTGAAGTAGGCGATGCCGGTCACGATCGGACGGCGGAACGCGTCGAAAAGCCCGGAGTGCAGCATCACCACACACAGCCATTGCGGCACGCGCGTGCGGTTCGCGCCGCGGAACTCCGGCACGTCGGTGTGCACGGCGAGTTCCTGTCCCGGTAACAGCAGGTTCGCGTAGACGATGCCCGGCACGACGAGCGGTCGCTCGTGGATCCGGCGCGCGGCCGCGAGGAAGCCCTCGTGGTGCAACAGCGGCTCGATGCCCGGCGTCGTGTCACCGCGACCTTCGTAGTAGTAGGTGGCGCGGAAGTAGTTGGTGCGCGCGGCGAGCATGCGCGGGTCTTCGCGCTGCGCGAAGCGGCCGCCGGTACGGATGAAGTTCAGCGCTGCGTCGTAGCGCTGCGGAATCTCCGGCGCGAAGCGCGTTTGGCCGCTCTCTTCGGGCGCGGCGTCGCTGCCGTAGGTCGAGTAGGTGCCGAAGCGGCTGCAGACTTCGATCATCGCGTCGGCCGCGGCGGGATCGAGCAGCGGATCGAAATGGACGTACGTGGGTCGCATCAGGGGCTCCGCGTCTGGGGGTGGCATCGTAACATTTCCGTCGTCGGCTCGATCGCGCGTTCGTAGTATGCTGCCCACGCCGTGACCCGGAACCCGCTCGCTGGTTGGCCCTACCCGCTCGTGTGCGTCGCACTCGGGCTCGGACTCGGTTGGCTGCCGCGGCTCGTGCACGGCCCGATCGCGCAGAAGTTCGACATCCTCTACATCCAGGGTTCGATCGCGGTCTGGGCGTACTACAGCGCGCGTTTGTTGATCGGAGTCTGGGTGGGCCTGACGAGTTGGCCGGAGCGCTGGTATCTGCGCGGTCCACTCTGCGGCTTTCTGTCGATGTGGCCGCTCGGGATCATGGCACTCGCGACGCCGGGCTGCGGCTTCACGTGAATGCGCCTCAATTTGACCACCGGTACGGTGGTCGGGCTGCTCGTTGCGGGTTTCGCGTATGGACTCACCGGGCGTCAGCACCGCTGAGTCGATCGGGGTAGTCTGCGCGCGCGGATCGCCGCGAGCACGCATACTCGCCAGCCGTGGCCGATGCCGTCTTCTTCGCAGCGCTGGGAATCGTCGTGATGGGGCTCGTGGCGGCGATCCGCTGGCTCCATCGACGCGATGAACCCGCCACCGCTGGTGTCGCGCGGCTCGTCGCCGCCAACGCGCTCGTGTTGGCGTTGTTGCTCTGCACGCTGCTCGCGGGCGTCGAACTCTGGTTTCGCTTCGACGTGGACGCGTCCGACGGTCTCTCCGTCACGCGCGTCGGTAAGCACTGGTACGAACGCCACTGGCGTCTGAACGGCGTCGGTGTGCGCGATGACGTCGAGTACGGCGAGCGCGGCGGACTCCGCCTCGAGCCACGCCCTGGTGTGAAGCGCGTGACCTTCGTGGGCGACTCCGTGACGGCCGCCCAGGGTGTTCCCGAAGTCGGCGATCGCTTCGCCAACCGCGTGCGTGCGGCGCTCGGTCCGGGATTCGAGGTTCAGGTCTTCGCGCAAGGTGGCCTCGAAACGGGCGACCATGTCGTGCTGCTGCGCGACCTGTTCGCGCGTCACTACCAGACGGATCTCGTCGTGCTGGTCTACTTCCCGAACGACATCACCGATCTGGTTCCGGCTTGGCAATCGTCGCTCCGGGGTCTGCTCGGCGACGCTTCATTGCTGCACGCCGCGCTGCGTGGGAGCTACGCCCTCGACTTCTTCTGGTGGCGACTCCAGCTGCTGACGAATCCCGCCGTGCGCCGCTATCGGGATGTCGTGCGCGACGCGTACCAGGGCGAAACCTGGACGGCCCAGCAGCAGCGGCTGCTCGCGATCCGCGACGCCGTGCACGCCGCGGGCGCACGCTTCGCCGTCGTCACGTTGCCGCTCTTCGACGCCGCGAACGAGACGTGGCAGGACGAGATCTACGCGCGCATCGACCGCTTCTGGCGCGATGCGGGCGTCCCGCACCTCGATCTCGGCCCGCACTTCGCGGGTCGCGATCCGGCGACGCTGGTCGCGAGCCGCTGGGACGAACATCCGAACGCGGCGACGCACGCCGAGATCGCCGATGCGATGCTGCCCTTCCTGCGCGAGGAACTCGGTCTCTAAATCCCGCGTAGCGAGCCAACGGCGAGCGGCGAGGTTCATCAGTCCGTCGTCGCGTCGCGCAACACGCCGGCCGCGAGCAGTGCGCGCACGCGGGCATCGTCGAAACCGAGGACTTCGCGCAGCACTTCGGCGTTGTGTTCGCCGCGCAGCGGCGCCGCGCGGCGCGCGCAGACCTCGGTGTTGGAGAAACGGTACGGGAGGCGCGTTACGGGGCGGGTGCCGCCGCGGCGATCATCGACGTCGCGCAGAATGCCGCGCTCGCGCGCGAAGTCGCCCGTCAGCGCTTCGCGCAGCGTGACGACCGGCGCACACGGGATGCGCGCTCGTTCGAGCGCCGCGACCAGCGCATCGCGACTCGGCTGGGCCGCCATCCAGCGCTCGATCGCCGCGTGCCGCAGCCGCGCCTTGGTCGGGACGTCGGCGCCGGGCGGTGCGGGATCGTCGATCGCGAAAGCCTTCGCGATCACCGCCCAGACGTGCTGCGGCGGACCGGCGACCGCGACGAAACCGTTCGCGCCGCCGTCGTACGGGGCCGGCTCCTCGCGGATCTCGGGCGGATCCAGCAGCTCGAACGGAGTCTCGGGGTAGGTACCCAAGACCGCGTCGAACATCGCGATCTCGACACGCTGACCCTCGCCGGTCTTCTCCGCGGAGCGCAGCGCGGCCAGCAGCCCGATGGTGGCGTGCAGCGACGTTGTCAAGTCGGCGCGCGCGTCGGGCAGGTTGACCATTGAAACGCTGCCACTCTTCCTCGCCTGGTATTCGATCAGTCCCGTCGCGGCGTGCATCGTCGGCGCGAAGGCGCCGTGGTCGCGCCACGACGAGTCGCTGCCGAAGCCGTTCACCGACACCATCACCGCGCGCGGATTCGCAGCGTGCACGGCGTCCCAGCCGATGCCGAGGCGATCCGCGACGCCGGGCCGGAAGTTCTCGACGACGACGTGGCTCGCCCGCACCAGATCGAGCGCGAGCGCCCTGCCCTCCGGCTTCGACAAGTCGATGCAGACGTTGCGCTTGCCGAGATTCGCCCACGCATAGAGGCCCGACTGACCGCGATCGTGCTTCGGCGCGATCACGCGCGTGAGATCGCCGCTCGGCGACTCGACCTTGATCACGTCGGCGCCGAGCTCGGCGAGGATGCGTGTCGTGTAGGGACCCGCGAGCACCTGCGAGAAGTCGAGCACGCGAACGTCCGCGAACGGTCCGTTGCTCACGTCACCGCCGCGCGTCGTGTCGCCGCGATCTCCACTACAGCGGAGGCGGAGGGTTCTCGCCGGGCGACTCGATGACGTCGAAAAACGGCGGCGGCGGCGGCGGCGGGTTGCAGGTGCCGGCCTCGCAGGTGGGCGGCGGAGGCGGCGGCGGCACTGGCGACGGGAAGGCCGGGGCGGGCGCCGACGCGACGTCGATCGGGTCGAAGTTGTCGGCCAGCTCGCAGCGCTCCGCATCGAGCAGCGACACGCCGACCGAGGCGGCGTCTAGCGCGGCGAAGTTCGCACCCGAACAGGCGCCGGGCTCGAGCGTGTGCCGGGCTCCGCCGCCCGTCGGCGTCAGCGCGAGCGGCCGAGCGTACTCGCAGATCGTCGAGCGTTGGCCGGCGATCGCGATGGCTTCCGTATCGCCGCGCCCGGTGCTCACCAGATCCGCGGTCGCGAGGCGCCGTCCGGGACCGACCGCGTCGTCGAGATCGACCACGCGCACGCGGCCGCGCAGCAGCATCAGATCCGGTGCATCCGAGGCGTCGGTGGCGACGCGCAGCTCGGAGTCCGCTGCGACCTGCACGCGCGTGTGCTGCATCTCGAACGCGATCGCCGAGCCCGCGCCGGTGATCAGGCGATCCCCGTCGTACAGGACCGCGCCGCAGACGAGCGGGCGGCGCGCGCGGACGCCGCACTCCTCGCGCTCGGCGAAGACGTCGCCCGAGAGCGCCACGACGATGCCGACGTCGGGACCTTGGGTACCGGGAACGCACACGGTATCCGCGCTCGCGGCAGAACTCAGCGCCAGCAGCATCAGCAACGCGGCCGACGGGATCCCGCCTGCCATCCAGCAGTTTCGGTTGCGCATCGTCTCTCCCTTCAGCGGCTCCATACCCACGTCAGATAGGCGCCGACGACGTTCTGGTCGTAGTCGTAGACCGCCACGTTCGAGGAATTCCACAGATAGGCGTAACGAACCGAGGCGCTCAGGCTATCGGTGAGTCGCCGCTCGAGTTCGACCTCGACTTCGACGACGTTGTCGATGCGGTCGGCCCCGCTGAGACCGTACTGCTGGCGGTTACGGATGTTCGGGTCGTCCGGATCCGGGTAGGTCGAGGGATGCCGATAGGGGCGGTACGTGTAGCCAGCCCAGCCAAACAGCATCAGCTGCGCCGGCAGTTCGGAGCGGAAGCCGGCGCGCACGCCGTAGCCGTCGTACTGGTACTCGGTTCCCCGCGAGTCGTAGAACTCGTAGAAGAGGCCGCCCCACACATTTCCGCGCATCCAGGCGACCGGAAGCGTGTGGTCGAAGCCGACGCCGGCGCCGATCCCGTCGCGATTGCGCTCTGCTGATTCGTCGAGTCCGGGCGGACCGCAGATGGCCACGCCGACACAGGGATCTCCGACGGCGCCGGGCCCGTCCGCCACATTGGTGTCGTTCGAGTGGAAGTCGTTGTACGCGAACTCTCCATAGACGCGCAGCAACCCGCGGCTGCCGAAGTCGCGCATCCATTGCGGCGTCAGCAGATTCGACGTGACGTACGCGTCGTAGCCGAGCCAGCCGTAGTGGAAGGCGTAGTCGACGCGCAGCAGCGAGACATCCGAAAGCCTGCGATCGACCCAGAGCCCGACACCCGGATACTGGAGATCGAAGTCGGTCGCTTCGGTATTTGCGCTACCCAAGTAGTCCGCTCGGGCACCGACGGCCCAGGGACCGTTGCGATAGAACTCGCTGCCGAACTCGGCCGTCACGACGCCGAGGAAGTCGGACTCGTTGGAGATGTCTTCGGGCAGCGCTACGCCGTTGCCGAGAAAGGCGACGTTGCTGTTCCATTCCATTCCCGCGCGCACGCGCGCCCACATCCTCGGCACCGCCACCGCAGTCGTCGTTGCACCGTCGAGCGCGCGCTGTGCCGCAACGGCCCATTCGCTGTCCGGGTAGTCGATGATTACTCGTCGCAGTGCCTCGCGGGCGCGGTCCTGATCGCCGGCGCGCTTCCAGGCCATACCGGCGTAGTACGACGCCACGGGATCGAGCGATCGCTTACCCCCCTGCCCCGCCGTCTCGAGCACACGTGCGGCGCTGTCGTCGCGTTCGAGACCGAAGAGTGCGAGGCCCTCGTACAGATTCAGTTCGGGCCGCGTCGATCCCGCGCGTCGCGCATCGGCGACGGCGCCGAGCGCTCCCTCGTAATCGCCGGCGTGGAACGACGCGGCGGCGATCGAGATGTCGATGTCCGGCAGCGTGGGATCGAGCGCCCGCGCGCGGCGGAGCGACACGAGTGCGTCTTCGTAGCGGTCGAGTCGCAGTTCGCAGTCGCCACGCAGCAGCGCGAGCCGCGCGTCGTTCGGTTCGCGGGCCGTGAGGCCCTCGAGGATCGGCAGGGCTTCGTCACAGCGACCCGCCGCCGCAAGGCGATCGGCGCGCGCGCGTTCCACGACGTCGCTGGCGAGCGATTCCGAGGCCAGCGCCGCGGCTACGACTACGATGCCGATCGCGAGCGAGCGTCGAGCCTTCGCGTGCAAGACTATTGCCGCGCCCGCGGAGCGCGCAGCCCAATCACCGCGAGTCCCGCTGCGAGCAGGACGGCGGTCATCGGCTCCGGCACGTAGGAGCCCTTCGCGAGGGCCGACAATCCGAACGGCGGGATCACGAAATTCTGGCCGCTGACGAGCAGAGCATCGGCGACCACATAGCGCACGAGTACCGATACCTGCTCGCCGGGTGCCAGGGTTCCGAGCGGCAGCGCGCCGAAGTAGAGCGTCCCGGCCGTCTGGCTCTTGTACTCCAACGTGCTGTAGAGGAAGTCGTCGAGCGCGACGTCGACGGAGGGATAGCCGGTCGCTCCGCTCGCCTTGGTGAAGAGCAGAAGGACGTCTTCGAGCGCGCGGCCGGACGTATTCGTGAAGATCCAGGTCGAATCCGCGACGAACGGAACCGCCTCGGTCGGCGTGGTCGAGAAGCCCCCGTTGGTGTTCGGATTCCGCGAGATCGAGGGACTCTGCGGATTCTGGTAGACAGGCTTCTGGAGCGCCTGCGTGAGCGTCAGGTCCATCCCAGACGCACTTCCCGCCGAGAGGAACGAAACCGGGCTCGTTGCGAAGTAGTCGGCGTGGGCTCCGGGCCCCGTCAGGCCGAACTGGTTGAAGCCCTTGAAGTAGATCGGGTCGATCTGCATCGCGGGCCCGCCCGCGCCTCCTACCGTGATGGGTGTGGCCGCGGCCGTGGACGCTGCCAGTCCGATGACGAGCGCCAGATTCCCGTAGAGCGCGCGTCTCCAGCAGCGACCCATCTGTTTCCGGCCCTTCTGACGCATTTCGCGGTGCATTGTGATCTCCGGGTCTTCACGCCAGGCCTCGATGATCGAAACCTGCCCATCCATGGCCTCCGCGCTGGGCGGAGTCCCTCAAACCAAGAGTGAGCGCCGAGGGGCATGGGTGTCAGAGATTCTGGCCGGCGCGAGCTGTCTCAGTTGCAGTCCGCGCCTCCTTGCAGCGCCGCGTTATCGTGACCTGCGCACTCGTGTAGCGGAGACGACAGTGCAAGTGCGCCGCGTGATCTGGATCGCGTTGCTGGCCGTCTGGCTCGGCTTCGTGGCGCTTTCAGCCCGCAGACCGCGCGCAGTTGCGCACGCCGCTGCACCGGCACTGCCGGCTCGTTGCGAAGACGCCGGTGCCCCCGATGCGACGCTCTTCCTGATTGGCGATGCCGGTGCACCGCGCGCGCCAACCGAGCCGCTGCTCGACGCGCTCGCCGCCGAGGCGAGCGCGAGGGTGCGCGCGCTCGGCGCGGAACGCGTCGCGATCGCGTTCCTCGGCGACAACATCTATCCCGTCGGGCTGCGTGCCTCCGAGCATCCGGGACGCGCCGAAGACGAGCGACGCCTCGATGCGCAGCTCGCCGTCATTCGCCGCTCCGGTGCGCGCGGTTACGTGGTGCCCGGCAATCACGACTGGGACGACGGTGGCGCCGATGGCTGGGATGCGGTGAAGCGCGCGACCCGCTTCGTCGCCGCGCGCGGCGCCGCGGTGGTGCCGCCGAGCGGCTGCCCGGGCCCGGCGTCTGCGCCGCTCGGCGCGCGCATGAATCTGATCTTCCTCGACACACAGTGGTGGCTGCACGAGCAAGCGCGTCCTCGTGACGCCTCGTCCGGCTGCGCGGCGACGAGCGAAGCGGAGATCGAGACCGCACTCGCGGCCACGCTGCGCGATTCGGGCGACCGCCAGGCGATCGTCCTCGCGCACCATCCGCTGCGCAGCGGTGGCCCGCACGGCGGGCATTTCGGCTGGAAGGAGCACGTCTTCCCGTTTCGCGAGATGAAGCGCTCGCTTTGGATCCCGGTCCCCGTGCTCGGCTCGATCCGCCCATTCGCACGAATACTGGGCGCGAGTCCCGAGGACGTGCCGTCTGCGGCGTATCAGCAGATGATCCAATCGATCGAGCGCGGGCTCGCGGGCGCGCCGCCACTGGTCTACGCCGCGGGCCATGATCACAATCTGCAAGTGATCGAAGGCGGCGGCGCGGAACGCTTCGAGATCGTCAGCGGTGCGGGTTCGGCGCCGAACCTGACCTGGGCCTACCCGATCGAGGGCACGCTCTTCGCCGCTGCGGAGTCCGGCTATGCGCGGCTCGACGCCTATGCGAGCGGCACAGTGGAGGTGACGGTCGAGACGCTCGATGCATCGAATACGCGGACGCCCGCGTTTACCGCGTGCCTCGCGAGCGGACAGGCCCGATGAATCTCGCCGCTCGCCGTTGCCTCGCGGGACGAGCACTCCCGCGTAGCGAGCCAACGGCGAGCGGCGAGGTTCACAAGGCCGCTCCCGCGTAGCGAGCCAACGGCGAGCGGCGACATCACAAGGCCGGCTTCAGCTCGCCTTCCACGGCGAGCGATGCTTCAGGCCGAGGTTCAGGATGCGCTGG
>CAYGWM010000119.1:0-12355 GCA_964353555.1 uncultured Spirochaetales bacterium
ATCGGACAGATCTGATCGAAGCCGCGCGCATCGAGATTGCGCCGTACATCGAGCTCGATGCCCATGCAGGTGAGCCCCTGCGTGGCGAGCGACCGGACGCTGGCGCTTCCCTGGCCGATACCACCGGTGAAGATCAGAACGTCGAGCCCGGCGAGCGCCGCGACGTACGCGCCGATGTACTTGCGAACGCGGTAGCTGAACGCCTGCATCGCCAGCAGCGCGCGGCGGTTGCCCGCGCCGGCCGCCTGCTCGATCTCGCGCATGTCGCTCGAGATGCCGGAGAGGCCGAGCAGGCCGCTGCGCTCGTTCAGCAGCTCCTCGGCCTGCGCGTCGCTGAGGCCGTCCACGCGCTGCAGGTGGAGCAGCGCGCCGGCATCGAGATCGCCGCAGCGCGTGCCCATGATCAGCCCTTCGCCCGGCGTGAATCCCATCGAGGTATCCACCGATCGGCCATGGTCGATGGCACACAGCGAGGCCCCGTTGCCGAGGTGACAGCTGACGATCGCAATTTCGCGGCAGTCGCGTCCGAGATGCTGCGCCGCCGCGAGCGAGACGTAGCCGTGCGACATGCCGTGGAAGCCGTAGCGGCGAATGCCCTTCTGCTCGTAGTACTCGTACGGCAGCCCGTACAGATACGCGTGCGGCGGCAGCGTATGGTGGAAAGAGGTGTCGAATACCGCGACGTGTGGAACGGCCGGGAATGCGCGGCGCGCCTCGCGAATGCCCGCGGCATTGACCGGATTGTGCAGCGGCGCGAGCGGAGCCAACTCGTCGATCGCGAGCAGCACTGCGTCGTCGATCACGACCGCCTCTGCGAAGCGCTCGCCGCCGTGCACCACGCGATGCCCGACCATCGTGATCTCGGAGGCGTCGCGAAGTACGCCGGTGCCCGGCGCCGACAGAGCGCGCAACATCGCGGCGAATGCCTCGGGGTAACCGCCCTGCGGCAACTCGCGGGTCACCTCGCCGTTCGGCCCGCGCTGCACCAGCCGGGTGCCGCGCGCGCCGATGCGCTCCACGACGCCATGCACAGCGCTCGCCTCGCGCTCCGTATCGAAGAAGCTGTACTTGAGCGAAGACGAGCCGCTGTTCACGACGAGGATCTTCTCGATGACTTCGCGGGCGGTCATACCCTCATCGATCTGCCGCCGTGGACGGACGCGCGCCGACCTGCAGGAACTCGATGCGGTGGCTCGCTTCGGGGCTGCGCTGCGACGGGCCGGCCACCAGCATCGCGATGTCGCCGGCGATCTGCTGTTCGTGTAGCCATTGCCGGGCGAAGTCGCGCCAGTCGTCCGGCTCCCGGGCGACCTCGATCGGCTGCACGCCATACGAGAAGATCATCCCCTGACAGGTGACCGCGTTCTCCGAGGGCGATGCGATCCAGGGCAACGGCTTGAAGCGCGAGATCATCCGCGCCGTGACGCCACTTCGCGTGGGCACGAAGATCGCCGCGCACGACACCGTTTGGAGCGCGTGCTCCACGACCGAGGCGATCTTCTCGGCGGCGGTCGAGCTCGGCCGCTCGTTGATGATCTCGTGCAGCGCGGCGAGGCCGGCGCGCGACCGGTGTGGCTCCGTCGCGGCGGCGATCTTCGCCAGCATCGTCACTGCCTCCTCGGGATACCGGCCCATCGCCGACTCGCCCGAGAGCATCACGCAATCGGTTCCATCGAGGATCGCGTTGGCGACGTCGGTGGCCTCGGCGCGCGTGGGCAGCCGGTTCGCCACCATCGACTCGAGCATCTGCGTGGCCGTGATCACCGGCTTGCCCGCGAGGTTCGCGCGGGCGATCAGCCGCTTCTGGATCACCGCGATCTCCTCGATCGGCACTTCCACGCCGAGATCGCCGCGCGCGACCATGACGCCATCAGCTGCGTCGAGGATCTCATCGAAGTGCGTGAGCGCGTCGGCGCGCTCGATCTTCGCGATCAAGAAAGGCTGCTTGCCGAGCGCCTGCGCGGCCGCGCGCACGGCCTCGATGTCCGCCGCCGTCTCCACGAACGACTGACTCACGGCATCGACGCCGTGTGCGAGCGCGAACTCGAGACAGGCACGATCGTGGTCCGTGAAGGCGCCGATGCCGAGATCGATGCCGGGAAGGTTCAAACCCTTCCGCGAACGCAGTTCGCCGCCGACCGTGACGTTGCAGTGCACGTCCATCCCCATGACGCGCTCGACCTGCAACTGCACCAGCCCGTCGTTCAAGAAGAGCAGGTCGCCCGACTTCACCACCTGCGGCAGGCGTTCGAAGCTCATCGAGACCCGCCGCGCGTCGCCGACGATGTCCTGTGTCGACAACGTGAATGAGTCGCCGGTGCGGAGCTGGATCGGTTCGGGCTCGATCTTGCCGAGGCGCATCTTCGGACCCGGCAGATCGGCGAGGATGGCGACGCGCCGGCCGGTCGCACGCGCAGCGGCGCGAATCCGCGCGATCGACTCCCCGTGCGCGCTGAAATCGCCGTGCGAGAAATTGAGCCGCGCGACGTCGAGTCCAGCGCGCAGTAGCCGCTCGAGCATCGCGGGCGATTCCGACGCCGGGCCGATCGTCGCGACGATCTTGGTCTTGTGATTCGGCAGCGTCACGGGTGTTCGTCACCCTCTCGCGTTGCAGGTCTCATTCCGCCTGCGCGGCCTGGGCGCGCAGCCACTCCTCGCGCTTGACGCGGATCAGCGCGACCGTCTCTGCGACGTCGCTCACGCAGTGCGGAATGCTGAAGTCCACGGCGCTGGCGAGTTCGCGGCCCTGCTGGAGCATCGATCGGCGGCCCCATTCGACCAGCTCGGCCCACATCTTGCTCTCCACGGCTTCGTAGGGCGGCGAGCCGGGCTGGAGGCGCGCGGAGCCGAAGATCGTTACGCGGAAGTTCTCGCGCTTCGTGCGCCGGAACCGCGTCAGCTGGTTGACGACTTCCCAAAGGCCGCCGATGGCACCCTCGAGCAGGCGCGCCGATGCGTCCTCGTCGCGGAAGTAGACGACGTCGGTCTGTCCGAAGGCAGGTCTGGATTCGCTCATCGTTCCTCGCCGGTTCTTCGCATCCTCGGAAGCTTCAGCACTGCAGCGTGATGTTCGCGGCGCGGCGATCGAGTGTCACGCTCGTCGCTTCGAAATCCATGACGTCGCGTCCATCGACCGTGACGCGCGCGAGCGCTCGCGGCAGCGGCGAGCGCACGACGATGCCGCCGGGCGGCATCTCGAAGTCGCCGGACAGCGATAGCCGCACGGCATCGTCATCGATTCTTGCAAGCGTGTAGGACAGCAGCCCGTACCACGTCGGCAGGTTCTCGATCGCGATCTCCGCCCCGCCGTCGATCCAGTCCGGGCGAACGCCGGCCGCCAGCACGAGCGACTCGTTCGTCGGGTGCTCGTACGCGAACAGGCTCAGCACCGCGAGCACCCACTCCGCGCCGATCCACGTGTGCGGCACGTCGCCCAGATGACCGGGGCTGCGCGGGTCGCGCCAGGAGATCTCTGGCCACTGGTTCCACGCGCGCGGGCGGCGGTCCGCCAGGAAGAAGTCGAGCAGCTCGTGCGCCTCGCCGAGACGGCCGAGCCGCACCAGCGCGCCGAGATTGCGGATCTCGTAGGCGGTGTAGTTGTTCCAGTCCAGTTCGCCGTCGCGGCGTTTGCGGAAGCCGCGGAGGTATTCGTCGTAGGTGAAGATCAGCGCGGCGGACGGCAGACGCTCGGCCGCGTCGGTGGTCGTGAGCGCCGTCGCGGTGGCAGTCACGTCGAAGTCGGCCCACTCGACGGAGCCCGGTACGTACGCGAGCGCTCGCTGCGCGATGGTCGTCTCGATCGACGCGTAGAGGCAGCGCCCCAGCTCGTCGCGCAGCGCCGCGAGCCGCCGCTGCTGCCCGGTGTCGCCGACCACGCGCGCCAGGTATGCGGCGTCGCCGATGCCGCGCAGCGCCCAGAAGTCGTCCCAGTAGGCGTGCACCGGCTGCGCGAGGTAGCCCTCGTGGCTGACCGATTCCGGCAGCAGGCCGTAGCACGCCTTCCGATCTCCCGATGCGAACTCCGCGCCGAGCCGCTGATTGCGCAGCGACTCGAGATAGCCGACCGCCCGCAGCACCGCGGGCCACAGCTCCGCGAGCAGCTCGCGGTCGCGCGTGAAGCGGAAGTACTCGGCCACCAGGAACGCGAGCTGGCCGTGACTGTCGTGTTCGGGCAGCCAGTCGGGACCCTCGCGATCGACGGCGCACGGCACGTTGCCATCGGCCTTCTGGTAGCGCGCGTACCAGCGCAGGAAGTCGCGGACCTCGTCGGCGCAACCCATGCGGAGCAGCGCCGCGCCCATCGTCGCGCCGTCGCGGATCCACGATCGTGTGTAGCGCCGCGGACCGGGCTGGAGCGCAGGGCCATCGCGGTTGATCAGCACGTGCGCGGCCGCGGTTCGCAGCGCATCGACGGACGGATGCGCGACATCGCCGACGCGGATCTGGACGCGTCCGAGCCGTTGCGCCCACGCCTCTGCCGCGTTCGCGAGCTGCGTCGCGCCGTCGATCCGTTGCAGCGCGGCGAAGTCGGCGCTCGCCGGGTCGTGCGTTCCGAAGGGAATCGCGAAATGGAGCTCCCGCGCCGCACCGGGCTCGAGTTCGAGGTCGTAGCGCAGCGCGCCCGAGGCGTGACGGAACGCGTCGCTCACCGAAGTTCGCGGCGGCACCTCGCCGCGCTCGAGCCCTCGCGCGACGCCGCCCTGCTCGAACGCCGCGGCGCCGAATGCGACTGGCGCGTCGAGCGGGATCACCGCCTTGCGCTCGTCGATCCAGACCGTGCCCGCGTGCCAGCGGAGCTCGCCGATCGGGCTCGCGCCGCCCATCCCCTGGAACGCCTGCCACGGCGGCGTGACCTGGTACGGGCGCAGTGCGCAGAAGAAGCGGGCGGCGCTGGCCGCGTCGCTCGTGTTCTCGATCCGATAGCGAACGTAGAGGGCAGGCCCGTCCGGCGTATCCGCGGCGAACGCGGTGGTGGTGAGCACGAAGCCTTCCGCGCGCCACACCGAGGACGGGATCGGCAGCCACCCGTCTCGCAGCTGCTGCGTGATCTCGACGTCCGCCCACGTGACGAGACGCCCCGCGGTGAAGAGGAACGGCTCGAGCGAGAAGCTGCCGCGGTCGACCTCGAGCAGCCCGTCCTCGTTGAGCAGCGCCGAGGGTGAGCCGCTCGGAATGCCGATCGGCGTCCAGTAGCTCTGCTCGCGCACCAGCCAGCGCGGATGGAGACCGCGGCGCTCTTCGTGCGCGACGCTGTGGAAGAACGCATCGGGAGTGCGCGAGAAGTCATTCGGGCGGACGCCGATTCCGACGATGCCGAAGCCGTCGCCACCGGCGCTCTCGCGCAGGTCGAGCCGGAGGAAGCGCGAAGTGCCCCCCGGCAGCGACACATAGCTGCGCTCGCCCTCGGCCTGCTGCGCCGTCCACAGCGTCGTCCACGCGGAGCCGTCGTCGGAGCGCTGCACCTCGAAAGCGCGAGCGACGCCGCGTGGTTCCCAGTCGATGACGAGTCCGCCGTACTCGCGCTCCGCCTGGAAGTCGAGCGTGATCCGCTGCGGACCGGCGGCGCGCTCGCTGCGCCAACTCGTCCGCGGCGAGCCATCGAGGACCGACGCCGGATCGTGTCCCGGCACTGCGCTCGACGCGCGCACTTCGGGCGGCGCCTTCGGGTCGAGATCCTCGAAACGCAGGTCCGCGAACCAGATGTTGCCCTTGCCACCGGGACCGGCCGTGATCGCGATCTCGATCACGCCGAGCTCGGACATCGCGCCGCCGCCCGCGGGTCCCCAGGCGAACTCGACCTCGCGGCTGCGGATCCGCAGCGGCTGCCATGCGGCGGGGAACTCGAAGGTGTCGCGATGGAACCACCACACGTTGCGCCCGGAGGGATCGGCGAGCTTGAGCTCGAGCTTGTTCGCCGGCGCTGCACCGCGCACCTGCATGCGGAACGCCCAGCAGGACGGCATCGCGCGCTGGAAGAGCTTGCGCGCGACGACGAAGCCGCCGCCGCCGTGGAAGTCGAAATCGAGTCGCATCGCGGCGCCGTGCGGGCCGTCGTCTCGCGTGATCGTGAGCTGCGCCTGCCCCGACGCGATCGCGCTCCAGCCGGAGAGATCGCTGAAGTCGTCGAGCACGTCACCCGCTTCGGTGTCGCCCGTCGCTACTGCCGTCACCCTGTCACCCGCATCAGCGAAGCTCCACGAGGAGCGTGTTGCCGTCTGCGGCGAGCCGTTCGCGCAGAACGTCCATTGAAACGATCGCGCCGCCCGCCCGGTACGGATTCTCCTCTGACTCGAACGCCAGCGGCTCCCCGTTCAACGTCAGCGAGATGGGTCCGTAGCCGCGTTCGCGAATCTGGTACACGACCTCGAGCGGCCGGCCGCCGATCTCGAGAGCGACGCGCAATCCGTCGAGCGACCGCGGCAACACCGGGTCGATCGTGAGCCGCGACTGCGACCGGCGAACGCCGAGCAGCCCGCCGTGGATCAATTGCGTCGCGATTCCGGCGCCGCTCGAGTACACGCGCCAGCCGCCCTCGAACTCGATCGCGCCGGCCTTCAGCTCGCCGTAGCGCGACGCCGCGTCGTAGCGATCCGCGAAGCACGCATCGGAGCTCGACGTGTAGCAGTTGCGCTGGCGCGGGCGAGCGGGCGCAACCGCGTCGCGCAGGCCGATCGGGTTCACCTGCCGCAACGCGAAGAAGAGTGCGTCGGCGTCGCCGAAGTGCGCCATCGCCTCGGCGTAGCGGAGGTGGGCATGCGTGTACATGATGCCGATCTCGCGCCCGAAGAAGGTGCTGGTCTCGGCGCGCTGGAAATGGCGCTGCAAGCCGCCGTAGTACGGGGGCGGGCGATCGAAGAGTCGCGCGCCGTCGGGCGCGAGCAGGTGCTCGCGGATCAGCGCGACGTGCGCGCGCGCCTGCTCGAGCGTGAACAGGTCGCTGAGGATCGCGTGGATCATCGGCAGCAGACGGAAATGAATCCCGGTGCTCGCGTCACGCGGGTGCAGCAACCGATCGACGCCGCCGTCCTCGCGGAAGTACGTGAAGCCCGCGAGCACGCCGTCCTCGATCAGCAGCCGCTGGAACTCGTCACGAACTTGTGTGGCCGTCGCTGCGAGCGCCGGCGCGGCCGCATCGCGTCCGAGCTGGCGCAATGCAGCCGCGAGCGTGCGCAGCGTCTGCACTTGCAACGTGACGGTCCACGCGCTGCACAGCCGCTCGCGCATCGCGGGATCGACCGGCTGGAGTGAGTCGTTCCAGTCGCCATGCCCGTACGCCGCGAGTCGCGTGCCCGGAATCACGCGCGCCGCGACGACGCCTAGTGCGCGTTCCACGTGCTGCCAGATCGTCGCGTGCTCGGCGTGTTCGTCGCCTTGCGCGTGGAAGAACGGCACCGGCTCGTCGAGGATCGCCGCGTCGCCCGACGCGAGCAGGTACTGCGCGAGCGCGAGCACCGGCCAGAACACGATGTCGCCGTGCGAATCATCCGGGCGGATGTTGCGCTCGCGTTCGAAGAACATGAACCACTGCGGCCAGTCGCCATCCGCGTTCTGGTTGCGATAGACGCGCAGCAGCAGATCGCGCACCGGCTCGTGACGGCCGAGCGCGAGCAGCAACTCGACCGGCCCCTGGCAGACGTCGCGCGTGCCCCAGCCACCGCCCGAATACTGTTCGAGGCCGCGTGGCGCGAGGTAGTGGATCAAGGCGTCGTGCGCGAACCAGGGCAGGATGTCCTGGAGCCGCTCGACGTCGGAAGCGAGCGGCGAAGCCGCGACCGGCAGCAGGCGGAGTGGTCCGCTCATGTCGCGCCAGAAATGCCCGCTGCGTTCGGGATCGGCGGCGCGGTCCGATTCGCCGGCGTCGCTTCCGGCCGGCTCGACGAGATGGCCCGTGATCCGGAAGCCGGCGGATCGGGACGCGGCGGTCACGAATACGAGGAACGGCTGATTCCTGCTGCGGCCGTCGGCAAAGAGCAACTCGTCGCCGCCCAACGCTTCGATGACAGTGCCGCGCACGGGATCGATGCGGAAACATCCGTACGGAAAGCGCCGTCCGACGTCGCTGTCGGGCGGCGCGCCGAGCGCGACACCCCGCTGGTCGCGCACCACGCGCAGCGCAGCCGCGTCCGCACCGTCGTCACCACCGAGGGCCACATGGCTCGACACCAGGAAGCGGCACGGCGTGCCATCCACGACCGTGATCTCGAGCAGCAGCTCGTGATTGGAGACTGCCGCCCGGCTGCGCACCTCGATCCGTCCGCCCGCGTGCCGGTAGATCCAACGACATCCACTCGGATCCATCTCGAACGCCGACGGCAAGTCGAGCAGCTGCCATCCGTCCGCGCCCTCGACGAAGACGCGCTGCCCATGCGAGCGGAAGAGACCGAGGTAGCTGTGCGTCGTGGACAGGAAGCGATTGATGCTGACGTGGCCCTGCGTGACCATCGAGTGGAAGACGCCGGCCATCCACACCGTCGTCGTGAGCGACGACTCGTCGGGAACGAGGCTGTCACCGGTCCGCAGGATCTGCCCATGCGGGCGCAGCAGGCCGCGCTCTTTCGCAGCAAGCACCACGTGCCGATTGGCGCCGACGAAGAAGGAGTGGAGCCGGCCATCCTCTCGCTCGACGTGGCGCAGCTCGCTCCCGAAGAGATCGCTGATCTCGCCCTCGCCGAGATCGCGACACGCGAGCCGCGCGCCAGCACTGAAGAGCGTCGCAGACTCCGTGACGAACTCCGATTCTTCCGCAGCCTCGGTAGCGGGCTCGGCCTCGGGAAGCGCGAGCGCGCGATCGGCGAACGCGAGATCCACCACCGATGTCGCCGCCGGATGGTCGGGCTCGAGCCAGCCGAAGAAGCCGCGCGCGACGCGCGCGCCCGGCTCGAGTCGCACCGCCTCGTCCTGCAGCACCGCCATCGCGTGTTCGTGCTGCTGCCGCTTCCCCGGCAGCGTCTCGGCATGCAGAGCCGCCGGCCCCGCTCCGCTGCGGCCCGCCACTCCGTGAAACTGGAGCGCGTCGGTCGCGAAGCTGCTGGCGTGATGCAGCGATCCGAGCACGACCCACGGATGGCGGCCGCCCACGGATTGGTTCTGGCGCACCGCCAGCACGGCGCCGCGTTCGGGATGCGCGAGCGGCGTGTGATCGAGGTACTGGCTGACGTAGTACTCGTTCTGCCGCACGGCGCCGTAGTCGCTGAGCGCGAGATCCTGCGCGTGAATCAGGTCGACCGTCAGTGGCGCGTCGCCGATGTTCTCGAGCGCGACGTGCCAGAACCACGCGGGTGCGGACTGCGCCAGTCGCAGCGTCACCTGGAAACGGATCCCGCTCCACTCGCCGCGCGCTGCGAAGCCGTCGTCGCGAATCCGGTAGCGCGCGGGACTGCGCGGACCGAGCAGCGCGATCGCGTCGGGCTCTTTGTCGCGGCGACGCAGGTACACGTTGGCCGGCCCGCCCTCCACTTCGTTGCCCGCAAACAGGTTGACGATCACGTCGCGGTGATCGATCCGCCTCAGCGAACCGTTGGCGTTGATCTGTACGCGCAATTCGGATGCGCTGCTGAGAGTCGCGGGCGTCGTCATGGGGCGTCCTGGCGTCGATTCGTTCGCAACATCACCGGCTCTCTTCGCGTGTAGACTCAAGTGGCCTCGAGTACGACGGGGCCGCCAGCGCTCTCGCGGAGCGTCCAGCGGCGCGGCAGACGTTCCAGCGTAGCGGGCCGCCCCGCGACCGAGAGCACCGCGGCGTTCGGCAACTGCTGCGCCAGCACTTCGTACACCCTCGCCTCCATCGCCTCATCGAGATCCGACATCGCCTCGTCGAAGACGATCCAATCCGGCTTGTGTAGCAACACGCGCGCCAACGCGAGTCGCTGCTGTTCGTGGCCGGAGAGCTTCTGCTCCCACGGTTCGTCGTCGTCGAGCCGCGTCGCGAGGGAATCGAGACCGAAGGTCTGCAGCGCCGATGCGATGCGTTCATCTGGAAAGGCGCCGGGCGCGGCCGGATACGACACCGCCGCGCGCAGCGATCCGATCGGCAGATAGGGTTGGCGTGACTGGAAGAAGATCCGCTCACGTGCCGGTTGCTCGATGCGACCACCCCCGAACGGCCAGATCCCTGCGAGTGCGCGGATCAACGTCGTGCGACCGCTGCCCCGCGCCCCCGCAATCGCGACGTGCTCGCCCGGACGCAGCGTCGCGTTGAGCCGGTCGAGCAACAGCTTGCCGCGCGGCGCCTCGACCTGGAGGTCGACGAGCTGGATCCGCTCGGGCTCGGCGCGCAGCGTCGTGATGCCGCCGCTTTCGAACTCGCGCTGGGCCGTGTCCATCGCGTCGGAGAAACTGGTGAGCCGCTCGATGTTCGCGCGCCAGCGCGCGATCTCCTGGTATGCGTTCACGAACCAGGCGAGCCCGCCGGCGACTTGGCCGTACGCGAAGCGGGTCTGGGCGATGATGCCGAGCGGCACGAGGTCGGCGAAGTACGCGAGGCCCGCCACCGCGAGCGGCACGAGGCTGTTCGCCTGCCCGAGACTCTGCGTGAGGATCGTGAGATTCCGCTGCGCGCGGATCAGGTCGTGGAAGTTCTCGACGACGCGCTGGAAGCGGCCGACCGCGCCGAGCCGCTCGACCGCTTCCCCGTGCGTGAGCGCCACCGCTTCGACCTTGTCGCGGTAACGCACGAGGCTGTATCGAAAATCGGCCTCGACGCGGATCCGGTCGAAGTTGAGCGGGATCAGCTTGCGGCCCACCACGTTGGTGATCCACATCGAGAAGATCGCGAAACCCACCGCGATCCACAGCATCAGGCCCGGGATCTGCGTGGTCTTGCCGGCGATCGGGATCGCCCAGGCGCTCGACAGGTTCCACAGCATCGCCCCGAACGAAAGGAGCGTGACGACCGACGCGAGCATGCTGAGCGATAGACCGAGCGCGCTCGACACGAAATCGCGCACGTCTTCGGCGATGCGCACGTCCGGGTTGTCGAGCTGCCCGCGGTGCAGCTCTCCCTGGCAATAGGCGTGCGGACCGATCCAGCGCGTGATGTAGTGGCCGGTGAACCAGCGCCGCCAGCGCACCCGGATCAGCTGCGTGACCCATTCGGAGTAGCTGGGCACGACGACCCCGAGCAGCATGAACGCGATCATGGTTCCGACGCCGCGGCGAAAGCCGGCGAGATCGCGCGCGCCGAGCGCGTTGCCGACGTCGCGCTGGGAGTCCGAGATCAGCACGCTCGCGTAGACGCCCCCGAACTGGAGCGCGATGGCGAGACCGAGCAGCAGCAGCGACCACTTGGCGTCGGGTGAGGTCCAGTACGGCCGGATCAGCCTCCACATGGCGCGAACGAGTTGACGCCCCTGGACGGTCGGTTTCTGCGCAGGTGACATCGCCCCCCCCTTCAAAACATCATCATCGCGCGAAAATCTGGCGCCCGCGCTCCGTGCCGTCGCAAGCAACCCGTTCTCGTAACGCGATGTTCCTCACCCGAATCGCGATCGTTCTCTATGCTGGTCCGACTTTCCTGGGCATTTCTGAGGAGGAGTTCCGAAATGAGCAAAGCGACCCGCGCCGCGGCAACCGCCAAGACTCCGCTCGATCCCGATGAGCTGCGCCGGATCCATGCCTGGTGGCGAGCCTGCAACTACCTCTCGGTGGGCATGATCTATCTGCGCGACAACCCACTGCTCGAGGAGCCGCTCGCAGTCGAACACATCAAACACCGCCTGCTCGGACATTGGGGCGCGAGTCCTGCGCTGTCGTTCGTCTGGGCACATCTCAATCGCCTGATCAAGCGCGACGATCTCGACGTGATCTTCATGGCGGGCCCAGGCCATGGCGCGCCGGGCGTGCTGGGTCCGGCGTATCTGGAAGGCACCTACTCCGAGGTGTATCCGGACAAGAGCGCGGATGCGGAGGGGCTGCAGAAGTTCTTCAAGCAGTTCTCCTTCCCCGGCCATATCGGTTCGCACGTGACGCCCGAGACGCCGGGATCGATCCATGAGGGCGGCGAACTCGGCTACAGCCTGTCGCACGCCTACGGCGCCTGCCTCGACAATCCCGACCTGATCGTCGCCTGCGTGGTCGGTGACGGCGAGGCCGAGACCGGACCGCTCGCCACCGCCTGGCATTCGAACAAGTTCATCAATCCGATTCGCGACGGCATCGTGCTGCCGATCCTCAACCTCAACGGCTACAAGATCGCCAACCCCACCATCCTTGCGCGCATCAGCCACGAGGAACTGGAGGCGCTGTTCCGCGGCTACGGCTATACGCCGTATTTTGTCGAGGGTGACGATCCCGACACGATGCACCAGACGATGGCCGCGACGCTGGAAACCGCCATCGCCGAGATTCGCGCCGTCCA
>CAYGWM010000120.1:0-12305 GCA_964353555.1 uncultured Spirochaetales bacterium
ACTGCGAGAGGCTGCAGCAAGCTGCGCCAAGCGGCTCACGGGCGGGAGCCGCAGGCACCCTGACTTGCCCGGTGTCGGCTTCCTCGACTGGACGACAACGGCCATTGCCACGAGGATGGCAAGGATGAAGCCGATCCCGATCTTCAGTAGGCGAGCCATGCTGGTTCCTCTGGAGGCAAGTCGGACGACAGGGTGCCGTCGCCATCGGCGTATGCGCAATCGGCGCGCTCTCGGGCACGGGTAGCTTGCCGCGGACCGCTGACGCCGCTCGCGCAGGCGAAGCGACCCCCCGCGGCGCCTCCCGGCCCCGGGGTCCCCCGGGTGTTTCGCCTCGCATCTGTGTAGTCACGCGTGATAGAACGGTTTCGGGCTTGCGCCGGGCCACTCCGGTCGACGCCCCGAGGTCACGCGCCATGAAGATCACGCGCTTGCTGCTGCTCCTTCTCCCCCTGCTCGCGCCCGCGCTCGCCGTGGCCGAGCCGGTAGAGACCGAGTTCCCCGGCGTCACCGCCGAAGTGCTGGAGCGGCGCCAGCAAGGCGGCGTGCTGCGGCTGGCGATCCGCTTCGCAAACGGCGGTGCGGAGAAGGCGTCCTCGGTCGCTTCTCGGTCGGCTCGATCGCGCTCGTCGACGTGAAATCGAAGAAGAAGCACTTCCCGATCCGGGATGCGAACGGGCAATACGTCGCGGGGCCGATCGGGGACTGGATCGACGGTGGGCGGATCGCGTTCACGATCCCGCCGGGCGGCGAGAGCGTGCTGTGGGCGGTGTTCGAGCCGGTCGCGCCGGGTAGCGTGCTCGAGGTATCGCTGCCGGGGATCTTCCCGTTCGAGGACGTGCCGGTGACGGAGGGCCCCGGGACGCTGCTCGAGTCCGGCACCGCGGGCAGCACGCCCACGTGCGCGCTCGCTGGTGGGATCGCCGCCGCCGGCAAGGCAGCGGGGCTCGAGGGCGCGCTGAAGGAGCTCCAGGCGGAGGTCACGCCCCAGCAGATCAAGATCGACCTCTCGGCCGACGTGCTCTTCGACTTCGACAAGGCCGAGCTGAAGCCCGCCGCCGAGGAGAAGCTCCAGCGGGTGCTCACCGTGGTGAACTCGCGGCCGGGCTCCCAGGTCGCAATCGACGGCAACACCGACGTGCGTGGCGACGAAGCCTACAACCAGTCGCTGTCCGAGCGCCGGGCCGCGTCGGTCCGGGCCTGGCTCGCCGGGCACGGCATCGAGCCGGCCCGCATCACCGCTGCCGGCGCCGGCGAGTCGCGTCCGCTTCGCACGGGAGACACCGAGGCGGATCACCAGGCGAACCGCCGGGTCGAGATCCGGATCCGGAACTGAGACGGGGGCGGCGCGTGCGGCGCGGGATCGCCAGTCGATGTGCGCGGTCTCGATCGCTTCCTTGCGTAGCCAGTCCTGCATCGCGTACGCGACGAAATCCGGGCCGTTGTCGCTCCGCGTCTGCCGCGGAGCGCCGCGTGCTGCGAGGAGATTCGCGAGCACTGGATCGGCTGCCCGTCGGTGCACCGATCGAAGGCGAAGTCACGGGCCCCACCCGTTCAAAGACACCATGAGCTAGAAGAACCGGCGGAGTCGACTGCCTCTAGCCGGGCGTCGCGGCCGCTCAGCGGAAGATGCCGCGCCGGCTCCGCAGGCCTTCGGCGAGCAGCTTCGCGATGGCCTGCTTCACCGCGGTCACCCTGGCCGCGATCGCGTCGTCTTCCTCGTTCGCTCCGCCGCTGAAGTGCAGCGGCTCGCCGAAGTGCAGGTGGTACTTCACCGGGAGGGCGAAGGGAGCGCCCAGCGGTCCGAACCAGGGCATCGAAACGGTGATCGGGAACGAGGGCAGCCCGAGGGCGTGGCCGAGCCCTTCGAAGTTGGCGAGGCCCGGCTGCTGTTCCTCGGCGCCGACGATGCCGACCGGAACGATCGGCGTATCGGTGGCGAGGGCCAGGCGCATGAAACCGGGCCCGAAGTGCTGGAGTTGGTAGCGCTTGCGAAAGGGCTTGTTGGCGCCGCGCGCACCCTCCGGAAAGACCATCAGACACTCATCGGAGTCGAGCAGCGCCGTGCAGTTCTCGGGCGTGCCGACGACGCTACCCATCTGTGTCGCGAGGCCGCCGAGCCAGGGCATGCGCCAGAAGAAGAACTCGCCCATGCCGCGCGCCAGCCGCGGTGGTTCCGCCTCGAGCAGCATCGCCGTGGCCAGCATGGCGCCGTCGTAGCCGAACTGGCCGGCGTGGTTCGCGATCAGCAGCACGCGGCCGGCCGGCACGCGCTCGATGCCGTGGGTCTCGACGCGAAACCAATGGCGATAGAGCAGCGCACCGAGCACGTACACCCGGGCCGCGTCGTCGCGGCGCAGGCCATAGCGGTCGAAGCCGAACTCGTTGAGTTGGAGTGGCGCCTGCGCGAGCCGCGCCCGCACCTCGCGCTCGAGGCCGGCGAAGGGCGCCTCGAGCGTGCGGCGCAGCCAGCCGAGCACAGCTTCGGCGGCGAGCGCCGGCGAGCGGGCGGGGAGGCGGGTGTCACGGCCAGGCGGCAAGGGCTACTCCGGCGCCGATCCAGGTCGGGACGCAAAGAGTGCCCCGGCCGCAGCAGTTGGCGGAAGATGACACTACCGATGATCAGTGGCCATCGCTGTGTAGTCGGATCCGCTGCCTGGAGGGCCGCGCCGATGCGGCGCTCGCGCGTGCTCTAGTGCTTGATCTCGTCGTCGCCATTCTCGGACGAAGTGTCTGTGTCTGCCTCGGCTTCCTTGACGCCTTCGAAGAAATCCCCGCTCTGCGCCAAGCGCGCGGCGCGGCCCTTGCCCCGATACGAGCCGAGCGACCGATTCAGTTGGGTGAAGGCAGTTCCGGACGACCGCGCCTTCCAGTTGGAGGTGCTGCCGGCCGCGAATCCGAGCCCTCCGCCCTCGGCGTACGAGTCTTGATTCGCCCCGAGGAACACGAATGCCCATCCCCGCGCCTTCAGTCCCGCGATGCGCTCGAAGAGCGCCTCGCGCTTCCAGCACTCGCTCGCGTTCTCCTGCCCGTCGGTGAAGACGACGACGATCGGGTCTTCGTCGCGGCCGCGCGCGCGGCGCTCGGCGTGTTCGAGCAGTGCACCGAGCGCGTCGAGCAGCGGCGTGCCGGCGCGCGGCTCATAGCGCGCAGCGTCGAGCGGCGGCACGTCTTGCACGTCTGCGGCATCGGCGAGGATCTCGAACGGCGCCTGCGAGTCGAACTGTACGAGGGTCATCCGGCAGACTCCCGGACGCGCTTGCTGCTCGCGCAGGAAGTGATTGAAGCCGCCGATCACATCGTTGCGAATCGGCGCCATCGAGCCGGAGCGATCGAGCAGGAAGCTGACGTGAACGGCGTCGTGGCTGGTGGGCGTGGTCGTGTGTGCGGTCATCGGATCCCTCCTCCGCGAGCATACCTGCTCGCTCAAGTCAGAAAGACTCTAACATGTCGACACTACTTGTCAACCTGACCTGAACCGGGCAAGCTTGCGAGCGTGAGCAAAGCTTCGCGGCCGCGCGCTCCCGAGGGCTATCACCCCGACGCATTTCCGCGCGTCGCGGTCACCGTCGACGTGGTAGTGCTCACGCTGCAGCAGCAGCGGCTGCACGTACTGCTCGTCGAGCGGGGCGCGGAGCCCTGGCAGGGAGCCTGGGCACTGCCCGGTGGCTTCGTTCGGCCCGACGAGACGCTCGAGGAAGCCGCGGCGCGCGAGCTGCGCGAAGAGACGGGCGTGGATGCGTCGGCGCATCTCGAGCAGATCCGCGCCTACGGCGACCCGGGCCGCGATCCGCGCATGCGCGTCGTCACCGTCTGCTACCTCGCCGTGCTGCCCGAGATCGGCGCCGTCACCGCGGGAACGGACGCCGCCCGCGCGGAGCTCGTTGCGGTGGACGAACTTCTCGGAGTGAAGCCCGCTCGCCAGCTCGCGTTCGATCACGAGCTGATCCTCGCTGATGCGGTCGCGCACGCGCGCGAGAAGCTTTCCACCACGTCGCTCGCGACTGCGTTCGTGGGTCCCGAATTCACGCTCGGCGACCTGCGCGAAGTCTACGAGGCGGCCTGGGGTGTCGAGCTCGACCCCGCGAACTTTCGCCGCAAGGTGCTCGCCACCGAAGGCTTCGTAATGCCGACGGGTCGCCGCGCATCGTCGGGTCCCGAAGGCGGCAAGCCCGCCGAGACGTATCGCACGCTCGGCCGCGCGCGCCTGCACCCGCCGCTGCAGCCGCCGGAGTCTGATCGGCAGATGCTGCCGGCGCGTGGCAGCGCACTCCGCAACTTCGACGCGGATCGCGAGCGCGCGACCGTCTGGCGCTTCTGGCTGGGAGACGACGCTGCGTTCCAGCGCGCGGTACTCGATGCGGGCTTGCTCGCGCCAATCGCCAGCGGAGAGACACCGATCTCGGATGAGGAGTGGCATGCCTTCATGGCGGGCATGCAGCAGGGCGACCTCGTGATCGCAGCGCTTGCACGCGAACGTGTCGCAATTGGAGAAGTCACGAGCGCCGTCCGCGAGCGCCCGAACGCGCGCGACCGCAGACTCCGCCGTGTGCGCGAGATGAGCTGGTGGCCGGCCATTCCGCGCAGCCGCTTGCCGGAAGACATCCGCGACCGCCTCGATGGATCCGGCGTGCTCGGGCCGCTGCGCGTCAGCGCCGCGGCCCGGCGGCTGCGGCGGTTGCTCGAGCAGTAGCCAGCCGCAGCGCCGCCGTGCTCACCGCGCACGCGTCAGGCGGCGGCTCGCCCTGGCTCACACGCAAGGCCCGTCGCGCCGATCCACCGTTCGGCAATGAGGAGGCGCGCGGATGGGCAAGATCTTCGGCATTCTGCTGATCGTGGTGGCGATGTGGGTCGGGCTGACCATTTTCAACGAGGGCACCGACGCGGCCTTCGGGGGCCTCTTCGCCAGCGGCGGGAAGGAAGTGGCCAACGCCAGCGGCCGCCCGCTGCCCCGTCGCGTCGAGGAGAGTGTCCGCAAGGCCTACCGGGAGCACGAAGAGCGTACCGAGAGCCGCGCCGAGGAATGAGCGTCACTCTTCTGGAGCGGGCAAAAGCCGGACGCGCTTGGCCCCGTCGAAATGCGTCGATCGCCGCCTCGCACGCGGAACCCGGCGCGGGCCCGATCGGCGCGACGGTGAGCAACGGCCCGAAGCCCGGCCTCACGCACTCCGGCACGGCGCTCGTCGACTTTGGCGCCAGCGCACTCCAGCACGCTGCCGCGGCAGCGCTGCTCGGCGCCGCCCTGCTCGCGAGCGTCGGACCCGTCGCGGCGGCGGGCAACCCCGCCGGCCACTGTCCGATCCCGACCGAGGCGCGGGCCGAGGACAGCGCGAGCGCCGACGTCGTCGTGGGCGATGGCACGCCGGCGAGCTGCACCGGGGCCGCCGTGGTGGCGGCCGTCGCACAGGGTGGCGTCATCCGCTTCGACTGCGGTCCGCAGCCCGTCACGATCACGCTCACGGAGACGGCCAAGATCTTCAACGACACGGGCCCGCGCATCGTGATCGACGGCGGCGGCAAGGTGACCCTCAGCGGTGGCGGCCAGGTCCGGATCCTCTACATGAACACCTGCGACCCGGCCCAGGTGTGGACCACGTCGCATTGCCAGAACCAGGACCACCCCCAGCTCACGGTCCAGAACCTGACCTTCGCCGATGGCAACGCCACCGGCGAGAGCCCCGACGACGGCGGCGGCGCGATCTTCGTGCGCGGGGGCCGCTTCAAGGTCGTGAACAGCAACTTCGTCCGGAACGTCTGCGACGACGCCGGGCCGGACGTGGGTGGCGCAGCGATCCGGGTGCTGAGCCAGTACGAAGACCTGCCCGTCTACGTCACGCAGAGCACGTTCGGCGGCGCCCCCGACCTGGGCAACGTCTGCTCGAACGGCGGCGGGCTCAGCAGCATCGGCGTCTCCTACACCGTTCTGAATAGTCTCTTCAGCCACAACCGGGCGATCGGCAGCGGTGCCAACCCGCAGCAACCCGGCACGCCGGGCGGCGGCAGCGGCGGCGGGATCTACAACGACGGCAACACCTTCACGCTACGCCTGTGCGGGACGCGGATGCAGCACAACAGCGCCAACGAGGGCGGCGGTGCGATCTTCTTCGTCAGCAACGACGCTAGCGGCGACCTGGTGATCGAGGACTCCGTGCTGGGCGCCAACCCGAGCCTGGGCTTCGAGACGCCGGGCCTTCCCGGCATCTTCCTGCTCGGCGATGCGGCGCCCGAGATCAGCGGCTCGCTGATCACCGCGCCCGAGCCCGCAGCGGCGCTCGCTGGCGCGGCCAGCCTCGGATCGCTGCTGGCACTGGCCCGCCGCAAGCGCCTCTGTGTCGAGAGCTTCTTCGACCTGATGGATCGCGGGCTCCCTCAGTCCTTCCCCTGCAGCGACAGCACGAGCCGATAGCGGAAGGCCTCTTCGTGGCTGCGGTCGTCCGCGGAGTTGGGATCGAAGCCCGTCACGGCCAGCACCGCGATACGGCCTGAGCGCCCGCCGGAATGGACCAGGTTCGAGAGGAACCCCGGGCCCCCGTCGTCGTCCTCGGCCAGCAACGTCCCGCCGCGGGTGGTGAGGCGCAGCAGCGAATCGTGGAACTCTCCGCCGCTCTCGTCGAAGAGCGAGGCGGTGAACTCCGCATCGATGGGGATGTGCACCAGGTAGTGGTCGACGTCGCCGCGCTCGAGCGCGCCGGAAAGGACTGCGGCGCCACGCGGCACCACGCGCACGTCGGTCAAGAAGGAGAGGTCCGGCTGGCGCCGGTCGTCGTTGCGCGTGTCGTTGCGCTCGATCACCCGCGCCGGGTCGCTGGTGATCGCAAGGGCCAGCCGGTAGACGAACGTCTCCTGGTGGATTCCGCCGTCGAGCGCGGCGTCACCGAAGCCTGTCACCGCGATCGTCCAGGTCCCGGTCCGATCGGCGACGATGGCGAGCCGCGGAAGGAAGCCGGGTCCGCCGTCGTCGGCCTGCGCCACAGGCATCGCGTCGCCCGGACCGAACACGGCGAACACGGGATCGTGGAACGCGCCGCGGCCGGGCTCCTGGAGCGCTAGGGCGATCTCCTCGCCCGCGCGCGCGAAGACCGAGTAGAAGTCGATGTCGCCGGGCTCGAGAAGCCCGCGGGCGACGATCCCATTGGTCGGCCGCGCGTCGGCGAGCACGCGGGGGAAGCGGCCGCGCTGCACGGTGAGCGGCGTCGCGCTCGCGAGCGCGTCATTCGGCTCGACCTCCCGGATCTCGGTATTCGGTCCGAGCAACAGCGGGAGCAGCAACAGCGGGACGGCGAGCCTCATGTCGGTTCCTCCAAAGCGGGTTGTAGCGCGGCCGCTCGGGGACGCGCGGGCAGGGCGTAGATCTCGACCGGCTTGCTGCGGCCGCGCACGGTCTCTTGCGGGGCGCGCTCGAAATCCGCCGGCATGCCCGCCGTGGAGTGCGTTCGCCCGTCGATGATGATGTCGGCGTCGAGCTCTCGGGTGAGCGCCTGGCAGCGGGCCGCGAGGTTGGTGGTGTCGCCGAGCACCGCCCAGATGGCGCGGTCGACGGCGCGCACGTTGCCCACGAATGCGGGGCCGGTCGCGATCCCGATCCCGAGGTCCGGGCGTTCGCCGCCCGGGCCCGGCTCGATCGAGAGTTCGCGCACGGCGGTGAGGATCTCGCGCGCCGCGCGCAGCGCCGCGAGCTCCTTCTCGGGATGCGGGTCGGGGGCGCCGAAGACGGCCATCAGCCCGTCGCCCTGGAAGTCGACCACGGCACCGCCGTGGCGCTTGACGACGGACGATACGGTCTCGGTGTAGCGGTTCACGAACGAGAAGACCGCCTCGGCCGAGCGCTGCTCGGAGAGCCGCGTGTAGCCGCGCAGGTCGACGAAGAGCACCGCGACCTCGCACTCGCCGACGGGCGGCTCGACGCCCTGCTCGAGGCGGGCGGCGACGGCGCCCGGCACATAGCGCCGGAGTCGCTCGCACATGCCCTGTTGGTCGCGGTGTACCTCCTCGAGCGCGAAGCGACTCAGCTCGTCCCCCGCCTTGTCGACCAGTCCCTGCAGGAGCGCCAGTTCGGAGGCGCCGTACTCGCGGCCAGAGCGCTTGGCGCCCAGGCACACGAAGCCGGCGAGCGTGGTGCGCAGCACGACCGGGAGGAGCAGCTGGGTGCCCATCGCCTGGAGTGCCGCCCGTTCGGCCCGCGCCAGCGGATCGGCGCCGAGCCGCGCCATCAGCGTCCCCACGTCGACCACCCGTCCCTCGGCTTCGAGCTCGCCCGCGAGGGGCCCTTCCGGGGGGAACGACGGCGCCGCCGCCGGGCCGTTCTGGAAGAGCGGCGCGAACAGGTCGGCGGCATGGCCGTAGATCACCACGCTGTCGGGAGTCAGCAGCGAGGCGATCCCCTCACCCAGCACGCAGAATAGCTCGGCCGGCTTCTCGCAGTCGTCGAGCTGGCGCCGCAGCGCCGCCGCGCCGGCCTCGAAGCGCTCGCGCTCGGGGAAGAGCACGCGGTCCATCCAGGGCTGCACGCGCGAGCGGGCACCCATCACGGCGATGCCGCAGAGCAGGGCCAGCGCGGGCTGGCTGATCTTGGGATCGACGACGGACTGCGCGGCGTGCGAGAGATTCGGGACCAGCGCGATCACCGAGGCGAGCAGCAGCGCGCCGAGCAGCGCCGAGCAGGCCGTGGCGGTGAGCAGGCGATCGATGTCGAAGAGATGGTCGCGCACGAGCGCGATCAAGATCGCCACCGGAAACACCAGCAGCGCGGTGAGTGAGACGTCGTAGAGCCACCACCAAGCCGGCCGGGCCAACGCCGCGGCGCCACACAACAGCGGCGGCGTGAATGCCAGCAGCGCACCGAGCAGCACCCACTTGATCTGGCGCCGCCCGATCGGGCCGGTGCGCGCCCAGTGGATTCCGAGCAGCGCGATGATCGCGGCCAGCACGGCCACCGAGCTGCCCACGGTGAGCGCGAGGCCCCAGCTCGTGGGCAGCGGCCAGCCGAGAGCCCAGCCGAGCGCGCCGATTCCCGCTGCAGCGAAGGCCCACGGAGCGACCGTCGCCGCGCGGCCGTCACGCGCCACGTCGGCGGGGAAGGAGAGGGCGGCGCGCAGTCCCAGCGGAAGGCCGGCGCCCAGCCCACCGGCAAACACCGCGAAGGCCACCAGGTTCCGGGCCGGCCCACCACCGCCCCAGAAGTAACACCAGTGCAGCGAGTAGGCGGCCGTCGCCAGGAAGAAGAGGCGCACCGCGCGCAGCCGGGGCGCGCGCCAGAAGGCGAGCGCACCGACACCGAAGAATGCCGCAGCGAGGAACGAAGCGCGCCAGCTCTGCCGCATCGCCCGCAGCGACAGCGAGCGCACGAGCACCGCGCCGTCGCGTTCGACGCGAACCGGGACCGCTAGCGCGCCCGCAGCCTCGGCGTAGATGCGCGCCGCGGTCGCGAGCGTGCTGCGTCCGGCGAGCGGCGCCGCGCCGACCGCGAGCAGCCGATCGCCAGGCAGCAGACCTGACGCCTGCGCGACCTCGCCGCTCCAGAAGCTCCGGATGCGCGGGAACCCGCTCGCGTCGGGGGCACCCGCGATCGTCACCGGGATCCACGCCAGGTGGCCGCGCAGCGCCGCCTCGAGGTGGAGGACAAAGCAGGCGCTCCACAGCAGCACCACGCTGCCGAGAAGCAGCCCGTCTAGCGTTCGAAATCTGCGCTGGCGCACGCTTCCCTCGTCATCCTCGCTCGCTCAGGGCGTCGGCACCGGCAGCAGCGCGCGGATCGTGACCTTGAGCCGGCGCACGCTCGCGAGCGGATCGCTCTCCGCCGAATGGTCGAAGATCGCCGTGGTGTTGACGACCTCGAGGAAAGGCGTTGCCCCGGCCGGAAGACCCAGCGCCTCGACGATCGCTTTGCCGATCGCCGGAGGCGGTGTCGCCCAGCTGATGCGAATGCCCGGGGAGGAGGCCTGGCCCTGGCCCCCGCCGTCAGCGCCGCCGTCCCCCTCGTCGCTCTCGATCGACGGCGTCGCGATGCGATTCTCGACGGCCGGCTCGCGCCAGCTCGGCACGCAGAAGCCCCCGCAGTCGATCTTCTGCTGCGTGTTCACATAGTCGCCGAGATCCTGGAACGTCTCCGCGAACGCGAACTCGTGTCCGTTCCGGGTGAACTCGAGGACCATGGTGAGCGTCGAGCGCGTGAAGTCGGTGGGGACCACGTTGCCCTTGGCATCTTTCGTTTCGGGGATCGCGGTCACGTCCAGCCAGTTGCTCGCGTCCTTGTCGGAGACCAGCGTGAGGACGCCGCGCACGGCGACCTCGGCAATTGGCGTCGAGCAGGAGCCGGGCGCGCCGCGCGTGTCGTCGCAATCGAAGCCGTCGACGCAGGCCTTGCCGGCGTTCGGGCCGGCGTCGCAGGTGCCCAGTCCGAGCAGCTTCTGGCGCGCCTTGGGACCCGGCGTGCCCGCGTGGGCCGCACCGCCGAGTAGTACGAGCAGGCCGAGGGCGAGAGTGAGTGATCTCATGGGGAGCTTTCCTCCTGGGTTGTAAGGGAGCGCCGGCGGCGCGGGAACGAGGCGAGCGCCAGCGCGCCCGCTGCGCCCAAACCGACCGCCGACCCGGCGCGCTGGTGGAGCGTCGTCGCGTTCGAGGGACGCACACGGGCCTCGAGCACCGCGGGTTTGGCAAAGCCGCTGCGCGCCAGGATGCGGCCGTGCGCGTCGATCACCGCCGAGTACCCGCCGGTGGTCGGACGCACCAGCGGGCGGCGGTTCTCGATCGCGCGCAGCGCGGCGGCGCGGAGTTGGTGATTCGCGGGCGCGGGCGCGCCGAACCACTCATCGTTCGACGGGTTGGCCAGGATCCCAGCGCCGCGCTGCGCGAGCGCGCGCGCGACTTCGGGGAACAGCACCTCGCCGCACAGGAACGCCCCCACCGAGACGCCGGCCACCGCGAGCGGGCGCGGGTCGCTGCCGGGCCGGTAGCGAACCGGCTCGTTCGTCGGCGAACGGTCGCTCGGCGCGTAGTCGGCGAACGGGACGAGCTGGATCTTGTCGTAACGCCCGGTCACGCGGCCCTCGTGCAGCGCGAACACGGACGAGTAGTAGTCGGTGGATGGCTCTCCGTTGCGGTAGTGGGGCGCACCGAGCAGCAGGTCGGCCCGCAGCGAGCGCGTGAGGGCCAGCAGGCGCGCGCGCGCTGCCCCGGGCTCGCGCGGGTAGAAGCCGACCGCCGACTCCGGCCAGAAGACGAGATCTGGAGCCCTTTCAGCAGCTTCTGAGGTCAGCGCGAGAAGTTGCTCGAAGCGCTGCGAGGCCTCGCCCGGGATCGAGCCCGGTCCCGGATCCGGCTGTACGACGACGACGCGCAGCGGCGGGCCGTCGGCGAACGCGCGCGCGAGCCGATCGCTGCCGTACAGCATCGCCGCGAGCAGCATCGCCGCGGCGAACGCGAGATCGCGACGCGGGCGCCGGCCGCGCAGCACCGGCGCTCCCATCGAGGCGAGCACCGCGTTGCCAGTTGCTACCAGCGCGCCCACGCCGAACGCACCGATCGCGTCGGCGCTCTGCACCCACGGTGTGTCGAGCTGGCTGGTGGCGAGCAGCGCGAAGGGAGCGGGGACCGGCCCGTACGATCGCAGCAACTCGGCGAGCAACCAGCCGGCACCCACGAGCAACGGCGGTACCGGCGCACGCCGGGCCTGCCAACCGAGCCAGGCCCCGAGCAGCGCGTAGGGCGGCGCATCGATGCAGATTGCGAGCCCGAGCCAGCCGAGCCAGGCCTGCGTCGGCGCCAGCCCGAAGTAGCGCTCGAGCATGCCCGGGAACCAGAGCGTCAGCAGCGCGCTGGCGACACCCGCAAAGACGGCGCCGCACGCGGCACCCAAGCGCGGTCCCGCCCGGGCACAGGCCGCGAAGAGCGGGACGAGCGCGATCCACGCGAGGGCCGGCGGCGCCTCCGGCGCGAGCGCCAGTGCGTACAGGACTCCGGAGAGCAGCGCGAGCGCCAACGCGACGAGCTTCTCTCTCACCCGCGGACTCCTTACATGGCCCCCGCCTGAGGCATCTGCCCCTCGCCCCGGGTCGTGCTGTGAACCATTTTACGACTCTCTCACGGCGCAGGGCCGCGGGTCAACCCATCCTTCCGCAAGGGGCGAAGCTCTGAGAGGCTGAGAGGTGCCGGGCGTCAAGTTATTTTTTGTCAGGTTATTGAGTTGCTCGGCGCGTATGCGTCGGCTCCGCGAATAACCTGACAGAAAATAACTTGACGCCCGGCACCATTTACGACGAACTAAAGTGTGGCGCTGACGATCCGGAAGCTTTCGCAGTCGCTGGGAAGCA
>CAYGWM010000121.1:0-11983 GCA_964353555.1 uncultured Spirochaetales bacterium
GCTTGGGCGCGCAATCGCTTCCTCCGGTTCGACACTTCGTCGGTTGAGGTCGGCAGGTGGGGGTTCGCGAGGAGGGAGGATCGGCGCCGCATTTTAGGCGGGAGGGTTTTCCTCGGCAACCCCGAAGGCCCCGGTTTTTTCAAGTCTTGACGCAGAGTTATCGCTTCTTCGTCACATCCCGGTCGGGCGCGCCGCGACCAGCACGCCGGCTTCCATCGAAAGCGTGCGGCCGAGCAGCGACGCGAGTCGCTCGTTGTGCGTGACGACCACCAGCGCGGTGCCGCGCGTACGGTTCATCTCGAGCAACAGCTCGCCGATACGCCCGCCCGTCGCAGGATCGAGGTTGCCCGTCGGTTCGTCGGCTAGCACCAGCGTTGGATCGAGCACGAGCGCGCGCGCGAGCGCGACGCGTTGGCGCTCGCCGCCGGAAAGCTTGCCGACGCGATGGTCGAGTCGCTCGGCGAGTTCGACTTCGCGCAAAATGCTGGCCGCGCGCTCGCGCATCTCGCCAAAGCCGAGCCCGCGCAGCAGCCCCGGCATCATCACGTTCTCGACTGCGCTGAACTCGGGCAGCAGGTGGTGGAACTGGAAGACGAAACCGAGCGCGTGGTTGCGAAATTCGGCCAGCTCGTCGCTTTGCTTGGCGAACAGGTCTTCGCCGCGGAAATGCACCGAGCCGGCGGTCGGGCGATCGAGTCCGCCGAGCACGTGCAGGAAGGTCGACTTGCCGATGCCCGACTGGCCGACGATCGCGACGCGATCGCCCGCCTCGAGTGTGAAGTCGATTCCGCGCAGCACCTCGATCTCGCGCTCGCCGGACGTGAAGCGCTTCCAGAGCCCCTTCACCTCGACGAGCGGAACGCTCGCCGCTCCCGCTTTGATGGGATCATTCATAGCGGAGCGCTTCCACGGGATCGAGGCGCGCGCCCTGCCTCGACGGAATCCACGTGCCGCCGAGCGCCAGCGCCATCGCGATGCCGACGACGGCTGCGATCTGCACGACGTCGAGCTGTGCCGGCAGCTGCGAGATGCCCTGATAGACCGAGGCGGGCAGCGCATCGATGCCGAACAGATCTTCGACGCGATGCTGGATCCAGTCGAGGCGCGTCGTGACGGCGATCCCGGTGACGACACCGATCACCGTCCCGGTAAGCCCGATCAGCGCGCCTTCGATCGCAAAGATGCGCTCGATCGCAGCGTCGCGCGCGCCCATTGCTTTGAGGATCGCGATGTCGCTCGACTTCTCCATGATCATCATGATCAGCGTCACGACGATCGCGAATGCCGCCACCACCATGATCATCGTCAGCAGTACGAACATCATCACGCGCTCGGTCTTCAGCGCCTGGAAGAAGGCCGGGAAGAACTCCTTCCAATCGCGCGTAAAGTACGGGAAGCCGAGCTCCGCCTGCACCTGGTCGGCGACGCGCGCGGAGCGGTAGTAGTCGACGGTGCGGACTTCGATGCCGTCCACCACGTCGCCCTCGCGCTTGAAGTCCTGCGCCGCGCGCAGGCTCGTATACGTGACGATCTCGTCGCCCTGGAACTGACTCGAGCGAAAGATGCCCGCAACCTCAAAGCGCATCAGCCGCGGCGCGGTTCCGAGCGGCGTCGGCGGTCCGCCGAACGGCGAGATCAGCAGCAGCGGATCGCCGACCCCGACGCCGAGCGCGCCGGCCAGTTCGTCACCGACGATGATGCCCGGGTCCGGTGCTTCGCCGTCAGCCGACGGCGGCGGGATCAGCGCGTCGAGCGAGCCAGCGATCAGGTCCTTGCGCAGATCGGTGACGTCGCCGACGCGCGCCGGGTCGATGCCCTGCAAGCGCACGCCGACGATCTCGCCGCCATTGCCGCGCACCATTCCCTCCGCCCGCACGAACGGCGAGCCGGCGACGACGTCCGGCTGCGCGAGCACGCGCTCGAGTAGCGCGGGGTAGTCGCCGAACGGGCCGATCCCGCTCTGGACGGTGAAATGCGCTCGGTTGCCGATGATCTCCTCGCGCCAGGTGCGCTCGAAGCCGTTCATCACCGAGAGCACCGTGATGATCAGCCACACACCCGCCGCGACGCCCGCGATGCAGATTCCGGTGATCACCGAGATGAAGGTCTGGCGCCGCTTCGCGATCAGGTAGCGCGACGCGATGAACCACTCGGCGCTGCCGCGCAGATCGAGGAAGCCGGCGAGCGCGAGCGGCGCGACGCCGAGCAGCACGATCGCACCGAGCACGGCGAGCAGCACGTGGCCGGCGTCGCCGAGCGCGCGGCGCACGTCGAGATCGAGCGACCCGACCCCCGGCACGCCGGCCGCGAGCGCAACGCCGACGACGAGCATCACCACGCCGGTCCTCGCGAGCGCGCGCCCCGAAAGCAGGCGTAGCGCGAGCATGGCTGCGACGGTCGCGATCGCCACCAGCGCGAGCGCCGTGCCGAGGGCGAGCGGCAGTGCCTGGATCAGCGCGTCGCCGCGTTCGAACACGCCCGGCACTTCGAGGTCGATCGCGACGAAGGTGAGCGCAGCGGCGACGAGCCCCATCGCGAGCAGCACGCTACGCGGCCGCCGCACCTGCCTCGCGAAGCGTTCCAGCACCACCACGGCGGCGCCGATGAACATCGCCGCGAGCAGCACCAGCCCCGCGACGAGCAACACGATGAACGCCAGCGCCAACGCGCCGCCGGTAGCGCCCGCCACTTCCCAGATCCGTGCCGCAAGCTCTGCCATCATCATCAGGACTCCGTGCCGGCGCGCATGTACGGGAACAGCAGCACTTCCCGGAGGTGCGCGGCGTCGCAGAGCAGCATCACCACGCGGTCGATGCCGACGCCGAGTCCGCCCGTCGGGGGCATGCCGTGTTCCATCGCGAGCAGGAAATCCTCGTCGAGCGGCTGCGCCTCTTCGTCGCCGGCGGCCTTTGCGACGCGCTGCTCCTCGAAGCGGCCGCGCTGGTCCTCGGGGTCGTTCAGCTCGCTGAACGCATTCGCCAGCTCCATGCCGCCGACGAAGAGCTCGAAGCGCTCGACCAGGCGCGGATCCGCGCTGCTGCGCTTCGCGAGCGGCGACAATTCGACGGGGTAGTCCGTCACGAAAGTGGGCTGCACGAGCGTGGGCTCGACGTGCTCGCTGAACAGGTGATCGACGAGTTGACCCCAGGTCGGCGCGTCGCCGGCGTCGAGGCCCTTGTCGAGTACGCGCGCGCGCAGCGTCGCGAAGTCGGCGGCGGCGAGCACATCGACGCCACAGCGTTCGAGGATGCCATCGCGGATCGCGAGGCGCGGCCAATCACCGCCGAATTCGATCGGCTGCTCGCGATGCGTGACGAGCGTCCCGCCCGTCACCGCGACGACGACGTGTTGCAGCAGCGCCTGCACCAGCTCCATCATGTCGCGGTAGTCGGCGTAGGCCTGGTAGCACTCCATCATCGTGAACTCGGGGTTGTGCTTGCGCGACACGCCCTCGTTGCGAAAGTTGTGGCCGACTTCGTAGACGCGATCGAACCCGCCGATCACGAGTCGCTTCAGGTACAGCTCGTCCGAAATGCGCAGGTAGACGTGTTGATCGTAGACGTCGTAGTGCGTGACGAACGGACGCGCCGACGCGCCGCCGTAGAGCGGCTGCAGCACGGGCGTTTCCACCTCGAGGAAGTCGCGACCGTCGAGAAACGCCCGCAGCGCGGTGATCGCGCGGGAGCGCGTCACCGCAGCGCGGCGCGCTTCCGGATTGGTGAGCAGGTCGAGGTAGCGCTGCCGGTAGCGCGCCTCGACATCGACGAGTCCGTGCCACTTCTCAGGCAGCGGATGCAGACACTTCGCAACGACGGCGAGCGCGCGAGTACCCACCGTCAACTCGCCGGTACGCGTGCGCCACAGCACGCCCTCGGCGCGCACGAAGTCGCCGACGTCGACGAGCGGCAGCAGCGCCAGCACATCAGCCGAAAGCTCCGGCTTGCGGAAGCTCGCCTGCAGCGACACGCCATCCTCGACGAGCGTCATGAAGACCAACTTGCCGAACGAGCGGATCGCCAGCACACGGCCCGCGACAGCGACCTGTACCGCCGCGGCTTCGAGCGCCGCTTCGTCGTCCGCGTCGTGGCGGCGGCGAAGCTCGGCGAGCCGCAGCAGCGGCCCGACTCGCGCCGGGTACGGATCGAGGCCGGCCGCACGCAGCGCCGCCAATCGTTCGGCGCGCACCTTGCGCTCGCTCTCGCTCACGACGTTCCTCCGCTGGGCTTCGCGGCCCGCTGTAACAACACCGCGCGCATGAAGCGATCGAGGTCGCCGTCGAGCACGGCCATCGCGTTGCCGATCTCGAGATCGGTCCGGTGATCCTTCACGCGCTGCGACGGGTGCAGCGTGTAGGAACGGATCTGCGAGCCGAAGCCGATTTCCTTCTTTTCGCCCGCCAGCGACGCCATCTTCGCCTCGTGTTCGAGCCGCGCGCGCTCCCAGAGGCGTGCCCGCAACACCTTCATCGCGAACGACTTGTTCTTGTGCTGCGAGCGCTCGTTCTGACACTGCACGACGATGCCGGTCGGGATGTGCGTGATGCGCACCGCCGAGTCGGTCTTGTTGACGTGCTGGCCGCCCTTGCCGCCAGCACGGTAGGTGTCGATGCGCAGATCCTTTTCCTCGTCGATCTCCACCTCGGCCGCGTCGTCGAGTTCAGGCAACACCAAGACGCTCGCAAAGGCGGTGTGCCGGCGATGCTGCGCGTCGAACGGCGAGATCCGCACCAGGCGGTGCACGCCCTCCTCCGTCTTCAGGTGACCGTAGGCGTAGTCGCCTGAGATCAGCAGCGTGCTGCCGCGCAGGCCCGCTTCCTCGCCGTCCTGGCGGTCGAGTTCCTCGACCTTCATGCCGTGCGCCTCGGCCCAGCGCAGGTACATCCGCAGCATCATCTCGGCCCAGTCGCAGGCGTCGGTGCCGCCGGCGCCGGAGTTGATCGAGACGATCGCATTGCCGCGGTCGTGCTCACCGCCGAGCAGCAGCCGGAGCTCCGCCGCGTCCAGCTCCGTTTGCACCGCGTCGAGCTTCTCGCCGCCTTCGCGCACTGTGCTGGCGTCGCTCTCTTGCTGCCCGAGCTCGATCAACACCGCCGCATCGTCGAGCTGCGTGGCGGCCGCATCGAAGAGCCCCAGCTGTCGCTCGATGCCGCCCTTCTCGCGCAGCATGCGCTCGGCGCGCTCGCGATCGTTCCACAAGTCCGGCGCAGCGCTGTCGGCTTCCAGCTCGCTTCGCCTGGCGCGCAATCCGGCGACGTCAAAGACGCCCCCGGAGCTCACCGAGGCGTTCGCGCAGACAGCGCAAGCGTTCGGCCAGCTCGGCGGACAGGAAGGGATCCGGGTGGGCTTGATCGTTCATCGCCTAGTTCCTCCGCCGCACGCGACCTGCAACGGCCAGCGCCGCGACGCCCACCGAAGCGGCGAGCGGCAACCAGTCGCCGTGTCGCGCATAGAACGACGCGCCCGCGCGCAGCGGGAGGTCGGCGACGAGCAGCGTCTGTTCGAAGAGTTTCGTCTGCATCCGCACGCGACCGCGGTCGTCGATCAAGGCCGACACGCCGGTGTTCGCGGCCCGCGCCGTCCAAACCCGGTTCTCGGCTGCACGAACCGCCGTCATGACCAGGAACTGATAGGGCGCCCCGGTGCGCCCGTACCAGGCGTCGTTCGTGATCGCGAGGAGCAGATGGCCTCCATCACTCACGAATCGACTCACCAGGTTCGGAAAGAGCAGTTCATAGCAAATCGGCACGCCCGCCGTGAGCGTCGCACCGCCCGGCAGCGGGATCGCGATGGCGCGCGGCGTGCGACCCGGCGACACGTCGGTCGTCGCGGCGCCGCGTGCGATCGCCGAGACGAAACGACCCAGCAGATCGCGGAGCGGGACGTATTCGCCGAACGGAACCAGATGGGTCTTGTCGTAGCGATCGACGATGCGCCCGTCCGGCGCGACGACGAAAGCGCTGTCGTAGTAGCGCATGCCGCCTTCGGCGATCCGCTCGGCGCCGACCGCGCCGACGACCAGTGTGGCGTTGGTTTCGAGCGCGAGCGCACCGAGTCGCTCCGCGAGTTCGTCGCTCCAATCCGGCGAACCCGGTGCCGCCGTCTCGGGCCACAGCACCAACTGCGCGCCCTGCTCCGCAGCCGTTCGGGTCAGCGCCTCATAGTCCGCGAGCGTGCGCTCGGCCCACGCGGGACTCCACTTCACGCCCTGATCGATGTTGCCCTGGAGCGTCGCGACGCGAACGCTGCCGGTGGGCGCCGTGTCGTCGAGAACGCCGTCGAGAGTGCCAAAGACGTGCAGCGCGGCGACCCCCAGCAGCGCCGCGACCGGCGCGCGCCGGCGCCGCTCGCCGCTCGCGAGAGCGGCGAGCGCGGCGCTGCCCAGCACCGTCGCAAAGCTGAGTCCCCAGACACCGGTCCACGGCGCGAGTCCGAGCAGCGACGCGTTCTGGTGCTGCGCGTAGCCGATCAGCGCCCACGGAAAGCCCGTCAGCACGAAGCTGCGCGCCCATTCGAGCGCGACCCAGAGCGCCGCTGCGACGAACGGCGACGCCAGGCCGGCCGCGCCGAAGCCGCTCCACGCCGCCCCGAACAGCGCGAAGAACAGCGCCGGATAGAGCGCGAGCCCGATCGGTGCGAGCACGCCCACCAGCACCGGCGCGTCGCCATAGTGAACCGTCGCGACGTAGATCCAATGGAACACCAGCGCGTGCGCGGCGAGCCCGGCGATGAACGCCCAGCAGGCCGCCGCGCGCGGCGCGAGTCCGCGCAACCCTAGAATCAGCAGCGCCGGTGCGAGCCAGCCCGCGCCGAAGCCGAGATCGAATTCGAGGTCGCCGAAGCGCTGCGGGAACGCCAGCACGAACGCGGCGGCGAACGCAGCCAGAAAGGCCGCGCGACGGCGTCCCGTCATGCACGAACCGCCTGCCAGAGGCGGCGCTCTTCGGCCCCCATGCGGCGCGCTTCGTCGCTCGCTTCGTGGTCGTGGCCGATCAGGTGCAGCACGCCGTGGATCATCAGCTTGGCGAGTTCGTCGTCGAGGGCGCGGCGCGCGCGACGCGCCTGGCGCGCAGCCTGCTCGACGTCGATCACGACGTCGCCGAGCAGCCCGCCGCGGTATTCGCTGTGGGCGCCCTCGAGCAGCGAGAACGAGAGCACGTCGGTGGGGCCGCGCTTGCCGCGGTGGCGCTCGTTCAGCGCGGCCATCGCGACGTCATCGACGAGCGAGAGCGAGAGTTCGGCGTGAGCCTGCGCGACCTCGCGCAGCACGCGCCGCGCGCGGCGCGCCAGCAGCGGACGATCGAAGCGCGCCGCCACGAGCCCGCGCGGCGGGCCCGAGAGCCGCAGCGTCATCGCTCTTCGGGACGCGTAGTGCTCGCTCGATCGTAGGCGCGGATGATGCTCTGCACCAACGGATGGCGAACGACGTCGGCCTCGGTGAAGCGCATGAAGCCGATGCCCTCGACGCCCGCGAGCACGTGGGCCGCCTCCACCAGTCCGCTGGTCTTTTCGGGCGGCAGGTCGATCTGCGTGGTGTCACCCGTCACGACGGCCTTCGAGTCGAAGCCGAGTCGGGTCAGGAACATCTTCATCTGCTCGCTGGTGGTGTTCTGCGCCTCGTCGAGGATCACGAACGAATCGTTCAGCGTGCGGCCACGCATGAACGCGAGCGGCGCCACCTCGATCACGCCGCGCTCGATCAGCTGCTCCGCCTTGTCGAACGGCATCATGTCGTGGAGCGCGTCGTAGAGCGGTCGCAGGTACGGATTCACCTTCTCGGCCAGCGTGCCCGGCAGGAAGCCGAGTCGCTCGCCCGCTTCCACCGCGGGTCGCGCCAGAATCACGCGCGACACCTCGCGGCGATTGAGCGCCGCGACCGCGCACGCCATCGCCAGATAGGTCTTGCCCGTGCCGGCCGGACCGATCGCGAATACCATGTCGTGGTCGCGGATCAGCTCGACATAGCGGCGCTGCGACAAGTTCTTCGCCAGCACGCGACGTCGCGTGCCGGCGTCGCCGAGCACGTCCTCGTAGACGTCGTGCAGCTCGATGTCGGGACGGCCGGAGGCGAGGCGCGCGACCGACGCCACGTCGCGCGCGTGGAACGCATGGCCGGCGCGCAGCCGGCCGTACAACTCTTCGAGCACCTTGCGCCCCGCCGCAACCTGCACGGGATCCCCAATCAGACGCACCTCGTTGCCACGTGCGCGCACGTCGATGCGCAGCTCCTGCTCGAGGATGCGCAACGTGCGCTCGCCATCGCCGTAGAGCTCGGCGGCCATCCGGTTGTCGTCGAAGATCAGGGTCTGCCGGGTACTGGCATCGTTCGGAGCGTCGGATCGGGTCTCGGCGTTCTGCAGCGGCTTGGAGTCGGCCAGGGACATCTCCCGATGCGAGTTCAGCGATTCGGCGGCCTCTGGGCCTCGGCGTCGATGCGAAGGGCGCGATCGGGCGCGAGAATGATGGGCCCCTCGGTGCTTGCGCCGACATAGTAGGCGCCGCGCTCCGCGGGCGTCAACGCGGCGCCGCCCTGCTCGGCCCACGTCGCAACGCTTTCGAGTCCATCGGGCCAGCGACCTTCTGCGGCGCGATAGGCGAGGACCATCGCACGGGCATTCTGCGTCGCGAAGCGCGTGCGCGCATGTTCCAGCGCATCGCGGCCGACGTCGAAGCCATCGGCGTTCGATCCGGAGCGAATCAGGCCGATTGCCGCGATCCCGGCGAGCAACGCGAACGGCGCCCACATCGCGACCCAGCGACGCGCTGCCGAACTCGCATCGGGCTGCGCGCTGCGGATCTCGGCGGCGCTCTGTACGTGCACCGGCTCGATCCACCCCGCACGCGCGAGCTGCACGAGAAGCCGCATCGCGCCGAAACTTCCGAGACGCGAGAGGTCGATCACCCGCCGCACGTTGGCGCGACCATCGACCAACAGGAACACGCGCTCCGCCTCGATCGGCGACGCCATCGCGCGACCGGCAGGCGAGTGGCGGTACTCCTCGATGCTGCCGCGGCGCCGGAACACGACCGTCTCGGCTGGCGCCTCATTCGTGAAGGCCTGCCATTCGTCGACCATGCGCAGGCCGTCCATCAAGACCTGCTCGGCGCCGAGCAACGACTCGGCCGGTCGATCGTGCACAACGGGCTGCGCGACGAAGCGAAACGAGCCGTCCACCCACCGCAGCAGCTCGAAGATCGTCTCGCGCGTGAGCAGGTCCTCGACTTCGCGCAGCGACTCCGCGCCCAGCAATCCTTCCTCGACGAGGTGCTGTGCGATCGGAAGCGATGCTTCGTGCAGTGCCTCGATCGCGGCGAGGCGGTCACGCGGCACCAGTCCGCAGCGAACGATCATCTCGACCAGCGCCTCGTCGGCACGCGTTCCGACGGGCGCCGCGGATACGACGCCGCCCGCGTCGAAGCGCAGCGTCACTTCGCCTTTCTGGCCACGCACCTCGAGCAGGCCGGTCTTGCGCTGCTGACCGATCAGCTGGAACACCTCGCCCATGCCGAAATCGCGCAAATTGCCGTGCAACGCGACCGTCATGCGCGGCTCCGGCGCTCGAGCCGTGCGGACACCAGCGTGATCACCGCGTAGAGCGTCACACAGAACGCCGTCGCGATGCCGAAGGCAATCGCGCCCGCACGGCCGACACGGGCCGGATCGGGCACGACCGCATCCGCGCCCAGACCGAACGCCAGCGCGCCGGCCATGCAGAGTGCGGCCAACAGTCCGAGCACCGGCCGCGCTGCCGAGCGACCCGCGAGACCGGGGAACAACGCGCCGAGCGCGTTTGCAGCGCGCACCCGCCACGCGCGTGCTCCGCTCGATCGCGGCTCCCAGCCCGCTGCGGCGCGCATTTCGATTCGGCGGGTGCGGCAGCTCTCGCAACGCGGCTCCGCGGCGGTGCCGTCGCGAAGCGCTTCGGGCGCGGTTCCGCAGTGGAGACACAGCCGCGTGCCGCAGTCGAGACAGGTCGTCGACGCTTCGAATCGGCGGCCGAGCGCGGCGCCGAGCGCGACGGCTGCCGCGAAGGCGAGCGCGGCGAACCACGACGACCGCCCCAGCCAACCGGGCGCGAGCGGGCGGCGCAGCCGATTCGCGGCCCCACTCGCGTCGCTGCTGGCAAGTCGGTCTCGCAGCCGCTCGAGCGGCATCGGCACGTCTGCGACGTGGGCGCCGCCTGACCCAGCGAGGCGAGCCGTCAGTTCTCTCACCGCGTCCGGATCGAGGGACTGCGCGGCGGCGAGCGCGCGCGCGTGCTGCTCGACGTCGATCGCGCGCCCGTGCGCCTGCGACAGATTGAACCAGAGCAGCGCCGTCGGCTCCGTAGCAATCGCGCGGCGGTAGAGCTCGACCGCCTGCTTCGGATTACCCAGCGCGATCTTCGCGCTCGCGGCGCTCGCGAGCACGACCGGGTCGTCGCTGTTGCGTGTCAGCAGTGCCGCGAGACGTGCATCTGCCTCGGCGAGGTCCCCCGAGCGCCGCGCCCATTGCGCGAGCGCGTACATCGCCAGCGGATCGGCGCTTTCGGCGGCGGACCCGGACGCCGGATCGGACGCGGCCCGCGCAAGGCGCGCCGCATCGACGGGATCGAGCGCACCTGCTTCCGCTGCGACCGCTGCCGCGACGATCGGATCGGCGCCGATCGCGGCGATCCGCGCGCCCGCCAGGTTCGCCACGGGATGGATCGCGGCGACGAAGAGCAGCGCGGCGCAAGCGAGTGCGATTCGCTGTACGCGCGTGCTCTGCCACCACCCGAGTACCAACAGCGCGAGAGCCGCGCCGGCAACGCCTTCGCCGAGCGCCGCAGGCAGCAGCACCAGCGCGGCGACGAGCGCCACGCGCGAAAAGTCCGGCATCGACGGCTCGAGGCGATCGCCGAGGTCGTGCGCTGCAGGGGACGCCGATGCAAAGCCGCGCGCGCCCAGATACACCAGCGCGCCGCCCGCGAGCGCGAAGAGCGCCAGCACCCAGCCGGTTGCGCCGAGCCAAAGCCAGCCGTCCAGACTGCGCGGCAGCGCCGCGATCGCATCGATTGCCGACGAAGCTGCTGCTCCGAAGGAACCCGATGCGAATCGCGCGCGCGCCAGCGCAGCATGCGCGGCGGGCAGATCGGGCGCGAGCAGCACGGCTGCTTCGGCACGCTCCTCGAAGCTGCCGAGGTCCTTGCCGCCGAACACCAGCGCGCGTGCGAGGGCATCGACGTTCTCCAGGCCCACCTCATCCGCGGCCGCACGGGTGCGCTCGGCGCGATCCGGGAGCTCGCGTGAACCGCCGCTCCACGCGCCCTCGATGCGATCGATCAGCGGACCCGGCAAGCGACGAACCAACTGCGGCGGATCCGACGATCGCGTGGCCTGCGGCAACAGCGCCGTCGTGGGATCGACGCTGGGGGACGCGTCCTGGGCCTGCGCTTGCGCGGGCAGGCCCAATGCCAGGATCGACGCGACCCATAGCCGGGCGATCCCGCGAGCCACGCGCTGCCAGGTCACAAAGTTCCCCTCCTCGGGCGTGCCCCTCTGCTGGCAGACCCGTCCACCCGCGTGTATCGGCGGGCGCCCGTGGAGAGTTGACCGGGAACGCCCACGGCGAAGAACCCCGAACGGAGCCAGCACGGAGGCGGCCGCAACCCTGGCGACGCTGGAGGGCTCCGCCTATGTTGCCCGTCCCTCGACGCCTTCGGAGGTCGTTTGGCCCGTCATAAATCTGCACAGAAGCGCGCCCGCCAGGACGTAAAACGCCGCGAGCGCAACCGCACGATCCGCACCCGAACCCGCGGGGTCGTGAAGGCGCTTCGATCCGAAATCGAATCCGGTGGCGCTGGCCTCGAAGAGAAACTCCGCGGGGCCGAAGGCGCGCTCCGCCGGGCCGCCACCAAAGGCGTGATTCCGAAGCGCCGCGCCAGCCGCCAGGTCTCCCGGCTGGCCAAGGCCGCAAACCGCGCCAAAGCAAAGTGATCCCCAGCAGAGAGGTGCCGGGCGTCAGG
>CAYGWM010000122.1:0-11800 GCA_964353555.1 uncultured Spirochaetales bacterium
GCAGAAGATCGACGCGCTGCGCGGCTACGCGGACCGGATCATCGCGAAGCTCTGAGCTAGCGCATGATTTCGCACCACGGCCGGGACGGCCACGCGCTAGTAGCGGTACTGATCCGGCTTGTACGGGCCATCCACCGGGAGGCCCAGGTACTCGGCCTGCTTCGGCGTGAGCTTGGTGAGCTTCACGCCGAGCTGATCGAGATGCAGGCGCGCGACTTCCTCGTCCAGGTGCTTCGGCAGGATGGTGACGGTTCGCTCCATGCTCTCCGCCTTCTCGTGCAGCTCGAGCTGCGCGAGCACCTGATTGGTGAACGACGCCGACATCACGAAGCTCGGGTGTCCCGTCGCGCAGCCGAGGTTCAGCAGCCGTCCCTCCGCCAGCACCATCACGCTGTGGCCGTCCGGGAAGATCCACTCGTCGTATTGCGGCTTGATGTTGACGCGCCGAATGCCGGGGACCGCCTTCAGGCCGGCCATGTCGATCTCGTTGTCGAAGTGACCAATGTTGCCGACGAGCGCCTTGTCTTTCATGCGCGCCATGTCTTCGGCGGCGATCACGTGGCAGTTGCCGGTGGTGGTGACGAAGATGTCGGCAATCTCGAGTACGTCGTCGAGCGTTGCGACCTGATAGCCCTCCATCGCGGCCTGCAGCGCGCAGATCGGGTCGATCTCGGTCACGATCACACGGGCACCTTGGCCGCGCAGCGCCTGCGCGCAGCCCTTGCCCACCTGGCCATAGCCGCAGATCACGGCGACCTTGCCGCCGAGCATCACGTCGGACGCGCGCATCAGGCCGTCGGGCAGCGAATGCCGGCAACCGTAGACGTTGTCGAACTTGCTCTTGGTTACCGAGTCGTTCACGTTGATCGCCGGGAACAGCAGCGAGCCGTCCTTCGCCATCTGGTAGAGGCGATTCACGCCAGTCGTGGTTTCCTCGGAGACACCGCGGATTCCCTTCGCGATCGCGCTCCAGCGGCCCGGCGCCGCAGCGAGTTCGGTGCGCGCGCAATCGAGGATCACGCCCCACTCCTCGGGGTCGTTCTTCGGATCGAAGTCGGGAACCTTGCCCGCGCTCTCCCACTCGAGCGCTTTGTGCACGAAGAGCGTGGCGTCGCCGCCGTCGTCGACGATCAGTGTCGGGCCCTTGCCGTCGGGCCACACCAGCGCCTCCTTCGTGCACCACCAATACTCTTCGAGCGTCTCGCCCTTCCAGGCGAAGACCGGCGTTCCCGAAGGCTTCGCGGGGGTGCCGTGCGGTCCCACCACGACCGCGGCCGCCGCGTGGTCCTGGGTCGAGAAGATGTTGCACGACACCCAGCGCACGTCGGCGCCGAGATCGACCAGCGTCTCGATCAGCACGGCTGTCTGGATCGTCATGTGCAGACTGCCCATCACGCGCGCACCCGCGAGCGGCTTGCGACCCGCGTAGCGCTTGCGCAGCGACATCAGGCCCGGCATTTCGTGCTCGGCGAGGTGGATCTCCTTGCGACCCCAGTCGGCGAGTTCGAGATCCTGGACCTTGAAGGGAGGGCGCACGGGCTGGCTCATGGGATCTCCTCTGGACGTACGAGCAATATATTCGTCTATCCGGATGCATTGGATAGGCGACGACCGCGGGGTCTGTCAAGACGCGGAAGAGCCCGAATCCGGAAATCCCTCGACCCCCGCGTCGAGCTGCACGCCGAGGCTGTTGAGCGCCATCGAGACCAGCGTGTACTGACCGACCGCGAACAGGAAGTCGATCACCTGTTCGGTGCTCCACTGCGCGCTGAGCGCGCTCCAACTCGCGTCGGAGAGGAACGAGTCGTCGTGCAGGTCGTCGACGGCGCGCAGGATCGCGGCGTCGAAGGCGCTCCAACCCGGGGCATCGGGTCCCTTCGCGATGCGGCGGATCTCGTCGTCGCGCAGGCCGGTCGCGCGACCGATCGCCGCATGCTGACCCCATTCGTACTCAGATCCGCAGCGCCAGCCGATGCGCAGGATCGCGAGTTCGCGCTCGCGCGGCGGCAGCGTCGACTTCGCGAGAACGTGCGCGCCGAACACCAACCAGCGACGCAGCAGTTTCGGGTGATGCGCGAGCGTGCGGAAAATGTTGAGGATCGGAGCGCGGCTGATGCTGCCGCTGGTGGCGCCGAGTAGCGCGCGCGTCTCGTCGTCCATTTCCGCGTCGCTGAGCGGCGCAACGCGCGGGGCTTGGAGTCGGGGCATCGGAGTCTCCTCGGATTCGGTTTGCCCCAGAATAGGCGAGGCCGTGCATCCCGGTTGGGAAACACGGCCTCGCGGTGCAAGGATCGTCGAATTCGGTAGGCGACTCGCCTATTCGAAGACGTAGCCGCTTTCGCTGTGCTCCGAGAGGTCGACGCCGTTGTACTCGGCTTCGTCCTCGAGTCGCAGGCTGCCGAAAACCGCGCGCAGCACCAGCAGGATCACGAGCGTTGCCGCCGGCGCGAAGGTTGCCGTGAACAGGATGCTCTTCAGCTGGATCAAGATCTGCGCGCCGCGGGTCACGCCCTCGGGCAGCGCGAAGTCGGCGATGAAGAGGCCCGTCGCGAGGGCGCCCCAGGTGCCGCCGATCCCGTGCACGCCGAACACGTCGAGCGAGTCGTCGTAGCCGAACATCGGCTTCAGGAACGTGACAGCGCCGTAGCAGAGCACCGCAACGCCGACGCCGATCGCGATCGCGCCCATCGGCGAGACGAACGCACAGGCCGGCGTGATGGCGACGAGGCCGGCCACGCATGCCGTCGCGGCGCCCAGTACGGTCGGCTTCCCGCGGTGCAGCCACTCGATCACCATCCAGCTGACGAGCGCGGTCGAGGCCGCCGTGCTGGTGGTGAGGAAGGCGAGGCCAGCGATGCCGTCCGCTGCCAGCTCGGATCCAGCATTGAAGCCGAACCAGCCGACCCACAGCAGCGCGGCGCCCATCACCGCGAAGGGCAGGTTGTGCGGCTGCATCGAGTCCTTGCCATAGCCGCGGCGCTTGCCGAGGAACAGCGCCGCGACGAGCGCCGAATAGCCGCTCGACATGTGGACGACGAGGCCGCCGGCGAAGTCCTTGGCGCCGAGCGTGAAGAGCCAGCCGCCGCCCCAGACCATGTGCGCGAGCGGGCAGTACACCACCAGCAACCAGATCGTGATGAAGGCGAGGTAGGGACCGAAACGCATGCGCTCGGCGAAGGCGCCGATCATCAGCGCGGGCGTGATGATCGCGAACATCGCCTGGAACATCACGAACACGTACTCGGGAATCGTGTAGCCGGTCCAGAGCGTAGTGGGCGTGATGCCGGCGAGGCCGAACTTCGAGAGATCTCCGATGAAGGCGTTGCCGGTTCCGAAGCTGAGCGTGTAGCCGACCAGAATCCACAACACGCCGACGACGCCCGCCGACACCATGCACTGCATGAACAGCGAGAGCACGTTCTTCGCGCGGACCAGGCCCGCATAGAAGAGCGCGAGTCCGGGGATCGTCATCATCAGCACGAGCGCGGAACTCGTGAGCATCCACGCGGTATTCCCGGTGTCGAGCTTGGGCGCTTCGCCCTCCGCAGAAGCCGCGCCCGCCCAAAGCAGCGAGAGCGCGAGGGGTGCGAGCGCGATCCAGCACGGATCGGCGCGACGGGAATCATTGCGAGCAAGCAACGCCATCGAGGTCCCTCCATTGGGCGCCGGTCGGTTCGCCGGCGCGACATCGCTGCGTTGCAGAGCAATGTGCGTGCCACCTACCAGATGAGCCTGAGACGGCACGCCTGAGCAGCAGAAGGCCGCCCGCGATGCTCGCGAGCAGCGCGTTGCGAGGCGTGCTCAGGTCATGGGCAGAGACTTGCTCACCATGCAGGCAGAAACCGGAAGATGCGAAGGCATTGCGAGCCGAGCGACGCGTAGCGTCGTCGCCGCGATCGGAACGGGGTTTGCACAATGACGCCGACCATGGACTCTCATCGGAACGACGGCGGCCCCCGAATCGATCCTGGTCTCCAATCGCTCTTCGCTGCGTTTCATCAACGCGCGATCGCAGATGGCGAACGAGTGACACTCCGCGCATGGCTCGATCGTGCGGAGGCCTGGCGCATTCTCGATGCGTTGCGCGAAGCGGGCGGCAATCGCTCCGCGGCGGCGCGTGCGCTCGGGATCGGGAGACGCACGCTATACACGAAGATGGAGAAGCTCGGCATCCATCTTTCGTGGAAGGCGGTCGGCACTGCGTCGACGGACCTCCGGGTGGCTGGACCCGCGTAGCGGTTGCTGGGAGCGGCTTCTTGGTCGAAGCTCGGCTCGTCGCACGGCACTGTCCGTGGGCTGCGCCGGGAGGCGAATGGGATGACGCGCGAGCGGCGAGCGATTGGCTTCGTGCTGTCGCTGGGATTTCTGGCGTTCGGTTGCGCAACCGCCAAACACGCTGGTGAGAAGGTTCTCTACGGCGTCAACCCGTTTGCGACGACCGATGTGGTGGTGCTCGGCGTCTCCCAGCATGGTCCCTACCTGTTGGCGTCGCTCGCAGGGCCGATGGCGGATCTGCGCTTCTTCGCGCCGGCGACCCAGGCTTGCATGCAGGTGCTCGCGCCCGATGCGCGCGTCAACTACGGCAAATCGGGGCAATTTGGCCGCTTCCGCCGCGACGATCAGATTTGCGACCCGATCGGCGTCGCATCGCTTGCCGCGTGGAGAGACACCCAGCCGCGTCGCCGCGGACCTCCGGTACCGCGCGCTGCGGCCTACTACCACGTAGTGCAGCAAGATCCCGAGTTGATCTTCCTCCGGGGACGCTTTCCGCTCGCGTCACGCGTCTTCATTTCCGGCGGCTATGACATCGTCGCGGTGCTGCCGAACGTCGCAGCCTGTGCCGCAGTCGCAGAGCAGGACGCAGCATCGCTGGAATTCCGTGCGGCGGGTCCCGCAGCGTTCCGTCTGCTCGCCGGCAACCAGGCGTGCGACGTGCTCGGCTTTTCGCTGCCGCTCGAAGTCCCAACGTCCTGACGACGCGGATTCGGCTGGCCCGCGGCAGAAGGCGGCGTTAGCGTGCGCGCCGTCATGAGTCCCCGCGCTGCGCGCGCGCTTCGTCGCTCTCTCTCTTCGCTTGCGGTCGCTGCCTACCTCGCGGCCGCCGCGATGCCGTGCCCGCCGACCGCGAGCGCAATCGCTCGCGCGGAAGTGGCTGAGATCAACGGCACGACCGCGCTCGCCATCGCTGCCGGCTGCGACGCCAGTTCCCTCGCGTCGAGCGCCGGGCGCGCCTGCGCCCGTGGAGATCTGGATTCCGACCGGACGGAGGGAATCATGCGCACGCACGTGCGAATGCAGCTCGCAGTCGCGTCGATTTGTTTTTCCATTTGCCTCGCTCCCAGCCTGACCTCGGCCTGATCGGTCTGTCTGGCGGGAGATCCGAGCTACACCAACGGCGCCTCCTCGCAGCAGGAACCCGGCAGCGTCACGGGGTTCTTCGAAGTGCGCGGGTAAACGAAGTCGAGCGGAGAGCCATCGAGCGACGACGGCAAGGACGAGAGCAACACGCAGCGTCTCGCGCTTGTATCTCAGCTGGACCCCGATCGACCGCGCCACGTTCACGATTGACGTACCCTGGGTGTTCAACGCGATCGACAACACCACGCTCGACGAGAAGGCGCACTCGACGCTGAATGGACTCGGCGATGTTTCGCTCGCAGACATCGAGCCGGGCCCGCGCGATCTCACCGCGTGGCGCGCGCGTCTTGCGGAACTGGGCTGTCGCGCCGAGTCGCATTCGAACTAGCAAATGCGGCGTCGTTGCATCGCGAGCGACGCGGCCACTGCCCCGAGTGCCAGCACACCGCCCGCTCCAAACGCGAATGCGAACGAGCGAGGCGTATTGGTGCCGCCGTAGATCAGTGTCAGCAGCGTCACGCCGAACGACGATCCCACCGAACCCATCAGTCGACTGACGGCGGATGCAATGCCGATGTCTTCCTCGGCGGCGGCGCTCGTCGCGGCGCTCGCGATCGAGGGCGTGCCGAGTCCGTAGCCGAGGCCCTGCAACACCAGCCCGATACCGACGGCCCAGAAGCTCGACGCCAGCGCGCCGGCGGCCAGTACGATCATCGAGACAGCCATCACCAGACAGCCGATCCACGCAGCGGCGCGTTCGCCGATGCGTTCGCCGAGCGCGCCGCCGAACGGCGAGCCGAGCGCATACGAGGCCGTGCGCAGCAGCAGCACGCCCGAAGTCGCGGCGATCGACAGTGCAAAGCTGCGCTGTAGCAGGAACGGTGCGACCACGAACGCGCCCATGTACGAGGCACTGGTGAGCGCGTTTGCGACGATCGGCGCGGCAAAGGCACGCGTGCGGAGCAGCGCGAGCGGCAGCAGCGGCGCGACCACGCGTCGCTCGATCGGAACGAATGCGGCGAGTCCGAGCGCTCCGACCGCGCACGAGCCCAGCACCCAGAGCGAGGTGACGCCGCGCGCGCGCACCTGGCCGAGCGCGAACATGAATCCGCCGACGCCGAGCGCGAGCGCCAGCGAGCCGGGCACGTCGAAGCGCACGCGACGCGGAACCGTTTCGCGTAGCACCGCGAAGGCGAGCCCGAACGCGATCAACGAGAATACCGCCTGCATCGCGAAGACGACGCGCCAGCCGAACCAGTCTACGAGCGGGCCGCCCACCGCGAGCCCGAGCGCCGGCGCGCCGGCCCCCGTCATCGCCCACCAGCCCATCGCGCGCACGCGAGCTTCGCGCGGTGTCACGCTGAAGATCAACGCCATCGCGGTCGGCTGCGTCGCGCCGCCGAGTGTCGAAGCCAGCGTGCGCAAGCTGATCAACGCGGCCGGGTTCCACGCGAACGACGTGGCGATCGCGGTCGCGGTGGCCGCCGCCGTGCCGAACAGGAATACCCGGCGATGCCCGCGCAGGTCGCCGAGCTTGCCGAGCAGCGGCAACGCGACCGCCGAGACCAGCATCGGCGCTGCGATCACCCACGCCATCGTGGTCTCACGCGTGCCGAACTCATGGGCGATCGACGGCAGCGAGACCGTCAGGATCGTGATCGGGAAGGTCGCCGCGAACATCCCCGAGAGCGCCGCGAAGAGCACCCACTTCGAGTAGACGTCGCGCGCTTCGAGCCGCGCGATCAGTCGCGCGCGCCACGGCGCTTCGCGGTTTGCGTCCGACAGCGAAGTCATTGCGGGCGGGTCTCGATTTGCTGGCTCGTCATCCCGATCACTTGCTGGGCGGGCGGAGGGTATCGCCTCGTGCGGTGCGCAGGCCACGCTAACCTGCCGGCCCTGATGGCACTCACGCTGATCGGCGCAGGCTTTGGTCGCACGGGAACGCTGTCGGTGAAGATTGCGCTCGAACGGCTCGGTCTCGCGCCTTGCTACCACATGAGCGAAGTCTTCCAGCATCCCGAACACGTCGCCGTCTGGAGCGATGCTTTGGATGGGAAGCCGGTCGACTGGGACGCGCTGTTCGCCGGCTACACCGCGACGGTCGACTGGCCCGGCTGTCGTTTCTGGCGCGAGCTCGTGCAGCACCATCCCGACGCGAAGGTGCTGCTCACGCTGCGCAGCCCGGAGTCGTGGTACGCGAGCGTTCACGAGACGATCCATCAGCTCCTGCGCGGCGCACCGCCGCCCGACCCGAACCTCGCCGCCTGGCACGCGATGGTGACGAAGTTGATCGACGAGCAGACCTTTGGCGGTCGCTTTGGCGATCGCGCGTACGCGATCGGCGTCTACGAGCGGCACAACGAGACCGTGCAGCGCAGCATCCCGCGCGACTGCTTGCTGGTCTACGAAGTCGCGCAGGGATGGGAACCGCTCTGCAAGTTCCTGGACGTGGCGGTGCCGGACGAACCCTTCCCGCGCGTCAACTCCAAGGACGAGTTCCGCGCCCGCGCCGGGCTGGTTTAGCCAGCCGCATCCCCGGTCGATCCGAATCAACCCGAGATCGCGAGGAATCCCGTGTCACAGCCCGTTGTCATCGTCGAACAGCAAGGCGCAGTTCTCGTCGTCACGCTGAATCGACCCGAGAAGAAGAACGCGGTCAATTCCGAGGTGATGTGCCGACTCTATGATGCCTGGGTCCGGCTCGACCAGGACGACGAGATCCGCGTCGCGATCCTGACCGGTCGAGGCGACACCTTCTGCGCCGGCATGGATCTCGCGGAGATCGGCAAGCTGCGCAGCGGCGTCACCGACAACGAGTGGATCGAACGCGTGCGCAAGCAACCGCACGTGATCTATGGCGCGTGGCTGAAGACCTATCGGCCGACGAAGCCCGTGATCCTGGCCGCGGAAGGCTTCGCGCGCGCGGGCGGCACCGAGATCTTGCAGGGCACCGACATCCGCATTGCCGGCGAGAGCGCCAAGTTCGGTGTCACCGAAGTGCAGCGCGGGCTGTTCCCGATGGCGGGATCGGCGGTGCGCCTGCGCCGGCAGATCCCCTACGCGATCGCCGCCGAGATGCTGCTCGCCGGCGACGACCTCCCGGCGCGGCGCGCCTTCGAGCTCGGCCTCGTGAATCACGTCGTGCCCGATGGGCAGGCGCTCGCGAAGGCCATGGAGATCGCCCAGCGCATCGCGGCGAACGGGCCGCTCGCCGTGAAGGCGCTCGTCGCCACGCTGCGCGCCACCGAGACGCTGCCCGAAGACGAGGCCTTCGAGATCGAGCAGCAGCACGGGATGAAGGTGATGATGTCGGCCGACGCAGCCGAAGGGCCGCGCGCGTTCCTCGAGAAGCGAAAGCCGGTGTTCAGCGGGCGCTGAGCGCCCGCCGGTCAGGCGTTGGCTGCGCGCTTCGCGATCGTCAGCGCGAGCAGCGCCGCCAGTCCCGCCGCGCTTCCCGAGGCTTCGGGGACCGTGTAGACGAACTGCGTCACGAGCCCGGTCGAGATCAGCTCGCCCACGATTTCGTGCCCGCCATCGCTCAGACGAATCACCTCGACGAGTCGCGACGTCTCGTCCGCCGGGTCGTTGGGGTCCGGCAGCGTGTTGTCGTGCGCGTCGAGCAGGAAGGCCTTCGGATACGGATTGCTGGTGTTCACCACGTCGAACAGCAGGTTGCCGAGGCTCGGGTCATAGAAGAACGGAGGCTGCAGCGTGACGACGACGTCGAACTCGCGCGTAGGCGAGCCACAGTTGCAACTCTGCAGCGTCAGCGAGCCGGAATAGACCACCTGCTCATCGGTCCCTACGTTGAGGCTGAGATCCGTGAAGTCGAGTCCATCGACCAGCTTCGACGTCGTCGAGAGGCGGATCTCGATCTCGTTCGACGTGATCGGCCCCGCGTCGCCCTGCCCCAAGTCGGGGCGGAAACGCAGCTGCTGGATCGTGATGCCCTCGGCGGCCTGGGGGAAGCCGGTCGCGGCGTAGATCTGCTGGGTTCGGAAGGGATCGTTGCTGAAGTCTGCGAGCTTCCCGAACGGCCCCGCGTTGGAGGTATTTCCATCGACGTTCTCCTGCGCAGCCGGCAGTACGAGCGTGTCTGCCGAAGCCGGCGGACCTGCAATCCACGCGAGTGCCACGACCAGCAGGGAAGAGCGGAGACGGAGGGAGGTGTGCAGCATGGCGCGGGTTTCCTCGGGTAGGGGTTCGTCGGACACGGCAGAGTAGCCGCCGCATCTAGCCGCGGGCAAACGTTTTTTTTCGATGCGCAAGTGGGGTTTCCGCAGGGATCTCGTGTGGCGACGCCGGGTTCGTCGCCGTGACTGCGGCCGGAATGCGCGTGCGAAATGAAAAGGGCCCGCCCTCCGCGCAAGGCGCGGTGGACGGGCCCGAGAGACGCAGGGTCTAGTAGCGGCCGCGACCGCCGCCACCACCGCCGCCGCCGCCACCGCCGCCCGTGGACGTCGCTTCGTTCACGCGGAGAGCGCGGCCGCCGACCTCACGGCCGTCGAGGCCCTTGATGGCCGAATCGGCACTCGAGGAATCACCCATCTCCACGAACGCGAACCCGCGCGGCCGCCCGGTCTCGCGATCGGTGATGATGCTCACGCGATCGACCGCGCCGTAGGCTTCGAACATCGACTTGAGTTCGGCGTCGGTCGTGGTGAAGGGGAGATTTCCAACGTAAAGCTTCTTGTTCAAGATCAGATTTCCTAAGAGAGGACCGGAGCACGGATGCACCGGGTCTTCTCGGTCTCGGGAGTCTCGGCCAGAACGTCCGGCTGCGGCTCTCGAGCACGATGAACCGCCGACTCGCGACCGAGAGATCCAACGACCGAAAGATCGAAGACCGCTCGAGCGGAAATCGGCGAGGCACGCTCAGATGGGGTGATTGACAGGGTAGGTCGGGACGAGGTCAAAAAGACGAAGTCGAGAACCGGACGCTGCGCATCGCTCAAATGGACGGCCGACGGATGGATAACCGATCGCGAGGGGATGGCAAGCGCAGACGTCAATCGACACCCCTTGTCGTGTTAGGGTTTCGCCATGTCCTTCCCGCCGCTCGACTTCGATCGCTACCACCGCGAAACACTCCCGGTCGCGCTCGATGCCGGCCGCGGAGCGCTCGCTGCGCGAGCCGTACACGGGCTCGGCTCGCTCGCCTTCCGATTGCGCGAAGGCGGCGCCTACAGCTATCGACCGAACGGCGACCGCATCGAGATCTACCCCGGCGACGCGAGCGCCGACACCGTGATCGAGCTGGATCGCGAGGCATGGGAAGGTCTCGTCCACGAGCTCGAGGCGCCCGCCGGCCTGCTCTACGCGGGCCGCCTTCGCTGTGTGCGCGGCCATGCGATGCAGCTGATGGCGTGGGAAGCGGGACTGCGTGCGCTCTACAACGGTCGCCCGCTCTACGAAGCGGACCGACTCGATCTGCGCGATCGCAGCGGAAACCCGCTCGACATCGAACGGTCCTTCACGCTCGACGACGACCGCGATGAGCTACGGCACTTTCTCGACGTCGCAGGTTATTTGTTGGTTCGCGGCGTGTTCGGCGCCGACGAGGTCGAGGCGTTCCGGTGTGAAGCGGAGACGCTGCGCGGCGAGGCTAGCAAGGGCGATAAGTTGTCGTGGTGGGGCAAGAACGCGGCCGGCGAAGAGATTCTCTGCCGCGTGACGCGTGCCGGCGACAAGCCGAAACTCGGCACGCTCGTGTCCGATCCGCGCTTGCGTGCGCTCGCAGATCTCTCGAGCGAGCGCGTGGTTCACAAGAAGGGCGAGGGCGGCGGCGTCACGGTGATCTACAAGCACCCGCAGATGGTCGAGGGACTCGGCGACCTGCCGTGGCATCGTGATTGCGGGATGGGAGGACACGCCGTCCTGTGTCCGGTGCTGATCGCGTCGATCTACCTCAGCGCAGCGACGCCCGAGACCGGTACGCTCGCGATGCTGCCCGCGTCGCATCGAGCGTCGTTCGGCACGCGGCCCGCGAATCACCCGCGCATGCCGCGCACCGCCACGCTGCATGCGCAGCCCGGTGACGTCTCGATCCATTACGGCGACACGATGCACGCTGCGGCACCGCCGACCGATGTCAGCCGCGACGGCTACCGGATCTCTGCGATCGTCGGCTTCGCGCGACCGGATGCCGCGCATCACCGCGGCGAGCAGAGCTACAACGACGTCCTCCACGGTCGCGAAGACGGCCAGGTGGAGCATCTGGAACGCGTGGCCGAGCGGGCGTAGCCAGCGAGATCGCGCCTCTGATGACCTCAGCGCCGACGCAGCTGGGCCGCCCCTGCGGCGTCGACTTCGGGACTTGTGCTCGGCATGGGTACTGTGGTCAAATAGCACCGCCTACGGGAAGAGCCCGATGTTGTGTTGCACCGAGCTCGCTCCCGCTTCGGCGAGAGGTCATTCCGATGCGCCGGATGCTCGTTCTCGT
>CAYGWM010000123.1:0-10297 GCA_964353555.1 uncultured Spirochaetales bacterium
GGGCACTGCGTCCGGGTCGGAAGCCGTACGAGCAGTCCAGAAAGTCCTGCTCGTACACCCACCGCCGCATCCTTGCGCATGCGGTGATAGGCTCGTTCCAGGGCCGACACATCGATCAGATGCGCCAGCGAGTGGAACCGTCCTTCGGGTTCTCGTTGCGCTCGTTCCACTACCTTCAGCAGTTCCGGTGACACGTCTCCCAACGTCGATGCGTTGGACATGGTTCCCTCCTGAAGCTCATCTCCACACGGGCCGCCTTTGCTCGGGCGGGTCCGGGCACCACCCCGTTCCCCGACGTCGACGCTCCTATGCAGCCCTCCGACTCCCTCGCCTCCATCGGCCGTGGCTTCGGTTCCCCTTGCGCACGGCGTACCTCGATGCGGGCACTTGTTCTTGGCCGGCCGCGCGTGCGCCCGCAGACGCGCGACACGTCGGAGACGGATCACCGGCTCTCCGCATCACCGGTTGCTGTCGAGGAGAAGCGAGGGCCTCCCAGGTTTCTGGGCCGTCCTCTTCCTGCGTGCCGTGGCCCTACACCCCGCCGGATACGATCCACTCCTCGCCCATCGAAGCGGAGAGGTCGTCTTCGCCTTCAGGTAAAACAGAACCCTGGGCATCCGGGATGACATAGATTTCGAGGCCGCAAACCCCACGGCCCACACGCTCGCGTGCCTACGCTTCGCCGGCCTCGTTGCCGAGACCGTCGCCAGGCTCGCTACCGGCTCGGGCGGGCTCACCCTTGGCCGGGCGGGTTTCGCACCCGCAGGACGACAGACGAAGTTTCATGGAGTCATCGCAACCTCCAATTCCCTTCGACCAGCAGGGCCTGGTCGCACTGTAATTACTATGCTCTATCTCGACGAGTTCGCGAGTCGCGACCTGCATTTCTTTCTCGGCACCACTCAGGAGTTTCACTTCCGCGCGCCGAACCCGTGGGTAATCGTCGGCGTGTTCCCGATCCCGCCCGAGCGGCAGCTGCAGCTAATCTGATCCCCAACAATGACTCGCCTTGCCAGGGAATGACCATGCACCGCCCCTACTCGATCAAAATCTTCCTCCCCAACGGCGACCCCGACGGCCTGCGCACCATCGAGAAGTCCAACTGGAGCGGCTGCGGCATCGTGGTGCCGCGTTCGCTCTTCGGCGAGGCGCGGCAGCGCAAGGAACTCGCACGCACGGGTGTGTACGTGCTCGTCGGCCCGCCCGAAGAGTCGGGGTTGCCGCGCATCTACGTGGGCGAGGGCGATCCGATCCGGCCGCGGCTCGAGGAGCACGCGTCGAAGAAGGATTTCTGGACGAGCTGCATCGCCTTCACGAGCAAGGACGAGAACCTCAATAAGGCGCACGTGCAGCAGCTCGAAGCGCGACTGGTCGCACTCGCTGCGCAGGCGAAGCGCTGCACGCTCGACAACGCCAACGTCCCGCAACTCCCGTCGCTCTCGGAGTCCGATGCGGCGGACGCCGAGGGCTTCCTCGCCGAGATGCTGCTCTGCTTTCCGTTGCTGGGCCTTGCGGTGTTCTCTGCGGCGCCGGTCATCGAGCGGCCGGGCATGGAGCTGTTGCTGAATGCGAAGGGCGTCGAAGCGCGCGGCATCGAGACCCCGCAAGGCTTCCTCGTACGCGCTGGCAGTCGCGCGGTAACGGACGAGGTCGCATCGATTCACGCGTATATCTCGGAGGCGCGCAGCGGGCTCGTCGAGAACGGCGTGCTGCGGCGGGATGGCGAGGACTATGTGTTCACGCAGGACTATCCGTTCGCGTCGCCGTCGACTGCTGCGGGCGTCGTGCTCGGCCGCAGCGCGAATGGGCGGGTCGAGTGGAAGGCGACGGATGGGAGGACGCTGAAGGCGATCCAGGAAGCGGAGGCGGGGAGCGCGTGACCGGATCTGTCGCATTCTTCGGTGATCATCGAGGTCAAGAAGCAGAGCGGGAATGGGCGCGCGATCACGAAGGAGAAGGGAAGTCTCGAAGTGAACCCTCGAACGAGACACATCGATCCAGGAGCGGTGCATGTAGTGGAACATGGTGATCGCTGGCGCTGCCTCTCGCCGTCATTGGTAGCGGCATGACCGACCGAGCCGCAGGGTCACGCGGGGAGATTGCGCTCTACCAGACTCCCGATGGCGAGCTGCGGCTCGAGGTACAGCTCGACGAGGAGACGGTTTGGCTGACCCAGGCGCAGATGGCCGAGCTGTTCGGGCGGGAGCGCTCGGTCATCACCAAGCACCTCGGGAACGTCTTCCGGGAGGGTGAGCTGGCCAAGGAGAGCAATGTGCAGAATTTGCACATTGCTTCCTCCGACAGGCCAGTGGCCCTCTACAACCTGGACGTGGTCATCTCGGTCGGGTACCGCGTCAAGTCCAAGCGCGGCACCGATTTCCGGATCTGGGCAACCCGCACGCTGCGCGAGCATCTCGTCCGCGGCTACACGCTGAACGAACGGCGACTGCGCGAGAAGGGGTTTGGCGAAATGGAGCAGGCGATGGGCCTGCTCGCGCGGACGCTCGAACGACACGATCTGGTCACCGGCGAGGGTCGCGCGGTGCTGGATGTGGTGCAGCACTACGCCCGCACCTGGCGACTGCTGCTCGCATACGACGAGAACCGACTCTCAGCAGCGCCACTGGGCACTCGGCCGCTGTCCAAGGATCTATCGCTGCAGGACGCTCGCGCTGCCGTCGTGCGATTGCGCACGCAGCTCGCAACGGGAGGCGAGACCGTCGCGCTCTTCGGCCAGGAACGAGGCGAGCAGCTCGAAGGTCTGCTGGCCGCCATCGAGCAGACCTTCTCCGGTGAGCCGCTCTACCCGAGTGTCGAATCGCGCGCCGCGCACCTGCTCTACTTCGTGATCAAGGATCATCCGTTCTCCGACGGCAACAAGCGCATCGCGTGCCTGCTCTTCCTGGACTATCTGGCCAGCAACGGCACCCTACTGCGGCCCGACGGCGCGCCGCGCTTCGCCGACAACACGCTCGTGGCGCTCGCGCTGCTGATCGCCGAGAGCGATCCCGCTCAAAAGGACTTGATGATTCGCCTGACCATCAACTTGCTGGTCGATGAGGGCGGCGCGAACTGAGCGGGATCTCCTCGCCACTCGAAGCGGTCGACCTCTATGGCACAAGCCCGAGCGACATGTTCCAGGGCCAGATGGATCCGATCCCGCATCGAGCATAGTCCGTACAGTGCGACCAGGCCCTGCTGGTCGCACTGTAATTACTATGCTCCCGGTGACATGGAACTCCCAGGCGCCGTCCGCATTCCGGCGATGCGCTGGATGCGCTGGTCGGCGTCGGCGAGCACCACGCGGTCTTCGTTGTCCAGATAGAAATAGCTACCGCCACTGGTGTCGAGGAAGATGATGTCGATGTTGCGCTCGACGAGCGCCTCGAACGTGGAGGGGCGCGTCACCAGCGCATGGGTCGCGAGCAGCTTCAGCGTGTGCGGCTCGAAGAGGTTCAGCTCGAAGCCGGCGAACGACGCGCACATCGCCACGATCAATCCGTCGCGCGAAAACGTGATCGTCGGACACACGCCGCCGGGAAACGGCGAAACGCTTCGCGTCGCGACCTGCAACGCATGGCCGAGCGGTCCACCCGTCACGTGCACATCTGAGTTGTAGGCATTGCCGTGCAGTCCCCCGCCTTCGAACGCCATGAACGGGTGCACGATCTGCTGCGTCGCGAAACCGGTCAGCGGCTGCGGTGTGACGCCGGAGCGGATCGAGCGATCGCCCGCGAACGGCTTGCCCGCGATCGGGACGGCCTCCGCACCCGGCCGCAGCATGCCGGACTGGAACGCAACGACCGCCGCCACCACGATCACAACGAAGACGCTAGACACGAACTTCAACAGACGAGCCATCCGGATTTCCTCCTCGCACCGGTCACGGATCGCCGGCGATGCTCTCGCGCAGCGCGCGGGCGCGCTTCTCGAGTCCCGCAGCCTCGGCCAGGACCAGCGCGTCGCGGGCCGCGGCCTGCGCCCGATCGCGATCGCCGGTGGCGGCCGCGGCGCGCGCCAGCGCCTCGAGCGCATTGAGGTTGCGGCGTCCCTCCAGCTCGACGCCGCGCTCGGCATGGACGAGCGCCTGCTCTGCGTCGCCGCGTTCGAGCAGCGCCCGGGCCAGGCTGACGTGGGCCGGCCCGAAGTCCGGCGCAAGGGTGAGCACCGCACGCTGCTGCGCGATCGCATTCTCGATCTCGCCCACGGTCGCGAGCACCCTACCCAGGTTGTGGCGCGCCTCGATGAAGTCGGGATCAATCGCCAACGCGCGGCGGTATTCGTCGACGGCCGTCAGCGGCAGGTTCTGCATGACGAAGTTGTTGCCGAGCACGAAGCGGACCCAGCGATTCTCCGGATTCCACTGTATGGCGCTCTGAAGGCGGCGGTCCGCCTCTTGGGAGTTCCCGGTTGCCGCGAAGGCGCGGGCCTGCTTCATCAGCTTGCGCGCTCGCAGATCGCGCAGATTGACGCGCCGCAGCGCCTCGATGCGCGCCGCGGACTCCGGGGACGGCGGGGCGTCGAGCAGCGGCGCGACCGGCGACAGATTCGCCTCGATCAGCGCGAGTACGGCGGGTTCTTGGCGAGCCCCATACTCCGAGATCTCGTACTCGAGCTGAGGCCGATCATCGCGGTACGGCGGAGTGTCACCCGCGACCCGCGCCAGCGCCTCGCCCCCGAGCAGGTGGCCGGCCAGCAGCACCTCGCGTTGATTCAGCCAGTGAGTGGGCCCTCCCCAATACGCAAACTCGAGATCGCGTCGGACACCGGGATCTTCGAGCCTCGCGAGCTGCTCCTCGCCGAGATGGAGCGGCTGGTCCGACCCCAGCAGTAGCAGCTCCTCCTTGTTGTACCAGAGAGCGCTCTCGGGGAAGGCGTCGACGAAGGTGCGGATGGCGGCGCGCAGCTGGTCCGGCGTGAAGAACCCGATGGGCAGGAACTGGCTGAGGATGCCGCCCGACTTCAGACGCTCGCGGGCGCGGCGGTAGAACTCGAGCGAGTAGAAACCCGCCAGCCCGGGGCGGAATACCTGGCCCACCTCGACCGAGATCAGGTCGTAACGCCGATCGGTGTGGGTTATGTAGTTGCGTCCGTCCTCGATCACGACGTGCAGGCGCGGGTCGTCCATCCAAGCAGCGTCGAAGTGTCGGCGGATCAGGCCCGGAAGCTCGCGCTCCAGCTCGACGCAATCGAGGCGATCGATCCCGTACAGCAGGAAGCGGCTCGCGGTCTGTCCGGGACCGAGCCCGATCACGAGTACGTCGTCGAGCTTGCGCGTGAAGAGCGCGGGCACGTGGGCCGCCATGATCTGGTGGTTCTTGCGCAACTCGCCCTGCCACATGCGGTCGATCTCGAGCTCGAGGACGCCATCACCCCGCACCACCGCCATGAAGGCGCTGAGTCCCTCCTCGAAGTCGACTAGTTCGTCCGGCGTTCCCAGATGGTCCGCGGGTAGCCGTACGCCGAGGAGCGGCGGCGCTGCCAGCCACAGGGCGGTCGCCGCCGCTGCCAACACCCAGCGCGCGACGCCCGAACCCAACCATGCCCAGGCGCAGAACCCGAGCGCGAGGCTCGCCCCGGTGATCCCCGTCACGGTGCGATCGAGTCCCAGTGCCGGCAGCGCCCAGAAGCCTGTGGCCAGCGATCCGACGATCCCGCCGGCGGTGTTGAGCGCCGTCATCCGTCCCACGCCCGCACCCGACTGAGCCGGCTGCTCGACGACCATGCGCACCGCCAGCGGAAAGGAGAGGCCGGAGCAGAACGCGGGCAGCAGCAGCAGCAGCAGCGCGGCCGCCACCTGGGCGCGCAGGTCGGTGGGATCGAGCCAGGCGCGCCAGAACGCCGGCGGGAGGTGGAGCGCCGCGACGACGGACAGACCCGTCACCACCTGCGCTGCGCCGAAGGCGAGTGCCCGATGGCGAACGGTGTCGAAGAGTCGCCCGCTCACGGCGCTGCCCAGCACGATGCCGAGCAGCACCACCGTCAGCGTGATCGTGTAGGTATACACCGTGTTGTGAAATATCAGCGTGAGATGGCGCGCCCACAGCACCTCGTTGGACAGCGCCACGAAGCCTGTGCCGAAGACGAGCAGCGGCAGTACCCAGCGCGTGCGCTGCGGCTCGAGCGGCGGCACCGGTGCCGGGAGCGGGGTCGGATCGGGGGCTCGGATGTCGCCGCGGGCGATGGGCAGCGCCAGGATCGCTGCCGCGATCGCCAGGTTGAGCACGCCGCCCGCGTGGATCGTCGCATGCACGCCCAGGTTCGGGATCAGCCAGAACCCGGCGGCGGCGCAGCCCAGCACCGCGCCGAGGGTGTTCGTGCCGTAGAGCAAGCCCACCGTGCGAGCGATGCGATCGGGTCGGCGCACGTACGCCTGGCAGAACAGCGGCAGCGAGCCTCCCATCAGCACAGTGGGCGGCAGCAGGATGGCCGCGACGCCCGCGAAGCGCAGCGCGGACAGCGCCGCGAAGTGGTCGAAGAGCGCCGGGTAGAAGCGCTCGTAGATGCCGTCGGCCACCGCGAACAGCGTCGGCGTCAGCAACGCCAGCACGCCGACGCCCGCCTCGAGCACTGCGTAGAGCCGAAGCGGGTTGGCGCTGCGCGCGGCGCGTCGGCCGAAGAACCAACTGCCCAGCGCAATGCCCGCGAAGAAGACCGCGAGGACGGTGCTCAGCGCGAAGCTCGCCGCTCCGAACACCAGCGAAGCCATGCGGATCCACGCGATCTCGTAGGCCAGGCCCAGCGCACCCGAGAGAAACAGGCAGGCCAATGCAAGCGCATCCGCAGGGCTTCGCACCACGGCGCTTCGCTACGCGCTCTCGAGCGCCAGCTCGTCCCGGTGCAGGCACCATGAGGGCACCGGATCGAGAGGGGCCCAGCGCTGCCGGAAGGGGATCATGGTGCGTCCAAATAGCGGAAAGGCCCCCGGTTTGCCGAAGGCTCTGGCGCCGCGGGGAACACGACCTCTGCGTTCCTCTACGGCATCCCCGGCGAAATCGTCCACGCGTTCTCGAGCATCGGCGGTTCAGGGTTTGAAGTCGGCGTGCGCTTGGTCGGGCGCTGGGCCACTCGAGCACCCATTCGACTGCCGCCCGGTCAATCATTGAGCTTTCGAGACTGAAAGTGCGCAGAAAACTGCCAGCGGCGCTCCCAGAACGATATTTGCCGCTTGCCGTGGTCGCCTTCCGCCGTGCATATTGGCCGCGTGGACAAAAAGATTGGCCGCGTGAGCAATAAGAGCCGCAAGCCCAGCGCGGCCCGTCCGGGCCGGCGTTCGCTGGCCGAGACGGCGCAGGTGCGGGTCCGCATCCTCGATGAGGCCGAGCACCTGTTCGCGACCAAGGGCTTTCGCGGCGTGTCATTTCGCGAGTTGGGTCGTGCGGTCGGCGTGCGGCCGTTCACGATCCAACATCACTTCGGTTCGAAGCTCGGCCTCTACTCGACGGTGCTGTGCCGCTGGGACGGGGAGGTGCGCGGGCTCGTCTCCGGATCGCTCGGCGCGGTGCCGCCGAACGACGTCGCTGCACTGATCGAGCGCGTGATGGACGAGCTCTTCGAGTTCCTGCTGGCGCACCGCGACTGGGTGAGCCTGAACGCCCGCGCGGCGCTCGGCGAAGGGCTGCCTCCCGGCGCGGAAACCGACGATCGGAGTTGGGTGGGGTTCCTGGGCAACGTGACGCGCGTCGGCGCGCTCGCGGCGGCCGGCTTCGACCTGCGTCTGTTGCTGATCACCGTCGAGGGGATCCTGAACAATCTCGTGTTGTCGGACGCGCGCTATCGGCAGCTCTTCGGCTGTGGCCTCGACGATGCGCGGCTGCGCACGCAAGTGAAGAGCCATCTGAAACTGGTGCTGCTGCGGTTGTGGCTGCCGGGCGGAGTCGTCGCCTCGGCGGCGCCGCGCGCGCGCCCGAGGAGAACCCGATGAATGCCGTCGATGCCTTCCGTGGTCGCGTTGCGCTGGTGACCGGCGCCTCGAGCGGCATCGGCCGCGCGCTCGCGCTGCGGCTCGCTCGCGAAGGGATGCGCGTGGCGCTGGTGGCGCGCCGCCGCGCTGATCTCGAAGCGCTCGCTGCCGAGATTGCGCGCGAGGGCGGCGACGCGTGCGCATTCCGTTGCGACGTCGAGAGCGCTGCGGAGGTGGCGGCCACCGCGCGCGCCGCGGCCCTGCACTTCGGCGCGGTGGACCTGCTGGTGAACAACGCCGGCTACGGTCATCACCGCGCGTTCCTCGACTGGGACCTCGACGACATGGAGCGCATGATGCGCGTCAACTACCTCGGCACGCTGCGCTTCACGAAGGCGCTGCTGCCGGGCATGGTCGCTCGCGGGCGGGGCTCGCTGGTGTTCGTCGCGTCGGTGGCCGGCAAGATCGCGACGCCGGACGAGACGGCCTACAGCGCATCGAAGTTCGCGATGATCGGACTCGCGCAGTCGCTGTCGCTCGAAGTCGAAGATGCGGGCGTGCACGTGTTGGTCGTGTGTCCGGGCGTGATTCGCACGCCGTTCTTCGACGAAGAGGCGCTTTCGCGGATGCCGCCGGTGTCGCTGCGATCGATGACGGATGTCGAAGGGCTGGTCGACGCGATCGTCGATGCGCTGGCTCGCGGCAAGCGCGAGGTGACCTATCCGCGCTCGATCGCAGCGGCCTACGTCGTACAGGCGATCGCGCCCGGCTTCATGCGCCGTCAGGTGAAGCGCACGACACACGCGCCGCAGGCTTCGGTCGTGCCGCGTCCCGAGGTCTCGCCTTGATCGATGTCCTCGTGCTCGGCGCGGGCGTAGCCGGCGTGACGGCTGCGCGCGCGCTCGCGACAGCGGGGCTCTCGGTGGTCGTCGTCGAAGGGCGTGGCCGGATCGGCGGTCGCGTCCACTCGATTCGCGACTTCTGCGAGCGTCCGGTCGAGGCCGGCGCCGAGTTCATCCACGGCACGCGCGCTGCGACCTGGCCGGAGGTGCGCCACGCCGAGCTCTCGGCGCGTCCGTGTCATCAGCGCCAGATGATGTTCAACGCGGGCGGCGCCACGCGCTGGCTGCCATGGGTGATGCTCCACCCCGGCGTGTGGCCGGCCTTTACGATCTTCCGCGTGCTCGCTCGCGCAGCGCCGCCGGACGTGTCGGCACGCGAGTTCCTCGAACGCCGCGGCTATCGCGGGCGCGCGCGGCTGATCGCCGAGATGGTGCTGGCCGGCCATCTGCCGGGCGGCGTCGACGAGATCGGCCTGCTCGGCCTGCTGGATGACGGCGTGCATACGCTCGAACGCGGCACGAACTACCGGATCGACGACGGCTACGACCGTTTGCCGCAGCACCTCGCGGCGGGTCTCGACGTGCGGCTCGACTTCGACATCGAGACCGTGCGCTGGGGAGCGGGCGGCGTCGCGGTGATCGCGCGCGACGGCCGCGAACTCGCCGCGCGAAGCGCGATCTCGACGCTGCCGGTCGGCGTGCTCCGATCGGGTCGCGTGCGCTTTGCGCCGGTCCTTCCGGAGGCGAAGCGCGACGCGCCGCCGGTGCTCGTCGCCTACGCGACCGGCGACCGCGCGCGATTGCTGGGCCATGTCGGAGAAGCGGAAGCCGTGGAGATTGCGCTCTCGGATCTGCGGCGACTCTTTCCGAGCGCCGATCCGAAGCGCCAGCTCGTCGACGCGCGCCGCATCGACTGGTCGGCGGATCCCTTCGCGGGCGGGGGCTACACATTCCTACGCCCCGAAGCACACGGCGCGCGAGAGCGTCTCGCTGCGCCGGATACCGGCGCGCTCTTCTGGGCGGGCTCCGCAACGCAACGGGTCCCGATCGCGGACACGGTCGAGGCCGCCTACGCAAGTGGAGTGCGCGCTGCGGCAGAAGTGCGCGCGCATCTGGCAGTGTCGCTCGTCCCGGCGGTCGGGCAGCGTTTCGCTTCGCTCCGACCCGTGCTGGCGACCAGCGCGTGACGAGCCGCGTGTTCGGCAGCTCCGATGGAGTCATCGCTGCCGTGGTGGCGACGATGCTCTATGCGCTGGCGGTCGTGTTGCAGAAAGCCGAGGCGGAGCGCGTGACCACGCATGGCCTGCGCATCCTCGGGTCACTGGCGAAGCTGGTACCGAGCGGAGGCTGGATCCCTCCGACCGCGATGGCGCAGGCCGTCTACGGTCAGGACGTGCGCGTCGGGTCGTCGAAGGCGCTGGCCGCGTTCGCGACGGCCGCGGGTCTCGTCACGCTGTGCACTTCGCAGCGCGCGAGCGGGAGGTCGCTCGGATGAAAGCTCTGCAATTCCGGATGAGCGTGCCGAGGATCGCGCTGACGCGCGCACTCGGGC
>CAYGWM010000123.1:10397-11614 GCA_964353555.1 uncultured Spirochaetales bacterium
GCTCTGCAATTCCGGATGAGCGTGCCGAGGATCGCGCTGACGCGCGCACTCGGGCTGTTTTCGAAGAGCGCGTTCACGAGCCGCTTTGCGCCGGTCCAGCTGGAGGAGATCGACGACGCCAAGGTGCGTGGCGATCGCTGGGTCGTCGTGCGGCCCGCGCTCACCGGCATCTGCGGCAGCGACCAGAAGCAGCTGCTGCTGAAGGGGCACTTCGACAACCCGCTATCGGGCATGCTCTCGTTCCCGCATGTGCTCGGCCACGAGTCCGCGGGCGTCGTCGCGGAGGTCGGCCGCGGGGTGACGCGCGTGCGGCCGAACGATTGCGTCGTCATCAACCCGTGGCTCTCCTGTGAGCCGCGCGGCCTCACGTCCGTGTGTCCCGCCTGCGCAGAAGGCAATCTGTCGCTCTGCGGCAATTTCGACCGCGGCGATCTCACGCCCGGCTTGCACCTGGGCAACTGCCTCTCCGCGCCGGGCGCCTACGCGCCGCGCGTCGCGCTGCACGAGAGCCAGGTCTTTCCGCTGCCGGCGCACGTCTCGTACGAGCAGGCGGTTCTCGCCGATCCGTTCTGCGTGTCGTTCCATGCGGTGCTGAAGGATCCGCCCGATGGCGAGGAGCCCACCGTGCTGGTCTACGGCGCCGGAACGATCGGTCTCGCGGCGGTGGCAGCGGTAAAGGTTGTGAAACCGAAGGCGCGCATCGTGGTGATCGCGCGCTACCCGCAGCAGGTAGAGGCGGCGAGACGACTCGGCGCTGCCGAAGTGATCACCGCGAGCCGGGGCGCCGCCATCATCGACGCGGTCGCCAACTTCACGAACTCACGCAGCTGGAAGTCGCGGTGGCATGGGCTGCCGATGCTCGCGGGCGGCGTCGACGCGGTCTACGACTCGATCTGCGCGCCCGACACGCTCGAGATCGGCGTCCGCATCACGCGTCCGCGCGGGATCCTCTCGATCATCGGCGTCGAGGCCCCGAAGCGCTTCGAATGGACACCGATCTACTTCAAGGAGCTGCGCGTCGTCGGGTCGAATGCGTTCGGCGTCGAGGCGTTTCGCGGCGTCCGGAAGCACGCGATGGAGCACTATGTCGATCTGTGCGCCTCAGGCGAGGTGGATCTCGGGTTCCTCGTCACGCATCGCTATCCGCTCGACGAGTGGAAGGCGGCCTTCTCGACGGCGATTGCGAAGACGACTGGCTGCGTGAAGGTGGCATTCGC
>CAYGWM010000124.1:0-11504 GCA_964353555.1 uncultured Spirochaetales bacterium
TCCTCCCCATCTTACACGAATCGGAGACACTGATGGTCGGTTACGTCACGGTTGGAACGAACGACATGGCCGCCGCGGCGAAGTTCTACGACGCGCTGCTCGGCACGATCGGTGCGAAGCGCCTGATGGATTCGGAGCGATTCATCGCGTGGGGCACGGCTCCGGGCGCGGCGATGCTGGCGATCATCGTGCCCTACGACAAGCAGCCGGCGACGCCGGGCAACGGCGTGATGGTGGCGCTCCAGGTCGACAGCAAGGCCACGGTCGACGCGCTCTACCAGAAGGCGCTCGCGCTCGGCGCCAAGGACGAGGGCGCGGCCGGCCCGCGCGGCCCCGGTTTCTACGCCGGCTACTTCCGCGATCTCGACGGCAACAAGCTGAACGCGTTCTTCATGGGATGACGCCGCAGCGGCGGGCGACATGCGGCCGGCGAATCGTCGATTGCGGGGATTCCCTCGGCGCCGCGATCCTGAACGCTCACGGCGTTCCCTAGGCTCCACGCATGGCGATCCTGTGTGCCGGCTGCGGCCGCAGTTACGACGACGCGCTCTTCGCATTCGGTCGCACGATCTCGTGCAGCTGCGGGCGACGCGTCGGCGCGGAGCCGCGCGCGGCCGACCCGCGCAGCGGCGGCCCGCCGCGCTTCGCGGTGGACGTCATGCTCGGGCGCCTCGCGCGTTGGCTCCGCGTGCTGGGGCTCGACGCGACCTGGACCGCCGATATCGCGGATGCGGCGCTCGTGCGCCACGCGCTCGACGAGGAGCGCTGGCTGCTGACGCGCGATCGCGCGCTGCCCGCCGAGTGGCGCCTACCCCGCATCCACCTCGTCATGTCCGAGTCGCCGCTCGAGCAACTGCACGAGATCATCGATGCCTTCGCGTTGCGCAAAGACATCCAGCTCTTCGCGCGCTGCACGCGCTGCAATGCGCCGATCGAAGCGCTGCCGCGCGCACTCGCGGCAACGCAGGTGCCGCCCCGCGTGCTGGCCCGCAACGAGCGCTTCTGGCGCTGCCCGCGCTGCGAACGCATCTATTGGGAGGGTTCGCACGTGGACCGCATGCGCCGCACCGTCGAGCGCGTGCTCGGTCCCACCTGATGCGCGCCGGGAATCGGCTCGTCGCCACCGCGAGACGAAGTGAAACACCTATGAGTGGCTCTCCGCGCCGCCAGCGCGACCAGCGCAGCGATGCCGAGCGGCAGCGCGCCCGGTTCCGGGATCCGAAAGACGATCGGGGCGACCTGGATGTTGCCCGCTTGTCCCTTGCCGAAGAGCAGCGAGCCCGTCGCCGCCAGCTGGAAGTCGATGCCGAGGTTGATCGTGTCGAAGACGAGCCCGCGCGGGTCGGCGACCGGCGCTCCGTAGCCGAAGCGCACGCCCGCGGCGTCGAACGGCGCCAGCATCACGTGGTACGCGAGCGTAAAGGGATCGGCCTGCACGTACGCGGCGAGGAAGCCAGCCTGGGTGCGCACGATCGTCGGCGCGAAGCCGAGCGGCGCGAGCGCAGGATCGTCATAACGCTGCTCCGGGCCGCGCGGCGTTCCGTCCAGATCGAAGAAGCGCGCGAAGAGCGTGTTGCCACCCGGGAACGGGTTCTGGCGCAGCGTCGCGACGCCGATCGCTGCGCCGTTCGTGGCGAGGTGCGGGCCCTGGGTGGGAACGGTGGTGACGGGCGCCTCGGCGCGCACGCTGTCGCCCGCGAGGTTGATGACGCGGTAACAGGCCTGGAAGCTCGCGGGCGATCCACACTCCGCGGCGTAGGACACGAGAAACCCGGCGCCACTAAAGGCGACGTCGTAGTACTCCTTCTCCTGGCCCTCGAAGCCAGGATACGAGATGGGAGCGAGCAGGATGCCGAGGTCACGATCGACGGACGCGGCGCCCGTCGCGTCGAGCAGCCAGTAGTGGAGGCGCGTGTAGTAGTAGGGCGAGCCCTCGAACTCGGGCTCGAGCAGCAGCGCAAAGACGGCATAGCCGTTCGGCGTGCAGCGCACGCGGAAGGCTGCGGTGCGACCGCCGAAGGGAATGCTCGGGGGCTCCACGGCCGGCAGCAGGACGTCGCCGGTCGGGCCGAGCAGCAGGAAGCTGCCGCGGGTGTAGGAGGACGTCGCGACCGCGTAGCGCGCGCCGTCCCAGCACAGCGACGGCTCGTAGTGGATCTCACCGGCGCCGGTCACCACGCGCGCCACGACCTGCGTTCCTGCAGCGGTCCAGCGCGAGAAGAAGAGCCGCAGATCGCCGAGGTCGGGGCGCGAGTGGAGCGCCGTTACGCCACCGTCGTGGGCCACGAGGTCGCCGTGCGTCTGGCCGAGTCCCCCCGTGAAGGGCAGCGTTGCCGACCACGCGAAGCGCGGCTCGGCGAGCGCGGGTGCGGCGACCAGCACCGCGATGAAACCGAAGAGCAGGAATGCCGTCGCCCCGGCGGCACGGAGCGAACGGCGAGTGGCTGCGCGATCGGGATCCACGAGGCTCTCTCCTCCGAATGTGCGGAACGGAGAGCAACCGCCGTGCCGAGGCGGCGGCGCACGCGCGCCGCGAACGCGCGTCGGCGATCCGACACGCGAGGCGGCACGGTCACGCCGCGAGACGTGCTGCCTCAGGCCCCGCCGCGAGTTCCGAGCGGCTCCCGGAACAAGCCGAGACTCGCATGCTGCCGGAAGTCGACCGGACACCACTCCAACTCGGTCGCGCCCCCTAGAATCGCGCAATGGCCACTCCGAGCATCGCGACTCTCATCCTCGGCGCCGCAGGCCGCGACTTCCATGTCTTCAACACAGCCTACCGCGACGACCCCGGGTTTCGCGTCGTCGCTTTCACCGCCACGCAGATCCCCGGCATCGCGCACCGGCGCTACCCCGCGTCGCTCGCAGGGGCGTCGTACCCAGACGGCATCCCGATCGAGGACGAAGCGGGGCTCGAGGCGCTCTGCCGCAGCCACGGGGTGCGGCGTGTGGTGTTCGCGTACAGCGACGTCACCCATGCGCACGTGATGCATCTCGCGTCGCGGGTGCTCGCGTGCGGGGCTGACTTCGTGTTGCACGGACCGGAGGCGACGATGCTGCGCTCGCGGCGGCCGGTGGTCGCGGTGTCGGCCGTGCGCACGGGATGCGGGAAGTCGCAGACGGCGCGCTGGATCGCGGCGCGACTCGCCGCGGCCGGGCTGCGCGTGGCTGCGCTGCGACACCCGATGCCGTACGGTGATCTCGCGCGCGAGCGGGTACAGCGCTTCGCGTCGCGCGCCGACCTCGACGCGGCCAGCTGCACGATCGAGGAGCGCGAGGAGTACGAGCCGTGGGTGGCAGCCGGCGCGGTGATCTTCGCGGGGGTGGATTACGCGGCGATCGTCGCCGCGGCGGAGCCCGCTTCGGACGTGCTCGTCTGGGACGGCGGCAACAACGACTTCCCGTTCCTGCGGCCAGATCTCCATCTCGTGTTGGTGGATGCGTTGCGACCCGATCAGCTGACGACGCACCACCCGGGCGAGGCGGTGCTGCGCATGGCGGACGTCGTGGTGGTGACCAAAGTCGATGGAGCGCCGGACGCGGAGGTGCAACGGGTGGTCGCCGCCGTGCGCGCGATTCGTCCGTCGGCGCGCGTGGTGCGGACGGCGTCGCCGCCGCGGCTCGCGGATCCCGCTCTCGTGCGCGGCCGGCGCGTACTCGTGGTCGAGGACGGGCCCACCATCACGCACGGTGGGATGCCGCACGGCGCGGGCTTCGTCGCGGCGACGGGCGCCGGAGCGCAGATCGTCGATCCGCGCATCAGCGCGGCGCCGGAGATCGCAGCCGTGTTCGCCGCGTATCCGCACATCGGCCGCGTGCTACCCGCGATGGGCTACAGCGACGAGCAACGCGACGCGCTGCGCGCGACGATAGAGGCGTCGGATGCGGAGGTCGTCGTGGCGGGCACGCCGATCGACCTCGCCGCGCTGCTCGGTCTCACGAAGCCGGTGGCACGCGTTCGCTACGAGCTCGAAGAGGTCGAGTCGCCCGGGCTCGGAGGAGTGGTCGACGCGTTCGCCGCCTCGCATCGGCGCCGCGCGGGGGAGGGCCGTTAGATGCTGCGCCACCTGCTCCGCACGAGCGATCTCTCCCCCGCCGATCTCACGCGGCTCCTCGACCGCGCCGACGCCTTCAAGCGCGACCCCTACCGCGCACGCGAGCGCCTGCGCTCCGAGACGGTGGTGCTGTACTTCAACAAGCCGTCCACGCGCACCCGCATCTCGTTCGAGACGGCGGTGGCGCGGCTCGGTGGCACACCGCTCGGAGTTGGACCGAACGACCTGCAGCTCGGGCGCGGCGAGACGATCGAGGACACGGCGCGCGTCGTCGGCCGCTACGCGCGCGCCTTCGTGATCCGCACCTTCTCGCACGCGGATGTCGAGCGCTTCGCGGCGGCGTGCTCGATCCCGGTGGTGAACGCGCTATCCGACGCGCACCACCCGTGCCAGAGCCTCGCCGACCTGATGACGCTGCGCGAGAAGCGCGGCGACCTGCGCACGCTGCGCGTCGCGTACGTCGGCGCGGGCAACAACGTGGTGCACAGCCTGCTCGAAGCCGCGGCACTCGCGGGGATGCAGCTCGCCGTCGCGACGCCACGGCGTTGGGCGCCGGATCCGGGCGTCGTCGCGAATGCGTTGCGGCTCGCCGACGCGAGCGGCGCGGCGATCGAGCTCGGCGAGGATCCGCATGCCGCGGTGCGCGGCGCCGACGCGATCTACACCGACGCCTGGCTCTCGATGGGCGATCCCGAGAGCGAACGCGCCGAGCGGCTCGCGCTACTCGCGCCCTACCAGGTGAACGCGGCGCTCTTCGCCGAGGCGCGCGCCGACGCGATCTTCCTGCACTGTCTGCCCGAGCACCGCGGCGAGGAGGTGACGGCCGAGGTCGCGGACAGTCCGCGCTCGGTGATCTTCGACCAGGCCGAGAATCGGCTGCACACGTCGGTCGCGCTGCTCTCCGCGCTGCTCGACAGCGCTCTCGAAGGAGCCGCGTGAGGCTCGTCGTCGCGCTCGGCGGCAACGCGCTGCTGCGCCCGGGCGAGCCGCCCGAGGCCGAGGTGCAGCGCGCCAACCTGCGCGGCGCGGCGCGCGCCCTCGCCCCGCTCGTGCGCGACCACGAGCTCGTGATCACGCATGGCAACGGGCCGCAGATCGGCTGGCTCGCGCTGCAGGCCGCGGTGTCCGCGCGACCCGATCCGCTCGACGTGCTCGGCGCCGAGAGCGAGGCGCTGATCGGCTACTTGATCGAGCAGGAACTCGCGCCGCTGCTGCCGGAGTGCGAGATCGCGACGCTCGTGACACTGGTCGAGGTCGACGCAGCCGATCGCGCCTTCGCGGCGCCGACCAAGCCGATCGGCCCGCGCTACACCGAGACCGCCGCGCGGGCAATCGCGCGCGAGCGCGGCTGGCAGATCGCGCCCGTCGAGGGCGGCTTCCGCCGCGTGGTGCCGTCGCCCGAGCCGCGCCGCATCCGCGAGCTCGGCGTGATCCGCAGACTCGCCCGGGCCGGCGTCGTGGTGGTCTGCGCGGGCGGCGGCGGGATCCCTGTGGTGACGACGCAGGCGGGCACGCTGCGCGGTGTCGAAGCGGTGATCGACAAGGATCTCACGGCCGCGCTGCTCGCCAGCGAGCTCGGCGCCGATGCACTGCTGCTGCTCACCGACGTCGCAGCCGTCTACGAGGACTGGCCGCATCCCTGCGAGCGCCCGATCCGAAGCGCAACACCGGCCGCGCTCCGCGCGCGCGCCTTTGCAGCGGGCTCGATGGGACCAAAGGTCGAGGCCGCGTGCCGCTTCATCGAGCGCGGCGGCCGCGTCGCCGCAATCGGCGCGCTCGACGCCGTCGCGTGTCTCCTCGAAGGCAGCGCAGGAACCATCGTGCGGCGCTGAGAGGCGCGTCGGAACACTGACCCGGTGGATCCCGTCCCCCGCCCGCGCGTCTCGCAGCAACGATTGGAAGCGGGCGCGGCGCGGGGCGTGCACAGGCTCCACGCTTGCAAAGGCTGCTAGATCCAGCGCAGGATCGGGCCGAAGAGCACCAACAGCGCCGCGTCGAGCGCGAAGAGCCCACCGACGAAGCGCTTCTGGCGCTCGCGGGGCCAGTCGTGTGCGAACACGGCCGCGGCGAAGAAGGGCACATACACCGTCGCAAAGACCGGCAGGGCGCCCCACCACGGATAGACCCAGGCGAAGTGGGGGCTCTTCTCGAGCGGGATCTCGAGGATCGAGAACAGCGCCGCGAAGGCCAGGATCACCACCCAGCGGCCGTTCATGCCGAGGATCGTTTGCTTTGGATCCCGCGGCAGGTGCTTGCTCGCGATCAGCCCCCCGATCGAGAACATCAAGCTGATCTCGATCCCCACACCGATCAGAATCAGGAACGAGGTGTGGTCGGGCACTGTCCAGAGCGCATGTCCCGAGAGATGCTGGATCACCGCGTTGGCGATCTCGACCAGCCAGTGGACCGCGTAGAGCGCGAGCGCCGCCGCGATTCCGTTCCAGTTGGAGTTCTGGATCTCGGTCGCGTAGACGTAGATCACGAGCGCCAGCAGCGGGATCACGTTGCCCTGCAGGTGGTCCCAGCTGCGCAGCATGCCGAGCGCCTGCGCAGTCACCTCGGGATGAATGAGTTCCATGGCGGGTCTCCTCGAGCAGCCCGCTAAGTCGCGAGCCGGCCGTTTGCGGTGCTGGGAATGCAGTTGCGGGATCGCCGGCGGCCGACAGCCTTCAGAAGCTCCGAGAATCCGAGCATGGCGAACGCGAACGGAATGGGTACGAGCCAGGCTTCCGTCGGAAGCGATGCGGTACCAAAGACGCGATGCCCGAGCGCGGTCTCGACGATCAGACCGAGCAGCACGAGCTCCGCGACGACGCCGGCGACTACGGCCCGATTTCGAAGTATGCCCTTCCTGATCACGCTCTGGTTTGTCGTTCGCCACACGAACACGTTGGCGACCTGACAGATCACGACGGCGGCGAAGAACGACGCGATGGCCTGCCCGTAGAGCGGCGCCGTCCTCGAGAGTTCCTCGCCGAAGCGCCATCCGCCCCGCACCAGCACCCAGAAGTAGGCGGAAAACCCCGCCGCCGCCTCGACCAATCCCCACAGCAGGTAGCTCGAGAGCAGCAGATCGCGGGAGAGGAGCCGCTGCGACCGCGATCGCGGCGGCAGCGTCATCACGTCGGTCTCCGCGGTCTCGCTCGCCAGCGCGATGGCCGGCGCCATGTCGGTACCGAGATCGATCGCCAGCACGAGCAGCACCGGCAACGGCAGCGGAATCCCGAGCAGCACGAATGCGATGAAGGGCAGGATCTCGGGCACGTTGCTGGTGAGCACGTAGCCGACGAAGCGGCGGATGTTGCCGTAGATCACGCGTCCTTCTTCGATGGCGGCGACGATGCTGGCGAAGTTGTCGTCCATCAGCACCATGTCGGCTGCTTCGCGCGCCACCTCGGTGCCCGTCTGCCCCATCGCAATGCCGATATCCGCGCGCTTGAGAGCCGGCGCGTCGTTGACACCGTCGCCGGTCACGGCCACGATGTGCCCCATTTCCTGCAGCGCGGTGACGATGCGGAGCTTGTCGAGCGGACTCGTGCGCGCGAACAGAAGTGCGTCTCCGGAAAGAACGTGGCGCAGCGCTGCTTTGCTCCAGGCTGAAAGATCCGCTCCGGTGTATACGGGCGTCACTTCGGCATGGGTGATCCCGACCTGTCCGGCGATGGATTGAACGGTCAGCGGATGATCGCCCGAGACGACCACGATCCGAATGCCGGCCCCGCGGCAACTCGCGACTGCGGCCGCCACCTCGGGCCGCGGGGGATCGTGCATTCCCACCAGTCCGGCGAGCTCATAGTCAGACGCCGCGACTTCGCGTTCCGGATCCGCATGCGCGTCGATGTGCTTTCGGGCGAGAGCGAGCACGCGTCTTCCGTTGCGCGCGAGTTCATCGGCATGTTTGCGAACCTTGGTGCTGACCTCCTCGGTCATCGGCAGCAGCGCACCGGCTTGCCGGAAGTGGCTGCACTGCTCGATGACGACTTCGGGAGCCCCCTTGAGCAGCACTTCCAGGTCATCGGACACCTGGTGCACGGTCGCCATCTCGCGCGTGGCGCTGTCGAAGGGACGCTCGTAGACCCGCGGACGCGCGGCGCGCCGCAGGCCGACCGAGCCCTTGCTGCTGTCCTCGACGTGCAGCAGCAGCGCCGTCTCGGTCGGATCCCCCGAGGCTCGTACTTCGCCCTCTGTCACGTGGAGCGCTGCGTTGTTGCAGAGCGCCATCACGCTGAGCGCCGCGTCGAGATCCCCGCTGTCACTGCAGCCGCCGGTTGAAGGCGCGATGTCGGCCGGCAGACAGACTTCGGTGACGCGCATCTCGTTCTGCGTGAGCGTTCCGGTCTTGTCGGTGCAGATGATCGTCGTGCACCCGAGCGTCTCGGCGCTTTCGAGTGTCTTCAGCAGCGCATTGCGTTTGGCCATCTTCCGGCCCGCGATCGCCAGCGAGAGCGTCACGGTCGGCAGCAGCCCCTCCGGGACGTTTGCGACGATGATGCCGATGGCAAACACGAGGTTGGTCCAGAACGGGTTGCCGATGACCCAGCCGGCGACGAAGAAGAGGATGCCCAACGCGAATGCGATGGCGCTGACGACGCGCACGAAGTAACGCAGCTCGCGGCGGATGGGCGTCTCGACGCGGACCGTTTCCCGCGTGACTCCCGCGATGCGCCCGATCTCGGTTGCGTCCCCGGTCGCGTAGACGAGCCCGCTTCCGGTGCCGGTCGTCACCAGCGTCCCGGAGAACACAAGATTGCGACTCTCGAGACGCGAGCCGCGCGTGAGTTCCACGGTCCTGAGCTGCGGTTCGCATTCGCCCGTGAGCGGAGAGTTGTCGACCTTCAGCGCGTTCGCGTGGAATAGGCGCGCATCGGCGGGAACCCGATCGCCCTCGCGGAGGATGACGATGTCGCCGGCGACCACCTGCGCGGCGTCGATCTCGACTTCGGACCCGTCTCGGAGCACACGCGCGCGCGGTGACAGCATCCGCCGGAACGCCGCCATCGCTCGCTCGACCCGGGTGTCCTGCCAGAAGCTGAACACCCCGTTGATCAGCACGACGGCGACGAGGGCGCCGGCGATCAGCGCCATGCCTTCGCCCGGGCTGAACTGTTCGCCGATCCACGCGAGCACGGCGCCGCCCCACAGCATCAACGCGAAGCGGTGACCGAGATGTTTTCCGATCCGCAATACAACGGAAGGTCGCGGCGTGTCGGTGAGCACGTTCGGCCCCTCGTGCCGGAGCCTCTCTTGCGCCTCCGCTTCGGTGAGGCCATCGGGCGACGAGACGAAGCGAGCGAAGAGATCCTCCGCCGGCCGGCGCTGGGGCTCGAGCGGAGGCTCGCGCTCGGCCATTCGCAGAGCGCCCCGATCTCTTGCTCGAACAGGACCTAGCCGGGCCATGGCGAGTGTATTGCGCGCGGCGCCACCGCTGCGCAAGGTCTTCGTCTTCGGCGCGCGCTCTGCCAGCGCGCGGATGCGGAGCGTCATCCGCGGCACGAACGGGTAGGATTCGGATCCTACAGCCAAGGAGAACCCAGATGGCGGAGATCAGCGGCGGGGAGCTGTTCGTGTGTTGCCTCGCGAACGAAGGCATCGAGTTCGTGTTCGGATTGCCCTGCCCCGAGGTGGATCCGATCCTCGCCGCCCTCGAGGACCACGGCATCCGATTCGTCCCGGTGCGCCACGAGGCCGCGGCGGTCCACATGGCGGAGGGGCTCTACAAGACGAGTGGGCGGGTCGCCGTGGTGATCGGCAACCCGGGGCCAGGCTCTGCGAACCTGTTGCCCGGCGTGATCACCGCGCGACACGAAGGTGTGCCGGTACTCGTCGTGACGGCGCAGCACCGGCTCGGCGTCGTCTATCCCTCGCCCCCGACGACCTTCCAGGGCCAGGACCAGCTCGACGTGTTCAGGCCGACCGTGAAGTGGGGCGCGCCGATCTTTTCGTGGGAGCGCATTCCGGAGATCGTGCGGATGGCGTTCCGCGAGATGTGGATCGGACGGCCCGGGCCCGTCCACATCGAGTTCCCGATGCCCATCGTCTACGCGACCGGCAATCCCACGGCGGCTCCGATCCGACCGCCCGCGCAGTATCGCGCGTCGTTGCCGCAGCCTTCCGATGCGCAGCTGCGGGAGGCCGCCGCGTTGCTGACGCGTGCCGAAAGGCCGGTCGTCGTCGCGGGCGCCGGCGTCGACCGTGGCGACGCGAACGACGCGCTACTGTGTATAATCGAGAGGCTCGGTTGTCCGGTGATCCCGACGATGGCCGGGCGCGCGACGGTCCCGCTCGACCATCCGCAGCATCTCGACGGCTACGGCCCGGGCGCCGATGCCGCGCGCCGCGAGGCGGACGTGATCCTGGTCGCCGCATCGAGGATGGGCAACCTCGACCTGCCCTACGACAAATACTGGGGCGATCCCGCCCGCGCGAAGCTGATCCAGATCGACATCGACGCGCGTCACCTCGGCGTCTCGCGGCCGCTGGCCCTCGGCATCGTCGCCGACGTGAAGGCGACGCTCGAGGCGCTGGGCCGGATGCTCGAGAGCCGCGCCGCGAAACCGCAGAGCGCGAAGGACCTGGCGCGCTACCGCGAACTCGGCCGCGCAGCGGCCGAGCGGCATCTCGAGCGGATCGCGAGTTGGAGCGGGCCGGGACTCCATCCGGCCGAGGTCATGCAGGCGATCGGCCGCGGCTTCGGCCGCGACGCGATCTACGTGGCGGACGGCGGCATGACCTCGCTCTGGGCGCGCGGCTTCCTGCCTGCCACGCGGCCGCGCTCGTACCACAGCATCCTCGAACTCGGCATGCTCGGGACGGGCATTCCGTCCGCGATCGGCGCGAAGCTCGCCGATCCCGCGCGCGACGTGGTCTGCGTCACGGGCGATGGCGCGGCGGGCTTCAACTTCATGGAGATGCAGTCGGCCGCGCGCGAAGGGCTGAAGATCACGACGGTCGTCTTCGCCGAAGGATCGTGGACGATGGAGGAGCCGAACGAGCGCATGCGTTGGGGCCGGACCTTCGGCACCGCGATGGGCGACGTGCGCTGGGATCGCGTCGCCGAGGGCCTCGGCTGCGAAGGCCTCTTCGTCGACACGCGCGACGCGCTCGCGCCCGCGATCGAGCGCGCACGCAACTCCGCCGCGCCGACTGTTCTTTGTGTCAAGACCGATCGCGATGCGAACATGGCCGTGCCCGACGAGCTGGGCCTCCGCTTCGCAGAGGTGTACCAGGGGCCGCTCGGCTGAGACTCTATTTCGTGTAGGAAGAACGAGCGGGGATTTCCGGGTCGATCGCGAGCTTTCCGGCAAGTCCCGCCGGCGGAGCGAGCGCCAACGGATATGCCGCTGATTGCGAGAAGCCTGACGAACCTCGATGTGACGCGGCGTTGCGTCTCCTGCACTGCGAGAGGCTGCAGCAAGCTGCGCCAAGCGGCTCACGGGCGGGAGCCGCAGG
>CAYGWM010000125.1:0-11237 GCA_964353555.1 uncultured Spirochaetales bacterium
AGTGCGCCCTCGTAGAGCATGCGAGCGAAGATGCGGGCGCCGTCGTCGCGCTTGAGCTCGGAGTACGTCGGCGGCGGCGCTGCTGCGCGCCCCACCTCGATCTGTCCCGCGAGCAGCTCGGGGTGGAACTGGCAGGTGAAGGAGCGCCGCGTCCGCTTCGTCTCGAGGTCGCGGTAGTAGATCCCGAGCGCGGCGCACTCCGTGAGCAGGCCCGCCTCGGTCGTAGTCGAGCAGAGGATCTCGACCGCCGCGGGCAGATCGAGCATCCAGGCGAGTGCGCCGCCCGCGAGCACCGCGCGATACGGAACGATCGCGTCGTGGAGCAGGCTGAACGCCCAGTTCGCAAATAGCACGGCCTCCTCGTTCGCCTCGTCGCCGTGGAACATCTCGATGCTGACCTGCTTGTCGCTACCCACCATCGTGTCGATCACGGCTTCGTAGTAGTCGGCGACCACCTGCTGCGCGAGGATCACCTCCTTCGGCAGCGGGCTCGTGCGCGCGTTCGGCGGCCGATACGGGGTGAGCACGCGCGTGCCCCACTCCGGACTCTCGTTGCGCGCCACGGCGAAGCACGGGTCGGTCCATCCCTGCGCGACGACGACGCCATCGCCCTTGTGCACGTCGAGCTTCTCGCCTACCTCGCGGATCCGGGCGCAGACGCTCTGGAGCGTGCTCAGCGCGTCGCCGCGCCGGTCTCTCGGGATCTCGGCGCAGCCGAGCACGTCGGTGACGGCGCGCTGCACGAGCCGCACCAGACCGGCGGCCGCCAGCTGATGGCCGAGGCAGATGAAGATCGTCGGCGCGTGACACTGCGGACGCGCGAGCAGCAGGCGCTCCACGAGCGCGAAGAGATCGTCTCGTGGGCAAGCGACGTGCGAGAAGCTCGACTCGTCGTAGACGGACGGAGCGCCGCCTTCGAAGACGACGGCGAGGCTGCTGCAGAGAAGCGGTACGAGCACGTCGAGATCCGGGACGCCGCTGCTCCACACTGGCAGCAGGATCGAGTCGCAGTCGGCAATCTTCTGGAGCACGTAGGCCACGTTCGTCGAGGCGCGCAGCGGCTCGCCCGCAGCGTTGTGACCGACGTGGTCCCACGGCTCGACGATCGTCACCGCGTTCTGGAGCTGCAGCGGGTGAAGCGCGAGAAATTCGAGATCCTCGCGCGACCACACGATCTTCTCGAGCGGCGGCGCTGCGCCCCATTGAAAGCGGCCGTCGCTCGCGAATAGACTCCGTTCGGGAAGCGGACTGGGTGCTGTTCGATCGCTCAAGAAGCGGCCGAGCAGCACGCGAGCGGAGGATCGCTCCGCGAATCCGGGAAGCACGAAGCCCGGACGACTCCGCCAGCTGTCGCGGTTCAGCGCAGTCTCTCTCGACCCCACCCGGCACCCCCTCTGTTGCTCGCTTCGTTGGCAGTGCTGACCGCTTGCGATGCAGCGCGGTCGCGATGCTTCGCTGCGGGAACGCGCCCGGCACAAGAGCCAAGCGCGGCGGAGGTAGTGCACGGAATGTGCCCAGGTCGGCCGCGGGAACCATCGATGCGGTGCTAGACGGCCTCGCAATAGAGCCGGTAGACGTGGATGCCCTTGTTCCGGAAATTACCGGACGTGCCGGCCAGGTAGAGCCGCCAGGCGCGGAAGGTCGGCTCACCGAGCCACGCCGACACTTCGTCCCGCCGCGCCATCATGCGTTCGTACCACGCGGCGGTGGTCTTGGCGTAGTGCGGGGAAAGGTTCACCGCCCGGTGTATCTCGAAGCCGTTGCGCTCGAGCGCGCGCACGTGCGTGCCGAACGTGAACCAGTGATAGCCGGGCCAGACCCAACGCTTGTGGAACGCCGTGCCAGGGTAGAAGTCGAGCGGCAGCGGCGTGTGCGGAGTCATCAGCGCGTGATGCAGGTAGCGACCGCCGCGCCGGATCCGGCGCCGGACGGCTCGCACGTACGGCAACAGGCCGCGCGGGCCGACGTGGCTGATCATGCCGGTCGACAGCACGTGGTCGTAGACGCGATCGTCGCTGCGGTAGTCCCCCTCCCGCAGCTCGAAGCGCGACGGATCGAAGTCCGCGAGCAGCTTCGCTCCCTCGCGCACCTGGTTCTCCGAGTGCGTCCAGCCCACGATCCGCGCGAATGAGTGCTCCTCGAGCGCGACACGCAGCTGGCCCGCGTAACCACAGCCGATGTCGAGCACGCTGTCGCCGACGGCCGGAGCCACCCAGTCGATCGCATCCTTGAACTTGCGCCACTGCGCCTTCTCGAGCGAGTCGAAGGCGTCGCCCGATCCGGCGCCGGCGCGCAGCAGCTCGGCCCGCTCCAATCGCTCGGGGTCCTCGAAGATTGCGCACGAGTAGGCGCGATAGCTGCGGTCGAGGTAGACGTCGAGCGCGGCCTGCGGAATGTCGTAGTGGCTCGTGACGCTCACCCGCGCGCGGGCCGGTGTCTGGAAGGCCCGGTTCCGAAGGGCCGACCACAGCGCATGGGGCCACGACATGTCGAGCCGCGCGTGTGCCCGCAGATCGGAGATCACGTAGAGATTGCCCTCGAGGTCGACCTCACCCGCCAGGTGCCGCTCGAGGAACCCCATCACATCCCGAGCGAGCAGCGCCCGCCCGGCCGCCTCTGTGTGGAGCGTCACCTCGAGCGGCAGACCGCTCCAATGCGGGGTGTCTCCACCGGCGGACCAGCGACGGCCGGTCCAGTCCTCGAAGCGCACGGACCACGGGAACTCGCGCAGCGCAGCGAGGGTCATGGCCGTCAGTCGTTCGGCGATTGCCGCGGAGCGACGATCGCCGCGGCGCGCGACAACGGGTTCCGCGCCAGATCGGACATCGCTCGACATGCGGAACCCTCCAGGTAAGCCAGCGTGACAGACGCCGCTAAGCCCCCGAGGCTACCGGCGCGGGCCCCGATTCGCCGCACGCCTCGAAGGGGCGGCGGGGTGTGAAGCAGTTCACAGCGATCCGGGCCGATTTGGACGATGGTGTAGTTCGAAGCTTGGAGGAGGGTTCGACATGGGACAGCGAATCGAGAGCCGTGAGATCGAGGAGCGGATCCGCGTGAGTCTGGAGAACCTCGTCTTCGCGTTGGGGGAGTCGGCCGGTGCGGATCGTTCGTCTCTCTTCGTAGTGGACGAGGAACGAGCCGAGCTGCGGCTCGCGCTGGCAAAGACCGAGGACGGACGACCGCTCGCCCTGCGGATGCCCCTCGGCCATGGCGTGGCAGGTCTTGCCTGGGAACTGGGGGAGTCGATCCGTGTGGACGACGCGTACGCCTGCCAGCGCTTCAACGCCGAGGTCGACGCAATTTCGGGTTATCGCACGCAGAGTCTGCTGTGCGTCCCGGTTCGCGGGCCTGCCGGTCGCGTATCGGCTGTCCTCGAGCTGCTGAACGCAATCGACCGTCCTGGATTCTCTGCGGAGGACGAGCGGGAGATCAGCGCGTACGAGCCCGAACTCTCGGCGCTGCTCGGGGCCTGCCGATCGATCGCTTAGCCGGTGACGCACCGGCCGGCGCACCGCCTATGATAGAGTGCGGGATCCCGAGGTGGTCTTGCGTGTACGTCAGGGAACTCCCCGTCGCCGAGCGTTCGACGGCCGCTGCCGGCGCCGTGGGACGGTCTGAAGCGTAAGACGAGCCGGGAATGCGCATCCGCTTTTGGGGCACCCGCGGGTCGATCGCTCGACCTGGTCCCACGACGCTGCGTCACGGGGGCAACACCTCGTGCGTGGAGGTCGTCGCGGACGACGGCACGTGGGTCGTTCTCGATTGCGGCACCGGCGCGTACGAGCTGTCCCTCGATCTACGTCGGCGCGGGCCGCTTCCCGCGCTAGGCCATCTGCTGATCGGCCACGCCCACTGGGATCACATCCAGGGCTTCCCGTTCTTCGAACCGCTCTACGACTCGCACAGCGAATGGCGGGTCTATGCCCCCGGCGACCGGATCGACCACCTGCAGCAGACGTTCGCCGCGCAGATGTCGCCCGAACACCACCCGATTGCGCTGGGTGACCTGAACGCATCGGTGCGTTTTCGCATGCTGAAGGAGGGCAGGTTCCGGATCGGAGGAATCCGCGTCACCGCGCAGTATCTGCATCATCCGGCGCTCACGCTGGGTTATCGGCTGGAAGCAGACGGCGTCTCGTTGGTCTACGCGTCCGACCACGAGCCCCACGCCGTCCCGCTCCATGGAGGGCAGGCCGGCGCCCTGCCGGTGCATCCCGAGGATCGCCGTCACGTCGCCTTCCTCGCCGGCGCGGACCTCGTCATTCACGACGCCCAGTACACGCTCGCCGAGTACCCCGCCCGGCGCGGCTGGGGACACACTCCGCTGGAGTGCGCCGTCGATTACGCGATCGCCGCCGCGGCGAAGCGTCTGGCGCTCTTCCACCACGATCCGGACCGCGATGACGCCGGGGTGGAAGGCCTCGTGGCCGCGGCGCGGGCGCGTGTTGCCGAGGCAGGTGCAGCCCTCGAGGTCTTCGCTGCCGCCGAGGGCCAGCAGCTGGAGCTTCGGGGTTCCACGGTGGGAAGCACGCCTGCTGCGTCCGCTGGGGGATCCGCGCTGCTCGCGCTGGCACCGACCACGGTCCGGACCGTGCTACTCGCGGAAGACGATCCCGAGCTGGCGCTCCGCCTGGCCGCGGTGCTGCGCGAGGATGGACTCCGACTGGTCCAGGTGACGGGGCTGGCGGCCGCCCTCGACGCCGCCCAACTCGCCCCGCCGTCCCTGCTGCTGTTGGACCTGGATGTGCCGCGGAGCGACCTGCTCGCGGCATGCCGGAAGCTGCGAAGCTCCTCGGATTCGCGGCTGCGCGAGATCCCGGTGCTGTTGGTGGCGGGTTCGGCGCCGAACGAGCGCGAGGTGAGAGAGGCGTTCGAGGCTGGAGCGACGGACTACCTTTCTCGCCCCATCAAGCTCACGCTGCTGCGCTCGCGCATTCGCGGCTGGCTGCTGCGCAGCCGGCCCTCGTAGACGGCCGCTCGAGCAGTCGCGTGTCGGGCACCGTCCCGTGACGAGGCCGATTCTCGAAATCCGCCGATGGCCCCACGTGTGACTGCGGTAGCGTCGCCGCTCGCCTGTGGGAGGGGCGGGCATGCGACATCGCGGGCATTTCGAGCGTGTGGCATTCCTGGGGTTCGGCCTCGCGCTGTGCCTCGCCAGCTGCGGGGGGCGGACGCCGTCTGGCGAAGCGGTCGCCGCGCCGCGCGAGGCTTCGGCCTCGCGCGCAGACACCATTCGCGCGAGCACGTTGCGTGTCGACGGCGCGCGGATTCGCGCTGCCGATGCCGAGCCGGGCAACTGGCTGGCGCACGGACGCAGCTACGACGAGCAGCGCTTCTCGCCGCTCCGCCAGATCGATCGCAGCAACGTCGCGAAGCTCGGGCTCGCGTGGTCGTATGACACCGGAGTGGGACGTGGCCACGAGGCGACGCCGATCGTCGTCGACGGCGTGCTCTTCGTGTCGCTGCCGTGGAGCGTCGTGAAGGCGCTCGACGCGCGCACCGGAGAAGTGCTGTGGACCCACGATCCTGCGGTGCCGCGCGCGTGGGCGCGCAACGCGTGCTGCGACGTGGTGAACCGCGGCGTTGCGGTCTGGAAGGGCCGGGTGTACGTCGGCACGCTCGACGGGCGGCTAGTCGCGCTCGACGCCGGCACCGGCGCCGTCGTCTGGGAACAGAACACGATCGACCGCGACAAGCCCTACACGATCACCGGCGCGCCGCGCGTCGTGAAAGGCATGGTCGTGATCGGGAACGGCGGTGCGGAGTACGGCGTGCGCGGCTACGTGACTGCGTACGACGCCGACACTGGCAAGCAGGTCTGGCGCTTCTACACCGTCCCGGGCGATCCATCGAAACCCTTCGAGAATCCCGAGCTCGAGGCAGCTGCGAAGACCTGGCACGGCCGCTGGTGGGAAGGCGGCGGTGGCGGCACCGCATGGGACTCGATGGCGTACGATCCCGAGCTCGACCTGCTCTACGTCGGCACCGGCAACGGCTCGCCGTGGAGCCGCAAGCTGCGCAGCCCGGGCGGCGGCGACAACCTCTATCTCTCGTCGATCCTGGCGCTCCGGCCCGACACCGGCCGACTGGTCTGGCACTACCAGACGACTCCCGGCGATAACTGGGACTACACCGCGGTGCAACAGCTCGTGCTCGCGGACCTCGATTGGAACGGCGCGCCGCGCAAGGTGCTGATGCAGGCGCCGAAGAATGGCTTCTTCTACGTGCTCGATCGCGCGACCGGCGAGCTGCTGTCCGCGGAGAAGTTCGTGCGCGTGAGCTGGGCGAGCCGCGTCGATCTCGAGACCGGGCGGCCCGTGGAGACGGCGGAAGGCAACTACGACAAACGCCCGCGCTGGGTGCTGCCGTCACCGAATGGTGGACACCTCTGGCACCCGATGTCGTACGACCCGCAGACGAAGCTCGTCTACGTCCCCGCGCTCGAGCTGCCGTTCCTGTACGCGCTCGATCCGAAGTTCACGCGGGTGAAGGGCGCGTGGAATCTAGGCCTGGACTTGCCGAACTATCCCGCGCTACTGGCGGCGCACGCGTCGGTGATGCCGGCTGCGTGGGGCGAGCTCAAGGCGTGGGACCCTGTCCGCCAGAAGGCGGTCTGGACCGTGAAGCATCCCGGCTCGTTCAACGGAGGCGTGCTCTCGACCGCCGGCGGGCTGGTCCTTCAGGGCACGAGCGACGGCCACTTCGCTGCGTACGCGGCCGACAGCGGGGAGAAGCTCTGGGAGATCGTGACGAACATCGGCATCGTCGCGCCGCCGATCAGCTACAGCGTCGACGGCACGCAGTACGTGAGCGTGCTCGCCGGCTGGGGCGGCGGCGGCGTGATCGAAGGCAGCGACGCGGGCATCTCGGCCGCGAGTCGCTACGTGAACCAAGGCCATCTCTTCACGTTCGCGCTTGGCGCAACGGGCAAGCTGCCGGAGATCCCGCTGCGCAAGCTCGAGATCGCCGACCCGCTGCCCGAACTCGACGTCCCGCCCGGCGCCGCGAAGGTCGGTAGCGCGCTCTTCCACCGCTACTGCCTCAATTGCCACGGCGTCCTGGCCGTGACGAGCGGCGTCGTCCCGGATCTCCGCTATGCGTCGCGGGAGACGCACGCGAGCTTCAACGACATCGTCCTTGGCGGCACGCGCGCGCACAACGGCATGGCGAGCTTTGCGGATCTGCTGAACGCCGACGACGTGAGCGCGATCCACGCCTACGTGATCCAGCGCGCGCGAGAGACGAAGCAGGCCGAGAGCAAGGCGAGCAAGGAGGTCCACCCGTGATCGAACAGAGAATTCCGCTGAGTGCGGCGACCGACCTGCGCGAGTGGAAGCAGCTGATGCTTGCCGCCGCGGCCCGCGGACCGACGGCGATCGAAGAGACCACCGGGATGATCTACGTGCTGCGCCAGCGCGAGATCGAGCGGCTGTTGCACGAGCCGAGACTGCGGGGTGTCGGGCTGTCACTGTTCGATCGGATGGGCATCGCAGACGGGCCGCTGCGCGATTGGTACGGCGCGCTGATGTTCACGAACGACGGTGCCGCGCACGATCGGCTGCGACGTCTGGTGAGCAAGGCGTTCACACCGCGCGCAGTCGAGCGGCTCCGGCCGGTCGCTGCAGCGCGCGTCGCCGAGCGGCTCGCTGCGCTTCGCGAAGCTGGTAGTGGTGATCTCGCGGCTGCGTTCAGCGGCTTGCCGATGCACGTGATGTGCTCGCTGTTGGGCGTACCGGCAGCGGCCGTTCCGGATTTCATCGCGTGGGTCGATGCGCTGAGCCCCGTGTTTCTGTTCATGGAGCCAGCGCAGATCGCGGCTGCCACGGCCGCGATCGACCAACTGCTCGCCTATCTTCGCGAGATCGTAGAGCAGCGCAGCCACACGCCGGCGGACGACCTGATGACGTCGCTCCTCCGGGCCGAGCACGACGGTGACCGCCTCACCCGCGACGAGACGGTCCGTTTCGAACCCAGCATCGCCGGCGCACCGCGCACGGTATTCGAGCCGATCGAGGTATGCGGCATCCTGCGCCCCGCCGGCGCCGTCGTGATGTGCAGCTTCCTGACTGCCAATCGCGACCCGATGTGTGGCAGGATGCGGACTCGTTCGTGCCGCAACGTTTCACGAGTCCGAGCGCGCCGCGGTTGCTTTCCTTCGGCGGTGGACCGCACTACTGCCTCGGCGCAGCGCTGGCACGGATGACTTTGGAGGAGGTGGTGCGCGGCGTCGGCGAGCTGGCGCCCACGCTCAGCGTCGTTGCCGATGACATCGAATGGGTGCAGTCGCTCGGTCGCAGCCCGTCACGGATCCCCGTTGCGGTGTGACCCGATGCGCGGAAGCGGAAGGGCGTCTTCGTGTAGGCGGGATCACGCCGGCACTGCGGTGGCGTCGAGCTTCTGCCTCCGGGAAGCGGTTGCCGCGGCAAGCGAGGGTGCGAACAGAGAGGAGGCGGTATGTGTGGATTCGTAGGAGGCTTGCTCCGACGCTCGCTCGAACCGAAGCGGCTCGACCATGCGCTCGAGACGCTCCATCACCGCGGCCCCGACGCGGTGGGCAAATGGGTCGCCCCGGACGGGCGCTGCTTTCTCGGCCACACGCGGCTCTCGATCATCGGGCTCGGCAATGGCGACCAGCCGATGGCGGACGCCAGCGGCGATGTCCAACTGGTCGTCAACGGCGAGTTCTACGGCTACAAGGCGATCCGTGAACGGCTGCGCGCCGAGGGTTGCGTGTTCAAGACCGACTCCGACAGCGAGATCGCGCTGCACCTCTACCTCCGCGAGGGGATGAACCTCGGGCGCCACTTGCGCGGGGAGTTCGCGGCGGTGATCGCGGACCGCCGCAACGGCGCGATGCTGGCGATTCGCGACCGCTTCGGCATCAAGCCGCTCTTCTATGCCGTACACGAAGGCGACGTGTTCTTCGCGTCCGAGGTGAAGGCGCTGCTCGCCCTCGGTGTGCCGGCGCGTTGGAATCGCGAAGCAGTGTTGCAGGAGGCCTTCCACTTCCGGCCACACTCGCGCTCGCTATTCGCGGGGATCTACAGCGTTCCGCCCGGCCACTACGCCATCGCGCAGCACGGCGAGGTCAGCGTCTACCCGTACTGGGATCTGGCATTTCCCACAGCCGCGGAGCTGGCGGCCGATGATCGTTCGGACGCCGACGTCGCCCTGGGTTTCCGCGCCGTGCTCGACGACGCCGTCCGCGAACGGCTCGTCGCCGACGTCGAGGTCGCCGCCTACCTGAGCGGCGGGATCGACTCGTGCGCGGTGCTCGGCCTCGCGCAGCGACACATGGATCGTCCGATCCGGGCCTTCACGCTGACCTTCGACGACGCGCTCTACGACGAGTCCGCGCTCGCGCGCGCGCAGGCCGAGCGCTCGGGCGCGAGCTTCCATCCGATCCCGGTCACCTCGCGCGCCCTTGCGGACGCCTACAGCGACGCGGTCTGGCACGCGGAGACGCCGTTCGTGAACGGCCACGGCGTCGCGAAGTTCCTGCTGAGCCGCGCAGTGCGGGACGCCGGGATCAAGGTCGTGTTCACCGGCGAGGGGTCGGACGAGATGCTGGGCGGCTACGCGCCGTTCCGTCGCGACGTGCTGCTCTACAACAGCGCCCGGCAGGATCCGGCCACCGTCACCCGCTTGCTCGCGGAGCTGCGCGCATCCAATCAGGCCGTCCCCTCGCTGGTAGCGACCGAGGACGCGCCGATCGCGGAGCTCGACACAGTCCAGAGACGGCTCGGTTGGGTGCCGTCCTGGATCCAGGCTTTCTCGACGATGGGCCAGAAGACCACGGGATTCTTCAGCCAGCAGATGGCATCGAGCGTCGCAGGCATCAATCCCTACGAGGTCGCGTTGAGCCGGCTGCCCATCGACGAGCGCGTCGCCGGACGCGATCCCCTCAATCAGGCGCTCTACCTTTGGTCGAAGATCCAGCTGCCCAATTTCATCCTCACCTTCCTGAGCGACCGGATGGAGATGGCCCACTCGATCGAAGGACGCGTTCCGTTCCTCGATCACGAGGTCGCCGAGTTTGCGGCGCGCATTCCGATCCACATGAAGATCAACGGGATGCGCGAGAAGCACGTGCTGCGCGAAGCGACCCGCGACGTCCTCATCGAGCCAGTCTACGACCGGGAGAAGCACCCCTTCTCGACGCCCCCGGCGAAGTTCGGGGAGAACGACGCGATGTTGGAGCTGTTCGGCGACGTGTTCGCGTCGTCGCTGCTCGACGATCAGCCGATCTTCGACGCCGCCGCGATTCGGCGTCTCTTTCGAGAACTCCCGCAGCAGACCCCCGAACAGCGGGTGGGGGTAGACGGCTTGCTGAACCGGGTCCTCAGCCTGACGCTGATGCACCAACGCTTTGGCATGTCAGGTTGAGGAACCCATCCAGAACGCACTCGCCACTTCGAGCGAGAGACGGCGATTCCGATCGCGCGCGCGGTCCCGCCCGATGGGTCGCTTCACTTCGGCCGGCACGGACGCAGGCCGCGATCCACGACGCGGCGACGGTTTCTTTGACGATCCCCACGACCCGGGCTGCGGCCATCCCTTGTGTGTCGAGAAGAATCCCGTGAGCCAGGACGGCCATCGAGAGTTCAGCGCACGACGGCCGGTGACCACGCCTGCTCGAGGAGCTTGCGCGGCGTCGCGCCCGGCAGCGTCTCGAGCACCCAGACATCCCCGCCGCCGGTCGCGGGAATGCGCTCCTCCGGCAGCCCGTAGAGCACGTGTGCGTCATCGAGCCACGCGGGCTGATCGTCGACGCTCCGGGTCTCGCCGTCGAGCGTCGTCTCGGTGCTGGTGTCGAGATCCAGCACGCGCAGCTCCCAGCTCATGCGTCCGGCGTCGGTCCGTCTCGACTTGAATGCGAGCCGTCGGCCGTCGGGCGACAGGGACGGGCACTCGACGCCTTCGCGCAGCACGCGGAGCCGCCGTGCGGCGATGTTGCCTTCGACCAGCAAGAAGTGCCCGCCCGTCGCGAGTGTCGCGTAGAAGCGATCACCGTCGGGCGCGAAGGTCACGCCCCAGAAGTTGAAATCCTGCTCGCGAAACGGCGCCCCGTCCCGCAGCACCTGCCACTCGTCGAGGTCGCCCATCGATTTCGACGTGAGCGTGTCGACGAGAGTGGTGCGCGTCGAGAAATCGGCAGCCGCATAGGAGTGGCCCGTCTCGAAGACGGTGAAGGCAGCGCGGCGGCCGTCCGGGGCCACCCGCGCGCGGCTCGGCGG
>CAYGWM010000126.1:0-10598 GCA_964353555.1 uncultured Spirochaetales bacterium
TCGCGGCCAGGTCGTAGCGAAGGACGGCGTCCATCTTGTTCTCGATCTGGTAGAAGCGCGCCACCGTTCGTCCCGGCAGGATCTTGGCGAACTCGCCGAGGTAGGTGCGCCGCACCTGGAGGCGCTCCGCCTCGGCGGCGAGGTAGTTCTCCATCAGCTGCAACGCTTTGTCGTTCGTGAGGTCGCGGAAGCTCGCGCTGTAGTCGTCGACGATCGAGATCACGCGGTCGCCGACGGCGCTGATCTCTTTCTGGTAGCGGTCGTAGAGCGGCCAGAACTTGGCTGCCTCCTCCGGGCTCAGCTCCAGGTTGACGGCGACGAGGGCCTTGCGGTTCGCCCGAATCGTGTCGAGCAGAACCCCCGGTTGGGCTTGCAGCGCATCCGCTGCGCCGCTGTCGGCGGCGTACGCGACAGCGCTCGACAGCATGCATGCCAGGCTCGCGGCAAGAAACAGACGTGTGTTCGACAAGATGGCTCCCTTCTGCTGGATCCGCGCGCGCGTCTCGCTGCCTACTTCGAGATCCGGGTGATCTTCGAACCCTGGATGCCGACGCCGGCCATCAGCCCCTTCTGGTCGAAGATGAAGGCATAGACGTCCTGCGTGATCGTCGTGCTGCTGATCGACTTGGCGACGCCCGCATCGACGACGACGATGCTCGGTCCGACGCCGAGCTCGAAGCCGCCGCTCGAATCGAGATACTCGAGCGCACCGTCGTTCATGAAGAAGAGCGCGTAGCCGAAGACCTGCACGCCCGCCTGCAAGCCGTAGGATGCCGCGACGGAGTTGTAATAGGCGACTGGCTTGCCGCCCTTCAGCAGCACACCTTCGCCGATCTGTCCGCCGAACAGGAAGCCGGCCTTGACGATGTTCGGGAAGACCAGCACGGCTCGGGCCTTCTCGCCGAGCCGGCGCGCCGCGGGGTTCGTCGCGTAGAGACTCTGCAACGCAGAGATCGCATCGCGGTCGAGTTCCTTCCGGCTCGCTGCGGCGGCGCCCTGCGCGTTCATCAGCGCGACGGTTGCGGCGAGCAGCAGCACGCTCCCGAGCACTCTGGTGCGTCTCATTTCGTTCATTCTCCTCTCGCCACATGCTGGACCCGACGCCTGCACGCTAACACCGCTTGCAGCGGCTGCACATCCTCGATCGAACCGGGCTGCCGCCCAGCGTCTAGATGGTAGAGTGATCAAGCCACGCAAGGACGGGATGGACACAAAAGCGAAGCCGAGTCGGGAGCCGCTGCGGGCGCATGCGTGGGAGGTGCCAAGCAGCGACAGAGCCGGCGAGCCGACAAGGGCGAGCAGCAGCAGCGGCAGGATTTTCCGCGTGTCTCACCCCCATGCGTCACCGGTGACGAGAGAATTATGTCCGGCAAGCATAATGTTTGACACGCATCAAGTCCGCAGGCACACTGCCGGCCGTGAACATGGAATTCGTCAACCGGGAAGCGGAGCTGCGCGAACTGGACGCGGCGGCGAAGCACGGCGGGTTGTTGGTGGTGTTCGGCCGGCGGCGCGTCGGCAAGACGCGACTCTTGCGGCGCTGGCTTCAGGCCCGCAGCGGCCTCTATAGCCAGGCCATCGAGGCGCAACGCGACTTGCAGATTCAGCAGGTGTTCGCCGACCTCCGCCCGCAACTCGAAACCCGGCTCGTCCCCAAGACCTGGCCGGAGTTGCTCGAAGTCCTCGCGTTGCAGAAGCGGCGCTGGGTGTTGTGCCTGGACGAATTCCCTTACCTGACGGCGGTGGACGCATCGCTGCCGAGCCAGTTGCAGAAGTGGCTGGATCATTCGTTGCCGCGTGGCTGCCTGCTGATTGTGGCGGGTTCGAGCACGCGCATGATGAATGATCTCTTTCTCCACCGGTCGGCACCGCTTTACGGCCGCGCGCGAAAACTCCTGCATGTCCAGCCGATGGACTACGCCGCCTTTTGCGACGCCTGCGACCTCCGGCCCGGCGACCCGGATGCGTTCGAGAAGTTCGCCTGTGTCGGCGGCATCCCGAAGTATTGGGAGTTCGTCGAGGCGGGACAGGATGTGGTGACGCTGGTGGAGTCGCTCTACTTCGACTACGCGCCCTACATGGAGCAGGAGCCGCAACGGATTCTGCGCGACGAGGGCGTCGTCGGGTTGAACGCCGTGGCCGTCCTTGAAGCGGTGGGCCGGGGCGCGGAGCGGCCTTCGGAAATCGCGTCCCGCCTCGGCACGGCGCAGACGAACCTCTCGCGGCTGTTGCAACAACTGCTGGACGCCTCCGTCCTGACGCGCGAGTTGCCCTTCGGTGAAAGCGTGCGCTCGACCCGGAAGACTCTCTACCGCATCCAGGATCCGACGATGCGCTTTTGGTTCCGCGTGTTTTCGCCGCATCAAAGCCGGTGGAGGACTTACGCGGCGGCGGAGAAACGAAAGCTCATCCATGATCACGCCGCGACGGTCTTTGAAGACTTCTGCCGGGCGCGTTTCCCCGGCGCGCAGCGGCATTGGGAAAGCAATCTCGAACTGGACCTGGTCGCGCCCGACCCGGACGACGCGAAGCGATTGCTCGTGGCCGAAGTGAAATGGCGTCGCCTGACCGTCGCGGCACGCAAGAACATGCTCCGCCAGCTCGAGAGCAAGTGGGCGCACTGTTCCCTGCGCGCACGACGCTCAAACGTGCGGTTCGACGTGCTCGACGCCAGTGTCTTGGGCGTCTGAGTGCTGAAGGATAGAACTGGAGGACACTCAGGTAACGGAGATCCTGAAGGAGTGATCGAGTGATCACTGGTCACTTGCCTCTCCGTTCTGTCGGTTTGCTGCTGTTGAATTCGGTTCCTTCGCGCACCCCTTGGGTCCGCTGTCGGGACTGTCACCCCAGTCGCGCACGCCACCGAAGTAGCGCGCAAGCCGCATGGCGGTGTCTGCGCTGACGCCGCGCCGCTCGCGAACGATGTCGTTGATGCGCGGAGCAGGCACGTTCAGGGCCTTTGCCAACGCATTGGCACTGGTACCGAGCGGAACCAGATAATCCTCTCGCAATATTCCGCCCCTTCTCCTCTTGCCCGACTGTGGGCGCGATTCACCGGGGAAGGGACGGACAGCGAAGCAACCTCCACGACGACGGGGGCGGGGCCCGGAAGGAATAGAGCGCGGCCCCCCTGACCGCGCGCGTGCCATGCAAATGCGTCCGGCTGGGGGTGAACACGCGAGCCACCGCGATCGAAAGGGATGGAGTCCAGCGCCAACGCATTACGGAAGGCGCCATTCGCTGACGTCTCGCTTCGACTCGCCTTGCACCCGAGTCTCTGCGATCGCGCGCTTCAGCCCCGCGATGACCGCGGCCGCGCCGCTCGCATCAACTCGGCGAGCGCATCGCGCGTGCCCGCGACGAAGTCCTCGAGATCCGGCACGACGTCGTAATCCGCATTGAAGCCCCAGTAGATGTGGCCGTCGTACGAGAGCAGCGCGATGCCGAGCCCGAGGTTGTCCATCAGCGGAACGTGCGGATACATCTCCAGCATCCGGGCGCCCGCCATGTACATCGGGATCTGCGGACCCGGCACGTTCGTCACCACCATGTTGAACGGCAGCAGGCGCGTCGCATTGCGCGCGCCGAGCGCCAGCAGTTGCGACGGCGTCCAATCGAGCGCGCCGGTCAGCACCTCGGCGCCGACGGCGCTCTTCGAGTCCTTCAGCTGCGCGGTGTGCGCGGCGATTGCCTTCAGCTGCTCGAGCGGATCGTCCTCACCCACCGGCAGCGGCACGACCCATGCCGACACGCGATTGCCGAGCGCGCCCGATTCGCCTGCCGAGCGCACCGAGACGGGCGCCAGGATGCGGAAGTCGAGCCCCTTCGTGCGCACGCCGCGCCGATCGAGGAATCGTCGCACGGCGCCCGTGACGACGGTGAGCACCACGTCGTTCAGCGAACCGCCGCAGGCTTTGCGCACGGCCTTCACGTCGGCGAGCGCCATCGTCATCCAGTCGAAGCGGCGGTGCGGACCGATCGGGCGATTGAGCGGCGTCGGCGACGCCGAGCGCAGTGTCGCGCCGAGCGTCTCGGCGGCGGCGCGCAGCCGCACGATCAGTTCCTGGCGCGTGTCCTGGGCTTCGCTCGCGAGACGCCGCAGATCGCGCAGCGCGGCCAGCGGGAAGCTCGCGCGGCGCATCCACTCGTGGCGCATCAGCTCGATCGCCGACGGCGCCGGTCGCGGCATGAAGCGCGGCGACTCGGCGGGCACCGTCGCATCGGGCGAGAGACTCATCAGTACCTTCATCAGGTCGACGCCCGAGACGCCGTCCACCATGCAGTGATGCACTTTCGAGATCAGCGCGAAGCGGTCCTTCTCGATGCCCTCGACGATCCAGATCTCCCAGAGCGGACGCGAACGGTCGAGATGCTGCTGCATCACGCGCGCCGAGAGCCGCTTCAACTGCTCCTCGGATCCGGGGCGCGGCAGACTCGTGTGCCGCACGTGGTACTCGAGCTGGAAGTTCTCGTCGTCCACCCACACCGCGTGGTTTTCGAACGGAATCCACGCGAGGCGCTGCCGGTAGCGCGGGATTTCGTGCAGCGACGCGCCGATCATCGCACGGATCGCGTCGGCATCGACGCCGCCGTCGGGTCGCTTCAGCGGTCCCGACTCGAAGATCATCGTCGAGGCGACGTGCATGTAGGCGTTGGGCCGCTCGAGCACGAGGAACGAATTGTCGAGAGCGGTGAGACGTTCGTAGGCGTAGCGCGGCATGGTTCAGCTCACTGTCTTGGGGACGTTGAGGAGCGTGTCGGCGATCTTCACCGCGACCGGGTTCACGAAGACGTGGCGCAGCTTCCAGAGCGGGGAATGCCAGCGATCGTGCGGCAGCGTGCCGTCGAGCACTTCCGCGATCGCGCCCGCGGTCTTCTCCGCGAGCAGGTCGAGGATGTTCTCGCCGATCTCCGCCGATGCGCCGCCCGGTGCGCCTGAATAGGTCTCTTCGCAGAAGTACGCGATACCGGCCTTGAAGCCGTCGAACATGTCGGGGATCGACGCGAGCTTGCCGCGCGCCGTCTTCGGCTTCGCGCGCCCCTTCTCCGCGAGCCAGAGGTCGACTGTGCGGCGCGGCAGCGTCTTGTAGTCGGGATCGACCCACTCGGGATGCAGCGCGAGTAGCTGCGAGGTCTCGACCAGACCGCCGTGCGTGTCGCCGTCGAAGTCCGCCTTGTTGACGCCCGGCAGGTGGCCGAGCACGTCGCCCAGCTCGGAGCCGCCGCCGTTCAGCCGCGACAGCATCAGCGAGAACACCGACACCATCCGGATGCCGCGTTCGCGCGAGACGCGGTCGCAGGCGGTTTCGATCGCCAGGAAATGGCGCGGGCTGCCGTGGAAGTTCGAGACCATCACGTTCTGGAAACCCTGGGCGGCGAGTGAGCGGCCCATGTCTTCGAGCACGCGGATCGTCGTCGATGCGCGGAACGCGATCGTGCCCGGCTGCGGCACGCCGTCGCAGGCGGCGTACACGAACGGCAGCTTCAAAAAGACTCGCCCGCGATGCGCCTCGGGCAGGAAGCGCAGCGTGCGCTCTGCGAGTCCCTCGCCTTCGAGCGCGTCGGCGCCGAGCGGCAGGTGCGGCCCGTGCACTTCGAGCGGCGAGCAAGTCACGAAGACGACCGCGTTCTTGCGGTCGATCCTGTCGAACTGGCGCTTGGTGAGCGTCTCCCAGCGGATCCAGGTGGGGGTCTCGGGCATGCGGGTTCCTTCGCGGGCTCGTGGTTCGCGGCAGTCTATCCCACCCCCGGTAACGAAGCGGGCGACATCCCGCCGCTGCGCCTAGACTGCCATCGTTCCCGCTCCTCCATCCATGGACATCGCGCGGGCCTCCCCTCCCCGTCCCGATGTGACCGAATCTGTCGCGCGCCGACCGCAGCCTGGATCGGACGCGGAGGAACGCCATGAAGAGTCCCAGTCCCGAGCTGTCCTTCGGCGGCACGCACGAGCCCGCTTTCGAACCCGAAGCGGCGCTCGTCGCGGACACGCTCGATCTGCAACTGCGCGTGCGCGATCGCGAGGTGATCGACGAACTGCGCGCACTCGCCGATCCGCGCGAGCGCGCCGAGTTCGCACTCGCGGCGCTGCGGATCGGCGTGCTGTCGCTGCGCACCGTGCGCGGGCAGATCGACGTTCGCTCGGTGCGCGAAGAGGTGGAGCGCATGCTGCTCGAACTGCGAACGGGGCTCGACGAGCACCGCAACCGCATCGGTCACGACGTCACCGCGGTGCTGCGCGAGTACTTCGATCCGAAGGACGGCCGCTTCGCGGAACGCGTGCAGCGGCTGGTCGAGGACGACGGCGAGCTGGCGCGCGTGATCAAGGGCCACGTCGAGGGATCGGATTCGGCGCTGGCGCAGACGCTCGCGCGTCACGTCGGCGCCGACAGTGTGCTGCTGCGAACGCTCGACCCGAACAGCGGCGACGGCATCATCGCGGGCATCACGAAGCTGGTCGACGACGCGCTCGGCGGGCAGCGCAGGGTGATCCTCGGCGAGTTCTCGCTCGACAACCGCGAAGGCGCCCTCGCCCGCCTCGTCGAGGAGCTGAAGGGCAGCCACGGCAAGCTCGGCGATGCGCTGCAGGAACGCATCGGCGAAGTGGTGCGCGAGTTCTCGCTCGACGACGAGAACTCCGCATTGTCGCGGCTCGTGCACCGCGTCGAGCGCGCGCAGCAGCAGATCACCGAGGAGTTCACGCTCGACTCGGAGACGTCCGCGCTGGCGCGGCTGCGCCGCGAGTTGATGGCCAACACGACGCAGATGAGCGAGAACTTCAGCGAGTTCCAGAAGAAGGTGGAAGTGGAACTGGGCAAACTCACTGCGACGCGAGCGGCGAATGCGAAGTCCACCGCGCACGGCCACGAGTTCGAGGGCGCGTTGCTCGGATGGATCGAGCGCCGCGCGCAAGAAGCCGGCGACATCTTCGAAGAAACCGGGCAGACGACCGGCTCGATCAACAACTGCAAGGTCGGCGACGCGGTGGTCGAACTCGGTCCCGAGCACCGCGCCGCGGGCGCGCGCATCGCCGTCGAGGCGAAGGAAGACGCGAGCTACCGGCTCGTCGGGGCGCGCGAAGAGGTCGAGATTGCGCGCAAGAACCGCCGCGCCGAGGTCGGTCTCTTCGTGCTTTCGGCGCGCACGGCGCCCGAAGGCTGGGAGCGCTTCCGCGTGATCGGCCCGGATCTCTTCGTCGTCTGGGACGCCGATGACGAGGCGAGCGACGTCTTTCTGGAAGCCGCACTCGCGGTGGCGCGCGCGCTCTGCACGCGCGCCCGGCAGGGCGACCACCCGCAGATCGACTTCGACGCCTTCGACCGCTCGATCCGCTCGGTGGAGAAGCAGCTCGAGGGACTCGAAGAGATCCAGAAGAGCGCGCAGACGGTCGAGAACGGCGCCGAGAAGATCAAGGAACGCGCGCGCATCATGAGCGCGAATCTGCTGCGCGCGGTCGCGACGCTCGACGAATGCTGCGAAGCCGCGCGCCGCGAGCTGGGTCCGGCTGCAGGCTAGCCCCGCACCAGCATCGGCACGACGCGCGGCTGGATGGTGATCTCGATCGGTGTCGTGCCCCATGCGTCGCCGTCCACCTGTACCGATGCGGGTTTGGAGCCGGCCGACTCGATCGCGATGCGGGTCGCCGTGGTGACGACCACGTCGTCGCGTTTCGCGAGCGTGCCGCGCCACGAAGGCCACACGATGCTGACGAGGCCGCCGATCGTGGCGTTGCGGAACAGGCACAGATCGAGGTGGCCGGAGTCGGTGCGCGCGTCGGGCGTCACCGCGAAGAGGCCTCCATAGTTCGGCAGCTTCGCGACGATCGCAAAGCCGCACGTGATCGGGTCGCCGCCATCGAGACGAACCGAAAGCCGCGGCGGTTCGTAGCGTCGCAGTGCGCGGAGGATTGGCAGCGCGTAGCCGGCGTAGCCGAGCGGGCCGCGCCGGGCCGCGCGGACCTCCTCGGTCACCAGCGCGTCGAAGCCGACGCCGACGACACCGAGGAAGCGCGTCGTGCCGACGCAGCCCATGTCGATGCGTCGAACCGCGCCACGCTCGACGATCATCGCCAACTCGTCCGGATCGCGCGGCACGCCGAGCGCAACCGCCACCATGTTGGCGGTGCCGAGCGCGAGCGGCGCGATCGGCGTGGTGCTCGGATCTGCGAGGCCGTTCACGACTTCGTTGAGCGTGCCGTCGCCGCCCGCCGCGACGATGCGATCGACCATGCCTTCGCACTCCGCGACACGGCGGCGCGCGTCGCCGGGCGCGCGCGTTGCAAAGAGCTCGACCGCGTGGCCGCGCGCTTCGAGCGCGCGGACCAGACGCGCGGTGCGCTCGCGGCCGCGCCCGGTCCCGGCCGCCGGATTGCCGATCACCAGCAACTTCAATCCGGTCGCCCCGCAACGCGCTCGGCGCGCGCGATCACGCCGGCTGCGAACGGGGACGACGCGAGGCCAGCATCGCGAGTACAGCGATTCCGACCCCCAGCAGCGCGGCGCTGACGCCCTGGTTCGCACCGAAGTCCGTGCTGCCGATCTGGAACCACACAACCGACGGATCCTGGTGTCGCACCAGGTCGAGCAGCAGGCGCTCGACGCCGACGAGGACCAGGAACGCGCCGAAGACCGCGCCGTCGAACAGATGTCGTCGCAGCAGCAGCGAGAGCACGACGAAGAACGCGAAACCAGCTGCCGACGAGTAGAGCTGCGTCGCGTGCAAGGCGTGGTCGTGGAAGGCCACATCGGCCGGACTGCCGCCCGGAAAACGCAGACAGAACCACGAGTCGCAGGGCAGCCCGAAACAGCAGCCGTTCAGCAGACAGCCGATCCGCGTGATGCCCTGGCCGAGCGCCACCGACGGCGCGAGCACGTCGGCCGTGCGCAGCACCGGCAACCCCTTCCAGCGCATGAAGGCCAGCGCCGAGAGCGTGGCGAGCACGACGCCGCCGAGCACCGAGAGGCCCCCGAAGCCGACATACGAACCGCCGCGGAATGGGTTCAGCGCCTCGCTCCAGGCACCGTGCGGCGGCTGGAACTGATCGGTGTGCGTCGCGACCCAGAGCAGCCGCGCACCGATGATCGAAGTCACCAGGATCAGCATGCAGACGTCGATCACGCTCTCTTCGTCGATGCCGCGCGCGGCCGCGCGCCGCCGCGCGAGCCAGATGCCGACCGCGAACGCCAGCGTGAGTGCGACGCCGTAGCTCGGGACCTCGTAGCTTCCGATGCGGAACAAGATGGGGTGCACGGCGCGCGGAGCATTGCACAATGGTAGCCTGCGTCGCATGGGGGCAGAGCCGGAACACGCGCCTGATTCCGGGTCCGATCACGACTCGGATCGCGATTTCGTAGCGCGCGCCGCGCGGCGCGCGATCGTAGGCGCCGTCGTCGCCGCACTGGTGTTCGCGTCGTTCTTCGTGATGAAGGGGGCGCTGACGCCGCTCGCCGCCGCGTTCGTGATCGCGTACCTGATCGATCCGATCATCGACCGCTTCGAGGCGCACCGCGTGCGGCGCAGTATCGCGATTTTCGTGCTGCTCGCGCTGGTGGGTGGCGTATTCCTCGGCGGAATCTTGTTCGTGTTGCCGAAGCTGCAGCGCGAAGTGAGCGGGCTGGCCGAGCGCATGCCGGACTATCTCGACCAACTCGTCACGGTGGCGATTCCGAGCATCGAACAGCGCTTCGGCATCCAGCTGCCGCACACCTTCGAGGACTTGCTCGGGAGCGTGCGCAGCGGCGAGATCCCGCTGCCACTCGAGGCGCTGCGCAAGCTCCTCAGCGGCGCGTTCGCGACGCTCACCGGCTCGCTCGGCGCGCTCGTAGGGCTGCTGGTGATTCCGATTCTCACGTACTACCTGCTCGTCGAGTTCGACTCGATCGTCGTGCGCATCGGGTCGTGGGTGCCGCCGCGCCACCGCGACTACGTGTTCGACAAAGCGCGCACCGTCGATCGCCTGGTGTCGGGCTTCCTGCGCGGGCAGCTGCTGGTCGCAGCGTCGCTCGGCGCGCTCTACGCGATCGGTTTCACGATCATCGGTATCGACCTCGCGCTCGGCGTCGGCATCGTCGCGGGCGTGCTCGCATTGGTCCCGTATCTCGGCGGCGCCGTCGCGCTCTCGACCGCGACGGTGCTCGCCATCCTGAAGTTCGGCTTCGACTGGCACCTCGGCGCGGTGGTCGGCTGGTACGCCGTGTGCCAGATGCTCGAGGGCTTCGTGCTGACACCGCGCATCGTCGGCCAGAGCGTAGGATTGCATCCCGCCGTGGTGATCGTCGCGCTGCTGATCGGCGGCGATCTATTCGGCTTCCTCGGGCTGCTGATCGCCGTGCCGGGCGCCGCCGTCGTCAAGGTGTTCGTCGACGAGTTGGGCGACGTCTATCGCCGCTCGTCGGTGTTCGAGGCGCCGGCGCCCGTCGAGCCCGATCCGCCCGGCTAGGCCTGATCGACCTCGCCGCTCGCCGTTGGCTCGCTACGCGGGAACGGCCTTGTGACCTCGCCGCTCGCCGTTGGCTCGCTACGCGGGAACTAGATGCGCGCGAAGTCGGGGTTCCGCTTTTCGAGGAACGACGTCACGCCTTCCTTGAAGTCGGGGCGGTCGA